>JANNLB010000007.1:0-3253 GCA_031396605.1 Geobacter sp. | reverse complement strand
TCCCACATCGGTTTTGCGATATCGCGGTTAAACGTCGGAATACCGAAAAGCAGCGCATCGGCCTCTTCCATCAGGTTGCGCAGTTCGCCGGCATTAAGGCTGTTGATATGATAGCTGGCGATCTCTATGCCGTCTCGTGTGTACGCCTCCGCACAATGACTCGATTTCCTTAGCAGAACGAAAAACTCCTCCTCTCCGAATCAGAAACCAACAGTTTCTCATCCGGAGTTTCCGGATGGAAACTAAAAAGTTGTTCCACGTATCTGCTCCTAAGGCCAATCTGTCCCGTGTGCTGAAAACTATAACAACAGGGTCGGTATTTTTCACGTAATAAATTTGAAATTGGCATCAAATACTCAAATGAAGGTTTGAACCGCCGGTCAATTCCTTGGTGGTATTTTGTGTCTCCGCCATATTTTGCTCTAGCTGTCAACAGAGATGTCACGCGATAGCAACCCCGTGCTATGTTATTTGTAGTTCTTGTGATGAAAGCGTCCCTGTGCCACTACCAGCAGAATACTGCCGCCCGCAATGATAATTCCGCCGATTGCCTGCAGTAGTGTCATATGTTCTCCCAATACCAACGCTGATCCGGCAATGGTTATGGCCGGGGACAACATAAGTACACCGTCAGCCACAATCGTTCCGAGCCCCCTGATGGCCTTGTAATAGAGGACATGCCAGAACGTGATCCCGACAAGTGAGGAAGCAATCACTATGCCCCACGTTTTCGTATCCAAGCCAGTCACGGTCGCGACGTTTCCAAAAGCCCACATGAGGAGAGCCAGTCCGATCGTAGTATAGACGCTTATGACCCAGAAACTTGAAATAGCTGAATAATTAGGCATTTTCAAGCGAACACACACTGAATATCCTCCCCAGGAAACAGCAATAAGCAGGAGTAGAAGCAGGCCCAACATATTTGTGTTTAAAAGACTGGAAAATGTCATGCGTTCAACTGACAGAAGTGCCAGTCCTGCTACGCAGCCAGCGACTCCTAGCCAGAACAGTCGGGACCTGACAAGGAGCCGCTCTTCAGGGAAGAACATAAAGCAGTAGAGTATCGCAACAGGGAAAGCAAGTTTACTGAAAAAGGCGATAGTATTGGCATCGGCATATTTTCCGACTCCTCCCCAGGCAGCCTGGTTTACGATGCTGAAGCAGGCGGGGAGAAGCGCATCCCGCCAGATGCGGTTACCGTCTGTTACGACAACGACATCAGCGGCGGTATTTTTGTCTGTAACCATGTTACACCCTTTTGCAAGTACAAAAGGGAGCCAAAATAGCGGGGCCATGGCGTAGCGCAGTGCGTTAATGACCCATATATCCAGACCTAGTCCACCCAGTTCCGGGGATTTCAACAGGTAGCGGAGAAAGACAGGGACCGCACCCGCTCCGCAGAGTGCACAGATGAGAAAGAAGAGTGCACTTCTCTTGGTACTAATCCTTTCCTTCATAGGACAGAAGGATCACTGAAACCGTGTCATGCAAGCACCAGTTCTCTTATCTGTTCCGGATTCAGTCCTTCAAGCCCAAGGTTTTCAAGGGAGCGCCCCTCTTCCCAGAAATTTCTACCGAGAAGAGAGTTTGAAAGTTCAATGACGGCATCCATCGTCGGCGTATTTACTCCTACAGCTCTTCCCAAAGATGAAAGTGGCACAAGACCCGTTGCAATGTCCTCGAACAGATAACGAGTGTCGAGAGTCACGGGGCCTTTTATCCCCTTGTAGGCATTTACATTCTGGATGATGTCGTAAAGGCTCTTACCTTCAGCCCCGTAGCATTCGTAATACCACTCCTGGATAGTTGGTACGACAACCCCCAATGCTTTCGCAACCGCCAACCTTTCCTGGTCGGCCTTTTCAACTACCATAGCGATGGAAGGGGTAACCCCGTCCGAATAGTAGTCGAAAGCTGAACGGGACTCGATTCTGCCGGCATTCAGTAAGGTCGGCGTTGGGTGAACTATGGCGTTTGGGTTGTTAAGACTTGTAATAAGAACCGAATCGACTGGCTGAAACTGGGGAAGTGCAGCGTTTAGCAATTTTGCTACCCGCGTACTCTCAGCTGCGGGGAGGGTTGCAACATTTACACGATCCTTCACCCCATACACTTGCACAACACCAGGTTCTATGCTCCTGCAGGCATAGAGAAGAGTGTCTGTTTCTCCGACTATAACATGTGCACCGCATCCTGACTTGCGGATGGTGTTGCGAACCTCAAGGGCACCGCCGGTGGCTCCCGGATTCAAAACTATGATCTGTCCGTCAGCCAGAAATGGTGCCATCTTCTGAGCGATGGAACTCTGGTAAACGGCAGGGATGACTACCATGATGATATCTCGGCCATAGATTGCCTCGCCGATATCATGGGTTACAAGGTCAATGGCAGCTTCACCATCAACAGCCCCAAACAACCGAATCTGGTTCGTTTTTTTCAATGCAACGACTTTTTGCTCTTCCACATCGTAGAGAGTCACCGACATACCGAGCAGTTTCAGATGCCCGGCAAATGCCTGACCGCCGTTTCCGGCACCTATTATCCCAAATTTTGGTAAGTTCACATCATCCTCCTGCAAGGGTATTAACGGGTCAACGGTTGGTGCTCTATTTATTGTATAAGGGTTTCAATTTCGGTAAATTTTATGTCAAAGGTGTCAGCAACGCCTTTGCAGGTTACCTTTCCCTGAATTACATTGGCTCCAAGTCTGATTTCGGCGTTATCAACCATGGCATTCTTCCATCCCTTGTTAGCCAGCGCCAGAGCATAGGGGAGTGTTGCGTTGGTGAGCGCCATGGTTGAAGTCTTTGGCACCGCACCGGGCATGTTGGCAACGCAGTAATGTACTACTCCGTCCACGACGTATGTGGGGTTTGAATGGGTGGTGGCATGGGAAGTTTCAAAACATCCGCCTTGGTCGATAGCCACATCGACAATCACAGCGCCTTTCTTCATGGTAGACAGCATCTCTTTTGTGAGCAGTCTGGGAGCCTTTGCTCCTGGGATCAGAACCGCTCCGACCACCACATCGGCATGGGGGATAAGTTCCCGGATTGCTGCGGGGCTTGACATGAGCGGAAAGCAATTGCTCGGCATGACATCGCTCAAATAGCGGAGCCTGTCCAGGTTCATGTCAAGGATGTACACCTTTGCTCCCAGGCCACACGCCATCTTGGCCGCATTTATCCCGACGATGCCGCCCCCGATCACCACTACGGTGCCAGGGTTTACTCCGGTGACTCCACCAAGTAGG
>JANNLB010000279.1:0-1704 GCA_031396605.1 Geobacter sp. | reverse complement strand
ACTTCGTTAACGCACTTATCCCGTTTATCAGGTTTAGTGCGTTAGAAGTCGATTTCTGCGTTTTATCAGCAGAAAATGACTTCGTGAACGCACTTATCCCGTTTATCAGGGGTAGGGGTGAGGTGGGGGCGGGCGTGGTACTATGGCCGAGAAGTTGTTCTTCGAAGGTTCTGCCCAGCCAGGTACGAGCCAGCAGCGTCGAGGTTTCGCTCGGCAACGCCAGATTGCCGATGATCACACCGACCCGGGAACGGTCAAGTTTATCTGTAACTCCATCGTCAAAGGCGCGTTTTCCGGCATGGATCAGCAGGTGAAAGAGCGGGTCGAGGCCTTCCAGGCGGGCAGCATCGATGGAAAGGCCACTCAGGGTCGATGCGGGCGGGAGCTCTTGTAAAAAACAACCACGACGTGAGTAGACCCGGTCAGCGACACCCACAGCGGGATCGAAAGCGGCATCGGCCGGAACCTGCCAGCGACCTGCCGGAACCTCGCGGGTCGCGCTGCGGCTGTTATGTATATTCTCCCAGAAGATGTCCAGGTTCGGCGCATCGGGGAAGATGCCGCCGATTCCGACAATTGCAACTGTTGGATGAGCAGATGTCATCAGGCTGCTTCCTGTTCAACGCACCCCGGTTGTGACAGCTGATTACGGCGAAACGCCCGTTCCAGGGATGGATCGATGATACATTCGTATCCTTCAAGCCGGGCTATAAGCTTACCGCTGTTGCGGTCAAGAAATTCAATGTCGGCCGAGGCACTATGTTCCCGTTCGGCGGTGACACGAATTACGATCTGAGCGCCATTTTTTGGGAAGCTTTCCTGGAACTGACGGTAGCGTCCTGCAAATGAGGGGAGGGAACCGGAGCCAAAACGTTCAAAACTCCACAGAATCATGAGCTGAAAAGCGCAGTCTACAACCAGGGGATCGGTGATCCAGATATTTCTGAGTGGCTGCTTGATCCATGAAGCGGGGACGGGAGCGGCTTTTACCTGGGCAGAAATCCCTTTTGTCGAACAACCGCCGATCTGTTCGATGCCCTGTAGGTCGGGACCGTGGAAGAGACGTTCCTGGTCGTAGATTACACCATTGTTCCGGGTATAGGGGGTGGTGGGGAGATCGACAATTGAACGGATCCCTTCCGGCAGCTTTGTGGCCAGGACGATTTCGGCACGTGCGTGCAGGATAGAGCGTCCTCCAGTGCCGGGGCTGGTCAGTTCAACCGGGACAAAATATAGTGAATCACGTTTTTCGGCGCGGCCTGCCAGTACGTGCAGGGAACAAGGCGAGCCCTGCTCAAAGGTTATACCTTTGCAGATGCGAAGATTATTGAAACCATGGAAGCGGAAGCCCGGGTTGCCGTGCAGTGCGCCGTGGGAGAGCCATTCCACGATCATGGCCATAGGCACAACGGCCTTGCCGCCGATGACGTGCGAACGGATAAAGGGGTAATCTTCCACCGTCAGGGTGAGGTTGAAGGCTTCCATCAGCCGTTTGGCCGGTTGTGGAACATTGTCCGACAGAGATGATCCTTGTATATCTGCCAGAGCGATCACTTCAATCGGTGCATCGACTGCAGCGATTTCACGGACAAGCAGATCACCACCTGCAGCTAGACTGATCAGTGCGATTCCTTCGCCGCTGAATACCTTTTTTAGTGCCGGCGTGACCATCCCACCATCCCACGGTCCCCAGTTAATGCTGAC
>JANNLB010000271.1:0-1905 GCA_031396605.1 Geobacter sp. | reverse complement strand
GTCTCTCCTCCTGCGCAACCCGGAAACTCCTGCATGGCGGGCATTATACCTTTGGCTACCTTGCAGGTCGCTACGGGCTTGAGTATCACGCGCTCAGCGGGATTTCATCAGATTCAGAGCCGTCGGCCGAGCGGATGGTTGCACTTATTCGGGAGATCAGGTCATCAGGAGTCGGATATCTGTTTGCTGAAGAGCTGCTGTCACCCCGCCTGACCGAAACGCTGGCGAAGGAAACGGGCGTGGGGGTGTTGATGCTTCATGGTGCGCATAACCTGTCACGTGATGACCTCTCCGGGAATGTTACCTTTTTCGAGCTGATGGAACGCAATTTGGTACAGTTGCAGAAAGGACTGAAATGTCGGGCGCAATAGTCTCAACTGAACTGCTGTCGTGCAGCTACCGCGAAGGTAGGGTGCTTGAGGATGTTTCCTTTCAGGTCGAGCGAGGCGATTATGTAGGTATCGTGGGGCCGAATGGTTCCGGCAAGAGCACGCTGATCAAGGCGCTGCTCGGCCTGGTGACGATCAACACCGGTTCTGCCTCACTGTTCGGTTCCTCCCTGCCTGATTTTCGCGACTGGCACAAGGTCGGCTACCTGCCGCAAAGCCTCCATCTGGTCAATCCGGTATTTCCCGCGACGGTGCGTGAAACGGTCGGACTCGGCCTGTTAAGTCTCAAGCACTTTCCCAAACGACTCAATCGAACCGACAACGATACCATAAGTATAATACTTGATGAACTAGGTATTTATGACCTGGAGCATAAACTGATAGGTGAACTGTCAGGTGGCCAGATGCAGCGTGTGCTGCTTGCTCGTGCCATCGTAAATAATCCGGAATTGCTTGTGCTGGATGAACCGACCGCTGCCCTCGATCCGGAAACCAGAGACCGTTTTTACGCCATGATAGCCGGCATCAACCGGACGCAGGGCGTTACGATCCTGCTGGTGACGCATGACAGCGGCGCGATCGGAGAGTATGCCTCAAAAATGCTTTACCTGGATAAGAAAATACTTTTTTACGGAAGTTTTGACGAATTCTGCGGCTCACCGGAGATGTCGTCGCTGTTCGGTGAACATTCACAGCATCTGATGTGCCACCGCCACTGACCATGAATCTACTCGAAATTCTTTCATACGGCTTTATTCAGCGCGCCTTGCTGGCCGGCACCCTGATCGCGCTGCTCTGCTCGGTGCTGGGAGTTTTTCTGGTATTGCGCCGTTTATCACTGATCGGCGACGGTCTGGCGCATGTCACTTTCGGCAGCACCGCCATCGCCCTGGCGCTCAAGTTCTATTCTGTCATGTCGCTGCTGGTGACGATGCCGATTGTGCTGCTCGCATCTCTCGGTATACTCAAACTGACCGAAAAGGGGCGGCTGAGTGGAGATACTGCAATCGGCCTGGTCTCTGCTCTCGGGATTTCGGCCGGAATTATTCTGGCCAGTGCAGGGGGGGGCTACAATGTTGATCTGCTGAGCTTCCTGTTCGGCAATATTCTTTCGATAAGGAGTGAAGAGGTGGTGATTGCGGCTCTGCTCTGCCTCGGGGTCATGCTGCTGGTGACACTCTATTATCACGAACTGTTTGCCATCTCATTCAGCGATGAACTGGCTCAAGTATCCGGGATTCGCACGTCATTCATCAACTCGATTCTGGTTCTGCTGACCGCGCTGTCGGTGGTTCTGGCAATGAAACTGGTCGGCATCATGCTGATTTCGTCACTGCTGATCGTTCCGGCGGCAGGGGCACTGCAGCTGGCACGCGGTTTCAAGGTCTGTATCGTTCTGGCCGCGCTTCAAGGGTGCAGTTCGGTGATCATCGGCATCATAATTTCCATCATGTCCAACCTTCCTGCCAGCGCCTCCATTGTCATGGTAAATCTCCTCTTTTTCGCTGCCGCATGT
>JANNLB010000232.1:0-5673 GCA_031396605.1 Geobacter sp. | reverse complement strand
GCGCCGGACGGCTCCCCCTATCGCCTGATCCCCCTCCCCTTGCCCACGGCCCGCTTTGACGAGCAGGCCCACAGACTTCCGGCAACCTATGCCAATTTTCTGATAATCAACGGCGCAGTGCTTGTGCCGACCTATCGTGATCCCGAGAAAGATAGTACGGCCCTGGAGCGCGTTGCCCAAGGTTTTCCGGGGCGCGAAATAGTCGGCATCGACTGCCTGCCGCTGCTTGAACAGCACGGTTCTCTGCACTGCGTGACGATGCAGCTTCCCCAGGGGGTTCTGGCATGACTCCGCTCAAAGTCGCATTGATCCAGCAGAGCTGCAGCAGTTGCCGGGATGACAATCTTGCTAAAACAGCACAGATGGTCCGCACGGCTGCGGCTTCCGGAGCACAACTCGTGGTGTTGCAGGAGTTGCATACCTCCACCTATTTCTGTCAGGTTGAGTCCCCTGCCCTGTTTGATCTGGCCGAGCCGATCCCCGGACCTTCTACAGAAACATTGGGACAACTGGCTGGAGAATTGGGGGTGGTAATTGTCGCGTCGCTGTTTGAACGGCGCGCGGCCGGGTTGTATCATAATACGGCGGTAGTCCTCGAAAAAGACGGCTCCATTGCCGGGATCTACCGCAAGATGCATATCCCGGATGACCCCGGATTTTATGAAAAGTTCTATTTCACCCCCGGGGACCTCGGTTTCAACCCGGTCAAAACCTCCGTAGGGACGCTGGGTGTGCTGGTCTGCTGGGATCAATGGTATCCTGAAGCCGCCCGACTGATGGCTCTGGCGGGAGCGGATCTGTTGATCTATCCGACCGCCATCGGCTGGGATCCGGAAGATACCATGGAGGAGCAGCAGCGGCAGTATGATGCCTGGGTCACGGTACAGCGCGGACACGCGGTAGCTAACGGTCTGCCGGTTCTGGCAGTCAACCGGGTCGGCTTTGAAAGCTCGCAGCAGCGGCCGGATGTCGGTATTCGGTTCTGGGGCGGCAGTTTTGCGGCCGGACCACAAGGAGAAATGCTGGCGGAAGCTTCACGGGAGAACGAAGAAATTATCGAGGTTGAGATTGATTGTGCGAGGAGCGAGCAGGTGCGCCGCATCTGGCCTTTCCTGCGTGATCGAAGGATCGACGAGTACGGCGATCTACTGAAACGGTACAGGGACTGAAAACATGCGGCTTTAAAAGCTGTGTAGAAACAGCCAGTTCAGAGTTTGACAACGGATGTTATGTTCCGTTCGTGGAGATAGCGCTCCAGAAGATACAGCGGCACTCCCACCAGTGCGCCCATGAAAAATATATTCAGGATTTCAATCAGATATCCGCTGATTGTATGCGGTATTGGAGCCAGCAGCCAATAAATAAAACTTATTATATATGACAGTGGGATGAGAACAATGGTTACCCATAACAAAACGCTCATCGCCTTCAGGCCAGTTTTCAGGCGTTTCATGAACAGTATTGCAACTGCCAGTGCGCTCATTCCGCATACCAGTTTGACCCAGTGCATCAGACCGTAATTCAGAAATACATAGAGCCCTGAAACCCGTTCGTCCCGCTCCTCCATCAGCAGCGCCTGAATTTTAGATGTGTCGTACCCGATAACCCCCCACAAGCCGAGGCCGAGTACGATTACCGCCGCTGCAACAACGCCCCAGCTTATAAGATTGACCGGATGAAGGTTGTCGATGAAATCTTTGACGGGAGTAGCGGCAACTTCCGCCGGAGGTGGAGCTGCATCAGAATTATTGAGCTTTTTCCCCAGAAGTTCCTGATTATGCTTCAGCCGCTGTTCTTCACGCTGACGATCAACAAACGTCTTGACTGAGATACCGCATTTGGGGCAAGTGCTGAACGTTTCATCGCCAAATGTACTGAAACTGCAGGAAGGACAGGTGTCAACAAGAAATACATCCGTTCCGGAACGGGGCTTGGTAACAGTAAATCCCTCGTTGCATCGCGGACAACTGATAAACCGGCCTGATTCAGGAACTTCATGATCGGGAATAGTTCCACTTGCGTTGCACTTAGGGCAGGATATCTTCATATCAAAGGCTCCTGGTGGGATGATTTCGGATGCATCTGCCACATTTGTAACAAAACATTTGTGGTATGTCACCATTACTCTCGAATCTGCTGCAACAATCTCCACAAAAAAATAAAAATGTACGCTATAGTGCCGATGTTTAGATTTGAAATGGAGGATTCCGCATGTCATTCAATGGTGACCTTGAACATTTTCCACTGGTAGATGTTATTCAACTCCTACATATGACCAGTAAAACCGGCATCTTATATTTGAAAAGTCCCAAAGGTGAGAGCCAACTTGTTTTTCATGAGGGCTTTTTTGTCAGCGCGAACCATCTGAATAACAGCGTCCGCATTGGTCAGGTGCTGGTTGATATGAATGCTATTACCCGGAAAGCACTCAATCAGGCACTCGAAGAACAAAAAGAGGCCGGAAGGGGTCGCAAGCCGCTGATTGCCACCTTGATTGAACAGGGAACGATTGACAAGGAAACTGCCTTCAAGGGGCTTGAAACATTAATCGAGATGACCATTGTAGAGGTTTTGACCTGGTCAAGCGGCACCTTTTCTCTCGATGTTTCAAATGAATATATTTCTGATGAATATCGCTACTTTCCGGAAAAGCTGCATCAGGAGATTTTGCTGAATGCACAAGCGATTCTGATGGATTCACTGCGGATTTACGATGAAAAAATGCGTGACGGCTCACTGAGCAAGATCTTTTTTACCGATGATAGTGCAGGTGATTCAACGGATCCTGCTGTAGACACTGAAATTATGGATATTACAGCCGACCTGCTCGGCCTGGATGCTCTCGACTCGATAACCCGAAAAATACCGGATGTTTTCATAGGTCTGAAAGATCATGATCCTGTTGATGAACACAGGCAGATGGTTGCCCGCGCGCTTCCTGAAGCTACGATCGACCTTCAGGAACTGCTGGTTTCCTTCCTCTGCAGTATGTCCGCTCCGGCACATTCAAATTCAGCCCCACCGGTTACCGCAATTATTCTGTTGACGCAAGACGAACTGTTTTCCCATGCGATAACAACTGTGTGCAAACACGAGAATCTTTTTATTTTTGCTTCAGATGAAGAGAGCGGATTAGACATTGTCATCGAACAGTCGCTTGGCAGAGACCTCCATCCGGTTCTGATCATTGATATTCCTCACGATAACGATGGGGTACAGTCTCTGGCACTTGTGCGCCAGAAGATTTCCACGTACCCGCAGATTTCAATTCTGATAACCGCTTGTTGCCATTCCTGGAGCGCTATCAGTATGGATGCTCTTGGAGCTGGTACCCGATCGATCATTCCCCGACCCTGTGGTCGTTGCCATGAAGAGTTGCATGTGCCGCAGATGATCGCGTTTCTTTCCGGAATATGTACAATTCTGAAAACGTTTCTGCCCACTCCTCATCCTGAAACAGGCCCCCTCTTCATCGCAGCATTCAACCAGCTGAAATCACTTTCCAAACCGCCTGAAATTGCATTGGTAATGCTCAAGTTCGTTGCGCTCCAGTTCGAGAGGACTCTGACTTTTGTCATAGCAAAATCCGAATTGATCGCAGAAAAATCGATCGGCTTAACCACTGAAAAGTTTCAGGGACCTGCTGCACCGCTCCTGTTCCGAATCCCGCTTGAGCGCCATTCGGTTCTACAGGAGGTTGTCGAAAAAGGGCGGCTGTATTACGGACAGCGAAGTGACCCGGTGCTGACAAACCTGCTGTACAAGGAGATCGGAGCGCCGCGTAGTCCGAAAGTCATGGCAGTTCCACTGATCAGTCGAGGTAAGGTTATTGCGGTAACTTATGCGGATTTTGGCTCTAAACCGGTTTTTCCGCCCCAGATAAATCTGATCGAAGCGTTTGCTCAGCACGCGGGGTCTATATTGGACAACGCCCTGTATTGCAAAAGTCTTGAAAAGTCGGCCTGATCCGGAATATCTTTTCACTCATTTTACTGGCAGCGGGGGACACGATGGACACAAATATGCTTCATCAGATTTTGGAGATAGCATTTCAGAAAAAAGTTTCTGACCTTCACTTCGAGGTGGACAACCCACCGTTTTTCAGGGGGCGGGGCCAATTGGTTCGGGCCAAAATGCCCAATCTGACCCCGGTTGACACTCAGTTTATTGCTGAAACTGTTCTAGCTCACAATGGCCGTCAGGTGAGCAACGACCTCAAGGAGTGTGACGCCTCCTACGCCCTCTCTTCCGGAGGGCGTTTCAGGGTCAGCATTTTTCGACAGAAAGGAAGCTTTGGCATCGTCATGCGGGTGATTCCGCCGGTCATCGGAACTTTTGAGGATCTGAATCTGCCGCAGGTGCTGGGAGAAATTGCCCAGGTCCCCAACGGCCTGATTCTGGTAACCGGTCCGACCGGCAACGGCAAGTCAACAACCCTCGCTTCCATGCTGAGGCATCTCAATGAGAACTTCAGCTATAACATCATAACTATTGAAGATCCAATAGAGTTTCTATTTTCATCACAGAAAAGCTGCATTATTCAGCGTGAAATCGGGATCGACACGGACAGTTTTGCTTCGGCACTGAAAGCTGCGCTCAGAATGGATCCCGATGTCATTATGGTCGGTGAAATGCGCGATAAAGATACCATCGATTCCTGCATCAAAGCGGCAGAGACGGGGCATCTGGTGCTTTCAACCCTGCACACTCAGGGGGCCGTTTCTACCATCAACAGAATGATCGGACATTTCCCGCCCGAATCACAGGAGATAATGCGGCACCGTCTGGCCGATATCCTGGTTGCCACAATATCAATCCGCCTGATCAAGGATAAATCCGGTGAAAACATATTGCCTGTTGTCGAGATCATGCGGGCGACGACTACCATTCAGGCCTGTATTCGCGAAGGCCGCCTCAATGAAATTGAACAGCATATTGAAAAGGGCGCAACCCAGTACCAAATGCAAACGCTCGATATGCATCTTCTGCAACTTTATCGACAGGATTTGATTACCTTGCAGGACGCACAGCGACTGACTCATTCGATGGACTTTGAACGCAAACTTATGTTCGACAACTAATTCCAATTCCAAATCAAGGCGCTATCTTCGTCGGCTCGTCTTCGGCTCCTCAACGTACGTACACATGTACGTCTTAGTCGTCTCAGTCCTCACCGCCTTGATTTCATCCTTGATTTGAAATCGGTATATGACGATGTCTGGTTTCTTCTGTTATTGTTTTTCTACATGAGTACCGTGTGAGCCGCATTCTGGATTTTTTCGAGGAGGGATGAACCTGATGTCTGATACTACAATATACGATCTTATCATTATAGGTGCCGGACCCGGCGGCTACGTGGCTGCCATTCGTGCCGCACAGTTGGGTATGCGGGTGGCGGTGGTTGAAAAACGGTCTGCCCTGGGTGGTGTTTGTCTTAATGAAGGTTGCATACCCAGCAAAGCACTGCTTGATTCCAGTGAGCTGTTTGCCCTGGCTCGGGACAGGTTTGCACTGCATGGTATTGGCATCGATCCACCACAGCTTGATCTGGCGATGATGATGCGCCGCAAGGATGATGTGGTAAAGAAGCTGACCGATGGGGTTGCCTACCTTTTTAAGAAGAACGGGATTGAACTGTTTTCAGGAACTGCACTGCTGAAGGGGCCTGACGCT
>JANNLB010000224.1:0-53912 GCA_031396605.1 Geobacter sp. | reverse complement strand
CGGATAGCCATCGGGAAACTGCTCCGCTGCAAGGACGGGAGAGGCGATCATGAACGAACCTTCCAGAGCTTTCCCGCCAACACGGAGAAAGTCGGCGTTCGCGGAACCGCCCGACTGGTAGATCTTCCCCTTGTAGCCGCGTTCGATCAGGGCCACGTGGGGAAGCGCACCCGGAGTCCCGGCGGCGGCGATGTAGACCGCATCGGGATTACCTTGTATCGCCTTCAATACCTGGGCGGTGGCACTGGTGTCGGTTCGTTTGTACTTCTCAATTGTCAGGGTCTTGATCCCCTTTTGTTCCGCGAGCTTCTTGTATGCCGCGGTGCAGTTCTCACCGTAGGCGTCATCCACCGCAATAATGGAAACTGTCTTGACACCCTTCTTGACCATGTGTCTGATCAAGGCGGCGGCGTACACATCGTCAGCCGGCGGGACGTTGAAGATCCATCTCCGTTTGGGATCATCGGAAGAACCGCTTGGGCTCGGTGAAAGCTGGATCATGGGGGTCTTTGATTCGGCGACCGTGTCAATCACCGCCTTGGAGGTCGGTGAAGTAGAGGGTCCGATCAGTACATCGACCTTCGCCTCAGTGATCAGGCGTTTCACGTTCTGCACGGCGGTGGTGGCATCGGTGGCGTCATCATAGATGACATAGTGGACCTTCTGCCCGGCGATGACGGAAGGGCCAAGCGTGATGGCATTCTTTTCCGGTATGCCGAGGGAAGCCGCCGGTCCTGTCGAGGGTAAGTTTACGCCGATTGTGATGTCCGCTCGCGCGGCAACGGCCGTCGCAACAACTGCAACCATACTGATACCGACAATAATCTTTTTCATCTCATGCCTCCTTGTAGTAGGTGGCTCCGACGAGCGCACCGGTTGTGTTTGAGGAGGTAGCCCCCCTGGAGTCTCTTTCACGTTGACAAGTGCCGGTGCAAACTCGGCTTGTTGCATGGATTTTCTCCTCCCGGTATCATACGATGCCCGTTGCGGATTATAAATTGAACTTCCCCGAATCCTTTGCTGCGTCAGTCAGCAAAAAACACCGCCCCGTGCCAGGTTCTTTTCCATAATTTTGGCTGAACTTGCAGTGGCGCCATCCTGAAAATAAGACGCTAATATATTCATCCAGGCAGATACAGGTGAAATTACTCTATTTTATAATATATTGTTTTACACGTAGCATACTACTTATAATTTACAAGATAAATATCACACAATCTGTCTATTTTTATGGTTATTATTTTTTATAACATTTTTTTTAAAAAGTTATCTTGATTTTAATCAGTCAAGAGATGATGCTAAAGTAAAAGGTTTGCAGAATATTGAGCCGAGTGGTGGGATTGCATTTACTGACAGTATTTTGAATAGTGCAAAAGGGATTACTGGACCAATTGGTTCAAAGGGATCAAAGGAGATATAGGACGAGCAGGACCTGCGGGTAGCTATCTGTTCCTCTTGTTCTTTCAGGCTCATTTAATTCTGCGGGAGTATTAAGCGGAAGTAGCTCAAGTAACTCAGGAGTGGGAGTTGCTGGGTTTGCAAGTGCAACACCAGATTTAACAATGGCGTCTATGGTACTACGCCTGGTAGCATAGGCACAAAAAGTTTGGGGTGCTGCAACAGCAACCACCGGAGGCAACTATACCAGGGGATAAACATGAAACCAGACTTGATAGAAAAATTCAAAGCAATTGTAGGGAATGTACATGTGCTGGATAAGTTCGAGGATCGAGTCGTTTATGCCTACGATGCCTCAGCAATCTTCGTCACCAAAAAGGAAACTCCGGTATTAGTAGTTTTTCCTGCAAACGCAGAAGAAGTTTCAAAAATTCTTCGTTTGGCGAATGCCGAGAAGATTCCGATCATTCCACGAGGTGCTGGCAGTAACGTTTCAGGCGGAACAATTCCCAGCGTGGGTTCGATCATAATGGTAATGACGAGAATGAACAAGATTCTCAAAATTGATCAAAACAATCTGGTTGCGGAAGTAGAGCCTGGAGTAATTACTGCGGATTTTCAGGCGGAAGTGGAAAAAATGAAGCTGTTTTATCCGCCTGATCCAGCTAGCAAAGGATATTCTACCTTTGGTGGCAATGTTGCCGAAAATGCCGGCGGCCCTCGTGGGGCAAAATACGGAGTTACCCGTGACTATGTATTGGGACTTGAAGTCGTTCTGCCTACTGGAGAAATTATCCGTACCGGTGCCAGAACTATGAAGTCGGTAGCCGGCTATGACTTGACTAGGCTTATTACCGGTTCGGAAGGAACTCTGGCCGTTATCACAAAAATCATCGTTAAGTTGATACCTCAGCCGGAAGCAAAGAAAACTATGCTTGTTATTTTCGATGATCTGCCAAAAGCCTGCGAAACAGTTGCCAAAGTATTCCAGGCAGGTGTTGTTCCCACCACAATTGAGTTGCTCGATAACATCTATATCAACTGCATTGAGGACTATGCACAAATCGGGTTGCCGAAAGACGCGGAAGCCGTGTTGCTGATAGAAGTAGATGGCGACAAGGAAGTTCTTGATAAACAAATCACCAAAATTACAGAAATTTGCAATTCGTTGATGGCACGTTCAGTGACAGTAGCTAAAAACGATGATGAAGCTGAAAAACTGTGGGTGGCCCGGCGTTCATCATTTGCTTCTGTATCTGCTGTTGCCCCGACTATTGTCGGCGAAGATGTCGCGGTTCCGCGTGACAAGATTCCGGAAGCTGTGGCGGATATTAGAAAGATTGCCAAGAAATATGATCTTAAGATCGCAGTTATGGGACATGCCGGCGACGGAAACCTGCACGTTACCATGCTATGCGATGAGCGTGATGCCGAACTAATGGAGCGTGTGGAAAAGGCTGCTGGAGAAATTTTCAAATCTACCTTGGATTTAGGTGGCACGATAACTGGCGAGCACGGAATCGGACGAGTGAAAGCTAAATATTTGGTTCTTGAGACAGGAAAAGATGGCCTGGAACTCATGCGATCGATCAAAAAAACATTCGATCCGAACAACATACTGAATCCAGGCCAGTTTTTAGGGGATTACTGACATGGAATGGAAAGATATGGAAAAGGAAATCATTCGCTGCACAAAGTGTGGCTCCTGTCAGTCGGTTTGCCCTATTTTTCTAGAACTCAAGACGGAGGCAGCGGTTGCCCGCGGCAAAGTTGCCTTGATGAAGGCAGCATTTAAAGGCAACGTAGAGCCAACTCCCGAGTTCATGGAAAAAATGGCGTTGTGCCTAAATTGCAAGGCATGTGTTGTAAACTGCCCGAGCAAGACCCCGGTTGTTGAATTGGTTTTAAAGACCAGGCAGAAAATGGCAGAAGACAATGGCATGCCGATCATGAAACGAATCGCTTTCCGCATGGCTTTGAGACACAGAAAACTATTCGATCTGGCGATGAAAATGGCACCGTTGTTTCAAGGTCTTGCACTGAAGGCAACTGACAAAAAAGAAGGTGCTTTGTCCAGGCTGCCTATGGGCCTTGACATGAAACGTTTATTGTCGCCCGTTTCAAAGAAACCGCTCAGAAGCATTTATCCAGAGCGAGTTACGGTGAAAAGTCCACGTGCGATAGTTGCGTTTTTTACCGGATGCACGATTAACTACATTTATCCTGAAATCGGAGTGGCCATCATCGAAGTACTAAAGAAAAACAACATAAATGTAGTTGTCCCGGCTGATCAGCATTGCTGCGGAACACCGGCCTATGCTAATGGCGATACCGCCACGGCAATGGAACTGGCAAGGGCTACAGTGGACAAGTTCACAATTCCGGGAATTGATGCCGTTATCAATGGCTGCGGTTCATGCGGATATGCTTTACGAAATGATTATTCGACTCTGCTGAAAGATGAGTCCGGTTATCCGGAAATGGTGGCGCAATTAGCAGCTAAAACATTCGATTTTTCTGAATACCTAGTCAAGATGGAATTACAGGGTAATCTGAAGCCGGTTAAGAGAACGGTCACCTATCATGAATCGTGTCACTTGACACGAGGGCAAGGGATCAAAAATCAGCCGCGTATGTTGATGGGGCAAATTCCTGGCGTATTTCTTAAAGAGATGTCTAAACCTGGGCAGTGCTGCGGTATGGCCGGCAGCTTCAGTTTAACTAATTATGAACTCTCCAGAAAAGTTAACCAGAGGAAGATTGACGATATTTCTTTGACAGACGCAGATACCCTTGTGACGGGCTGCCCTGGATGTGTCATGCATATACGTGACGGTATCTATCAAAATAATCTTAATGTCGAGGTGATGCATATCGCTCAACTATTGAATGAATCGTACAATTAAAATATTTAAAAAACTTTTTAATAAAAACGAGGAGGAGTATGTCCAAGTTTGAAAAGATGGTTGATGCGCCCGCAGGCAGCAAATTCATCCTGCAGGGAAATCAGGCTTTCGCCCTGGGTGTCATGCATGCCGGATACCACAGCGCAGACGGTTATCCGGGGACGCCCAGCACCGAGATCATCGACAAATCTCTGGCAACAGTTCAGGGTCGAATCAGCGTCGGCTGGTCGGTCAACGAAGCTGTCTCGGTTGCCGTTGCAGTAGGCCGCGCCATCGCTGGCGATGACACCCTGGTCACAATGAAGACTCCCGGAGCCCTGCAAGCCGGCGACACGATAACGACAGCAGCATTCTACAATGCTCCTGCCGGTGCACTGGTGCTTCTGGTCGCATCGGACTACGCTCCTTCCAGTACTCAGCACGTCATCGATCTGAAATATCTATTCGCTTCATCCCGAATTCCGGTCCTAGAGCCGAGGAACCATCAGGAGATGTATGAACTGCCGAGACATGCCGCCGACATCAGCAGGAAATTCAACACTCCTGTCGTCATCCTGGCCAACGGAATCCTGTGCCATTCGGAGGCTCTTATCGAGACCGGTGAGAGTCGCAAGGTTGAAAGAAGAGAGGTTTCTAAAGATCTGAAAAACTGGATGGGAATGCCCTACCTGGCAAGGATAGGTTACAACAAGGCGACCACCGAAAGAATCCCCCAGCTTGCCCAATGGTTGGAATCCTCCGCGCTGGTTACCGATACCGAAGGGGCCGAAGAGTGGTCGATCATTGCCGGCGGTGAAAGCAACATCATCGTTGCAGAGGCGCTGAATACTCTGGGCTGCAAGCCTGCGATCCTTTCCCTTGCGGCGCTCTACCCCATTCCGGAAGGGAGAATAGCGACCTTCTGTGCAAAATCGAAAGGCAAGATCCTGGTTTTCGAAGATGGCGACAAGTTTCTGGAGGAAAAAATAAGGCTTCTCGGAATTGACGTGGTTACCAAAGGAAAATACAGCACGATAACCGAGTGGACCCCTGAAACCGTGATCGATCACATCGTTAAAAATGTAGACAGCGTGAACTTCATCCAGCCGGAAAGCAGAAAACTGGCGCTGCCGCCGGTCATGAGGCCTCCGTCTATCTGTCCGGGCTGTCCATACCGGGCTTTAGGGCTGACTGTCGATAAGCTAAGGAAGCAGGGGAAAATATTTTCCAGCTTCGGCGACATCGGCTGCTCCACTTTGCTGTATTTCCTCAATGCTATCGACACCTGCCTGTGCATGGGAGCATCCGACTCCATGAGGCAGGGCTTCGTTCTTTCCCGGCCCGAATACGCCTCGAAAACGATTTCCGTGGCCGGCGATTCATGCGAGTGCCACTCGGGGCTCGATGCGACCAGGAACGCCGTATTCAGAAATACCCCCGGGGTCAAGATCGTTCTCGATAACAGCATCACAGCCATGACCGGCGGGCAGCCCGCTCCAAGCTCTTCCTCCAATCTTGCCAATGTCGCAAATAAATTCATCCTCACTAAGGCTCTGGAAGCCGAGCAGGCAAGAGTTGTTGTCGTTGATTCCTACGACATTGCCGCCGTGGAAAAAGCACTGACGGAGGCGCTCGGACTGGCGGAAAGCGGGGAGTTTTCCATCCTGGTTTTCCAGGGGGCCTGCATCAACGAGGTAGAAAGCAAGAAGAAAGCAAGGGAACTGGAGGTGAATGGGGACCTCTGCAAGCAGTGCGGCAAATGCAACATGTGTCCGGGAATTGAGATTGACGAAGAAAGAAATCCTCATTTCACCAGTCTTTGCTCAAACTGCGCCGGAGGCGTGCAGGTCTGTATGCAGCTTTGTCCCTTCGACGCCATAGAGACGATAGGCGAAGCGGGCGCGATGCACGCAGAAGAAATCCTGCCCGTCCTTCAGGGTGGACCAGAGTTCAAAGGGATGGATATGGATCCCCGCAGTCTGCCCGAATCGCTGAGACTTGCCATCAGGGGCATCGGCGGTCAGGGGAACCTGTTCTTCGGCAAGATCCTGGCGGACATGATGCTGAACACGCCTTATGCAGAGAAGCACATCATCAAGGGGGACACGCACGGTATGGCACAGCTTGGCGGTCCGGTCATCTCCACCTTCAGTTGCGGTGAAGTCCATTCGCCGGTTCTGGCCCCCGGATCCGCCGACGTGCTGGTCGTCATGGAGATGAGCGAGGTACTCAGACCTGGATTCCTGGAGCTGTTGAAGCCTGGCGGGACAATCATATTCAATACGTTCCGGGCTCTTCCACCGAATACCAAAAAGGAGGATTATCCGCGATTGGCGGATGTCGAGAAGGCCTTGGAGGGTTACAAAGTCATCACCATCGACGCCAACCGGGTAGCTTACGATCTAAAAGACAAGACCGGAAAAACGGCCAACGTCGTGGTGCTCGGCCTGCTTTCGACCGTCACCCCTTTCAATCTGATCCCCGCAGAGGTCTGGCTGAAATCACTTATGAGTCATTCTCCAAACGATTACGCAAGGTCGGCAAATCACATAGCTTTTATGGGAGGCGCAAACTATGGTCAATAGACAATTAATCGATCCCGGGTCCATCGTCATTGTTGGTGGCTCAAATGATAGGTCAAAGGTAGGCGGCGCGCTCATCAAGAATCTGTACGAGAATAACTTCAAGGGGACCATTTATGCCGTAAACCCTAACCCGGCCGTTCGAATCGACTCGGGGACGCCAAATTTTAAAAAGGTCATTTTCCTCTGGAAAAGTGGCCTTTTTCTTTGACAGGCCTGATTTGAAACAACGACCATATCAAATGGATTTCTGAATTTTGGAGCCAGTTCTCCAACGGCCTATGGCGAGTTCAAGTAAACGCTTACCGTCCCGCTTTTTCGCAAGTCAAACCCTCCATCTTGAACTCCATATCAATCAGACAACAAAATTACCAGGTTTACAATGCCTCAATTTAAATGGAGCAGGTTACTGGCAACTAACAATTATCTGTTGCAAATTAGCATGATATGTCTAAAATTAAATCAAGACAGAATCGGTCTTAAAGGAGGTTTGTTATGAAAACAGAATTACTCAATCCATCGAACAGTGCGGTCATTTTTATCGATTTTCAACCGCAAATGACCTTCGGGGTCGCCAATATAGACCGCCAGACGCTCTTCAACAATGTCCTGCTGCTTGCCAAAGCGGCTAAAATATTCAGTGTTCCTGTAATTCTCACCACCGTTGAGACAAAAAGTTTTTCGGGCAACATGTGGCCGCAACTCCTCGATATCTTCCCGGACCTCGAACCTATTGAGCGCAGTTCCATGAACTCGTGGGAAGACGAGAAATTCATCGCTGCCGTGAAGGCGACGGGGAAGAAAAAACTGATTATGGCTGCACTTTGGACGGAAGTCTGTCTGGCATTTCCCGCCCTGGAAGCAATGAAAGCCGGTTTTGAGGTATATGGTGTCGAGGATGCATCGGGAGGAACCAGCGTGGCGGCCCACAACGCCGCTATGCGGCGCATCGAACAAGCAGGTGCGGTTCCGATGACCGCACTTCAGGTCCTTCTTGAATACCAGCGTGATTGGGCGCGAAAAGATACTTATAACGCCGTCATTGCAACTGTTAAAGAACACTGCGGGGCCTATGGTCAGGGTGTTGAATATGCCTATACCATGGTCCACGGTGCACCACCGAGCAGAGGCGGAGCCGGTAAATAGGGCCTTTGCGTCTGACAGGCATTGCGGTAGTAGAGGTGACGGCATTAACGAAACGGATATTATTTTACATAAAGGATCCTGATTTGTTCTGATAAGGCGATTGGTTATTCCGTATGGCTTTTTCTGTCGTGTGTCTCTGCTATCCTCCTGATTTCAGGTTAGAGCGAGTTGAAAGGTAAAGCTTTCCGCTTGCACTAGCTCCCCGTTTTTCGTAGACTCACGCTCATGACAACCTTAGAAACCATATCCGTAAAAGTCCGCGCCGGTCAGCGCATTACCTCTGATGAGGCGCTCTTCCTGTTCAATTCCGGCGACCTGCTGGCCATCGGCGAACTGGCAGCGCTGGCCAACGAACGCAAAAACGGCAAAAACGTCTATTTCAACGTCAACCGCCACATCAACCCGACCAACGTCTGCGTCAATCGCTGCGCATTCTGTGCCTTCTCGCGTACCGCCGGCGAAGATGGCGCCTACACCCTGGCGCTGGACGAAATTTGCCGACGGGCACACGAGGCGGAGGTAGAAGGAGCCACGGAAGTGCATATCGTCGGCGGCCTGCACCCCGACCTGGCCTTCGAGTTCTACGAAGAAACCCTGCGTGCCATCCGTCACACTGCACCTAAGTTACATATCAAAGCCTTCACCGCCGTTGAGATCGAATACTTTTCCCGTATTTCCGGCCTGTCTATCGAAAAAGTGTTTGAACGCCTTATCTGCGCCGGTCTCGGTTCCATGCCGGGTGGCGGCGCCGAAATCCTGGTGGAAGAGGTTCGGCAGAAAATCTGCCCGGAGAAAATTTCGGGGGCTCGGTGGCTGGAGATCATCCGCCTGGCACATCTTGCCGGCCTAAAGACCAACGCCACCATGCTCTATGGACACGTCGAGACCGCATCAGACCGGGTGGCGCATATGGAGATGCTGCGGGTATTGCAGGACGAAACCGGCGGTTTTCAAGCCTTTATTCCGCTGGCGTTTCAGACGGAAAACTCGGATCTGAAACTGGGCACCAAGGAAACCTCCGGGCTAGATGATCTCAAGACTTTGGGGATTGCGCGAATTTTTCTCGATAATTTCGACCACATCAAGGCCTACTGGATCATGCTCGGTGAGAAAATCGCCCAGGTTTCTCTCTCATTCGGAGTCAACGACCTTGACGGAACCGTTGTTGAGGAGAAGATCGGCCATGATGCCGGAGCCAACAGTCCGCAGTCACAGACAAAGGAAGGAATCATCCGCCTGATCCGAATAGCCGGGAAAGTCCCTGTTGAACGGGACACGCTGTATCACCCGATTCGCAGCTACTAATGAAGTACTCCCTGCCACCATCCCCGGAGGTAAGGGATGCATGTACGGACCTTGACTCTCTTCTCACTGCCGACATCAACGCAAACCGCTTCCGAAGCGTCATCGTTCGCCTGCAACGTTCGTTCGACATCTACGCCGCAACCTGCCCGGCTCCCTTCATCTCGCCGGGACTGATTGTCACTCCGGAGATCAGGATTCAGAGCGAACTGTATCTGCCGATGGCTGATATTGTATCCGCATTCAACCTCCTGTACTCCTTCGCACTAACTTATCCACCGATACTATCCAGCACTCCTTTTTACAAGGCAATGAGTTGGGCAGACACTTTTGTCGAACTGCCGCCGTATTTGCAGTTCAGTGTCAATCCTGCGCTCTTGTTGGCAAAGCTGTTGGCCGACCGGGATCTTTTGACGGAGTTTTTGTTCGTTTCCTTCCTGCCGCGGCGTTTTTACGGCGGTTTCGATCGTTACCCGGAGCAGCAGAAGTGTATCAGGAAATGGCTTATACCGGGGAAAACAGGGACTCTTCACTGCCTCGACGCCGCCTGCGGCACCGGTGAGGGTACCTACAATCTGGCTCTGATGCTGTCAGCGGGAGGGTTTGCGCCCGAAGATATCCGGATTGAAGGTTGGACACTGGAGCCGCTGGAGGTCTGGGCGGCAAATCATCGCCGCTTCCCCCATGACACGTACCGTAAAGTACTGCCAAGGAGTGCAGCAACCGCTCTCATTCAGCGGGAATACCGTTGTCGCATCACTTTCCACTGCCGGGACATTTTGACATCACCACAACCGGAATATTGCGGCAGAGCGGGTGATAAAAGGGGACCGTTCGACCTGATACTCTGCAATGGCTTGTTAGGCGGCCCGATCATCAATCAGAAAGCACAATTGGATCGGGCGGTCGGTAATCTGGCACAGCTGCTGGCGCCGGGAGGAATTCTGCTGGCGGCAGACAATTTTCACGGAGGATGGAAACAGAGATGCCCGCGGACAGAGCTGCGGACATCATTTGAATTAAGTGGCCTGGGATCCTTTGAAGCGGGAGAAGGTATTGGCGGGCTAAAACCTGATTAACAGCCCTCCCCAGGTCAATCCGCCGCCAAAACCCATTACCAGAACCAGGTGGCCCGGCTTGATCGTGCCGTTGCGCAAGTTTTCATCCAGAACAAGTGCCACAGAGGCGGCCGAAGTATTGCCGCACCGATCAAGGTTAAGCAGAAAACGTTCCTTGGGGAAATCGCTTTTTTTGGAGATGAAGTCGATCATTCTCACGTTGGCTTGATGCGGAATGATGTAATCCAGATCGGAAGGGGTTATGCCGGCCTTCTCGCAGAGGGTATTGATAATGTCCGGAATAACGTCGGTAGCAAATACGTACACCTGCTTGCCGGCCATCTGAAAATAAATTTCCCTCGCCTCAATCGTGGCGGGAGTAACCGGACTGCGCGAACCGGAAGAGGGCACCTGAATCAGGGGCCACCCTTTGCCGTCACTGCGCATGTACGTGTGCTGAATTCCCTTCGCAGCTCCACCGCCGCTGCGAAGAATTGCCGCACCGGCACCGTCTCCGAAGAGCGTGCAGCTGTTCTTGTCGTTGAAGTCGAGGATTTTGGAGTAGGTGTCGGCGCCTATGGCCATGACGGTTTTGTATTTACCGCACTTGATAAAGTTGTCGGCAATTTCCAGCGCGTAGACAAAGCTCGAGCAGACTGCGTTGATGTCAAAGGCAAAAGCGTTTTTTGCCCCGATGTTCTCCTGGACAATGCAGCCGGTTGAAGGAAGGCTCATGTCAGGGGTAGAGGTGCCGACGATAATGCAGTCAATCTCCGAGGGGGCAATTCCGGCAGCTTCGAGCGCATTTTTTGCGGCAACTGTTGCAAGATCAGAGGTGGCCTGATCGGCATGGGCAAAGCGCCTCTCGCGGATTCCGGTGCGGGAAAAGATCCACTCGTCCGCATTTTCGACCAGATAATCGAAATGACTGTTAGGAATCACCCGGTCCGGCAGGCATGAGCCGCTTCCGATTATTTTTGAAATGATCATTACTTCCCCGATTCCGCTCGTGCAGTGCGAACGAATTTCATTTTGAATAAACTTTTTTACGTATCTCACAAAATAACGCCGTTTGTCAAGACAGGTCTCGACAGCGACTACTGTTCTCCCCTGAATCGAATGATATCAATAACAGAAAACGCCCAGAGGAGGAAAAAGAGCGCAAGAACCGCTTTCCCGAAACCGGTCGATCCCTCAAGCGCCGTCATCACTTCGGATGGCGTTATGCTGATCGCTCCGCCGGCAATCTGTGAAGCGATCACCGGTGAAAGTCCGCGCAGCAGGACAAACAGCGCCAGTAACAGCACCAGGTTGACGAGTACTATAATAATCCCTCCGGCCATTTTACGGCCGAGATAGAGCTGACCGAGTCCCGGCAGCACCAGGGCAGAAAGCAGCAAAGCCGTCATCTTTTTGTTCATGGTGTTTCTCCTGCTCCTGGCGGTCAATAATATGATTGTGAAATATGACATGGACGACTACGGGCTATTCTGGTGACAGCCGTTTCTGTTTTGACTTTGCCGGAGCGTTAAGGCATAGTAAAGCCAATTTACCCCACACTTCGGGAGCAGGTCGATGGTTTTCTTTGCGAATATACTTCTGGCGCTTGCCAAAATGGTCGAACTGGCCGGCGGCCTGTTAACACTTTACAAATACATCCTGCTGGCCAGTGTTGTTGTCTCATGGGTAAACGCTGATCCCTACAACCCGATTGTTAATTTTATTTATCGGGTTACGGAACCGGTGTTGCGCCGCATACGCCGGCACATGCCCGACACCGGCATGCTGGACCTGTCTCCACTTGTCGCCTTTGCCGCAATCTATGTTCTGCAGATTATTATTCTCGATACCGCCTACCATTATCTGATAAGCGCCGGGATGACTCTCAAGTCGGGGCGTTAACAGGTAAAAAATCGCTTCTGATTTTGTTTCAGCGCAGATTTTTCTTCGGCATTTGAACCAAAAAAAAACCCCGGATACTCTCCGGGGTTTTCGGGTTTGGAATGAAGCAGACCTTAAATTCTTGTTACGTTCGCGGCCTGAAGCCCTTTCGGACCCTTTGTTACTTCAAAAGTTACTCTATCGCCTTCTGCAAGGGATTTGAAACCTTCGCCTGCGATTGCGGAGAAATGGCAGAATACATCTTCGCCACCTTCCTGCTCAAGAAATCCAAAACCCTTGCTGTCGTTAAACCATTTTACTGTTCCGTTTACCATGTGCTTACTTCTCCTGATTCTTCTTAATGATTTTATCCGGAAATATCCGAATTTTTTCTAAGCTAACAGCAGCGCGTATACATTGTCAAGAAAAATAAATCAATGATCATTCTTTTTTTGGATAACTCCCCGGGCCTGCGACAGCTGATCGCCATCCCCCTCAATCCAGCTGATGGCAATGCCATGTCGCTCCATTCGCCGAAACCAGTTCCCCTGCCGCTTTGCAAAATCATGAATAGCACTGTTCAATCTCTGAAACATATCATTTCTACTCATATTGCCCTGGAGATAACTCCCCACATAACGGTACTCAAGCCCGTAATAATTCAGCCTTTCCCACGGTATGCCGCTGTCATGCAGGCGCTGCACTTCTTCTATCATGCCATTTTCGAGGCGTTCCCTCAGGCGATCGGTTATACGCCGGCGCAATGCGTCACGATCCCAGCGAATACCGAGAACGAAACTCCTCAGCAGGGGGAGCGCCTCGCAGATTGAATAACCCTCGACCTCCCCGCGGGTAATTTCAATCGCCCGGACAGTGCGCTCCCGATCCTGGAGATCGGTACTGTTATGCTGATCCGGCTTAATACGCCGTAATTCATCTGCCAGTTCGCCATCAGTTTTCGTCGCAAGCTCACTGCGCAGCGTTTCGTTATGCGCCACCTCAACCATGCGATACCCACGCAGGACAGCATCCAGATACATGCCGCTCCCACCGCACAAAATCGGAAATGCTCTCCGTGCGGTGATTTCTGCATAGACTTTTACAAACCTGCGCTGGAACTCGAAGACGCTGAACTCGCCGCCGGCATCCAGAATATCAATCAGATGATACGGCACCTGACCATATTCATGGAGGTCCTTGCCGCTGCCGATATCCATTCCCCGGAAAACCTGGCGTGAGTCGGCAGAAATGACCTCTCCGCCAAGTTCCTCCGCCAGCGCAACGGCCAGGCGCGTTTTGCCGGAAGCGGTCGGGCCGAGAATTACGAGCATATCAAGCGACGTATCTGCATCAGTCATCGTGCAGTCCTCTGTGAACCGCCTCTGCCACTGTCCGGTTCATGCCCGGCGCCGTCGAAATTTCCTCTACACCAGCCTCCTTCAGACGCCGCAGACTGCCGAAATGTTTCAGCAGTGCAGTACGACGTTTGGGGCCGATACCGGGAATGGTTTCGATCCCTGAGGCTATCCCCTCTTTTCCGCGCAATTTCCGGTGGTAACTGATGGCAAAGCGGTGAGCCTCATCCCGGATGGACGCCAGCAGAAGCAACGGCTTTGTGTTCTGACGCAGCACTACCGGATTCTTTCTGCCGGGGAGAAATACCCGCTCATTACTTTTCGTGACTGTGTCCGCCGTTACATCATGCAGAACACGACTCTTGGCCAGTGACACCAGATCGAAGCGGCCTGTCAAGCCGAGCTCTGCCAGTATTTCCTGTACAGCATTCAGCTGACCGATCCCCCCATCGACGACAACCAGATCAGGCAGGCCGGTTTTCTCCCTGTTTTCGGCGCGAAATCGACGCAGAAAGAGTTCCCGAAGCATGGCAAAATCGTCCTGACCGTCAACGGTCCGGATGCGGTAGCGGCGGTAATTGTTCCTGTCTGCTTTGCCGGACGCGAAGACGACACAGCTCCCCACGGAAAAACGCCCCTGAATGGTGGAGATATCATAACACTCAATCCGCAGGGGGATTCGAGTCAACTGCAGACGCCGGGAGAGTTCGACCAGTACCGCTTCGGCTGTAGCCACTTTTTCATCGCGCTCCCGAAAGGCGGAAACGGCATTTTTACCGGCCAGTGCGACCAATTCCCGCTTCGTGCCGCGATGCGGAAGAACCAGGGACACCTTGCTTCCTTTCAGATCTCCCAACAGATCGGCTAACGCTCCCCTGTCATCGATATCGAGCGGGAGCAGGATCTCTTCCGGGATAAACACTGCACCGGTGTAATACTGCTGTAATAAGGCTGAAATTGCATCCGCATCATCCAGCTCCCATGATACGGTGAACTGGCGGCTCCCCAAGAGAACCCCGGCGCGAATGAACAGCAGGACGAACTCGATCCTGCTGCCATCACGGCAAAAACCGAGTACGTCACTGTCGCCGCCGCGCAACACTACTTTCTGTTTTTCAACCGTTACTTCAATCGAACGGAGCAGATTTCTCCAGCGAACGGCCTCTTCATAGTGCATTCGCTCTGAAGCATCGATCATGCGCCGCTTGAACTCAGCGACAAGCTGCCGGCCTTTTCCCTCGAGAAAGAGCATTGCCCCGCTAACCAGAACTTCGTAGGCTTCCCTCGTTATCAGACCATGGCAGGGGGCACTGCACTGACCGATCTGGTGGTACAGGCAGGGGCGTGATCGAGACATGCACGCGGCAAGCGGATAGTGCCGCAGCGGAAACAGCCTGATCATCTCCCGGAGTACTTCCCGCGCCGCCGAACCGGATGAATAAGGGCCAAAATACTGCGCCCCGTCGCGAGGACGCTTGCGCACAATCGTAAAGCGGGCAAACTCCTCTCGAGGATCAATCCGCAATGAAAAATAGGTCTTGTCGTCCTTGAGGTTCAGGTTGTAGCGGGGATGATGCTGCTTGATAAGGGTGTTTTCCAGCAGCAGAGCTTCTTTTTCCGTATCGGTAAGAACAATATCGATATCGGAAACCTTGGCCATCAGAAATTTGACGTGATAACGGGAATCACCGGACTGATTAAAGTACGAGCGCACCCGCTGTCGCAGACTTCGTGCCTTGCCGACGTAGATTATTTCACCGGAGGCATCGCGCATCAGATATACGCCGGGCGAGGCCGGAAACTGCAGTATCTTTTCTTCGAGGCTCATGAAGGCAATCCTACCTGTTTGTTTCTGGAATGGGAAGTGTCATCATGCAGCAGATACCTGCCTGATTATGCGGCATGTGTCAATTT
Source organism: Geobacter sp. (assembly GCA_031396605.1). Classification (GTDB taxonomy): domain Bacteria; phylum Desulfobacterota; class Desulfuromonadia; order Geobacterales; family Pseudopelobacteraceae; genus JACRCG01. Next base: position 38,391 of record JANNLB010000224.1, on the reverse strand, counting down.
TTAAGGCAGCCGCTCTGTGTGGTAAATCTTGCCCTTATCTTTATAATCAGTAGGTTACATAAGTAGAGCCGTTGGCCGCTTTCTTGCTTCGGACCAGAATCGCCCAAAGACGGGCAACAGACAACAACGGGGGTAATTCTGTATGGAAACCATGTCAACGATGACAGGTCTGAAGAGTAGTGCGGATGTTCTGTTTCTTATGTTGGGAGCGGTAATGGTGTTCGCGATGCATGCCGGCTTTGCCTTCCTTGAAGTCGGTACGGTACGCAAAAAAAACCAGGTAAATGCTCTCGTTAAAATACTTACCGATTGGTCCATATCTACAGTCGTCTACTTCGTAGTCGGCTTTCCGATCGCCTATGGAATCTCCTTTTTAAAACCGGCAGGAGAGCTGCTCGGCACATCTCAGGGCTACGACCTGGTCCATTTTTTCTTCCTGCTCTGCTTCGCAGCCTGTATTCCCGCCATTATTTCCGGCGGCATCGCAGAACGTGCCAAATTCTGGCCGCAGGTCATCGCAAGCGCCATTTTTGCGGGGGTCTCCTACCCGTTCTTTGAATCGCTGGTCTGGGGGCAGAACGCCTCCCATTTACAAGCTCTTTTCAAATCATTCGGTGGCGCTGAGTTCCATGACTATGCCGGTTCAGTAGTCGTTCATTCAATAGGAGGCTGGATTGCACTGCCGGCGGTCATCATTCTCGGCCCGCGTATTGGTCGCTATGTTCGCGGCAAATCACACCCGATCGTTGTCAGCAACATCCCTTTTCTGTCACTCGGATCATGGATCCTGGCGGTCGGTTGGTTCGGTTTTAATGTCATGAGTGCCGGAAATCTGGAAAAGATATCCGGCCTGGTGGCAGTCAACTCGCTGATGGCAATGGTAGGCGGAGTCCTCGCCGCACTGGTCGCGGGCAAGAACGACCCCGGCTTTATTCACAATGGCGCGCTGGCCGGATTGATAGCGGTCTGTGCCGGCAGCGATATCATGCACCCCCTGGGAGCTTTTGCCGTCGGCTGTATTGCCTCGGTAATTTTTGTCTTCGGCTTTCATTTTGAGCAGGAGAAACTCAAAATCGACGATGTGCTCGGTGTGTGGCCGCTTCACGGAATAATTGGCACCTGGGGTGGAATTGCCGCCGGTATTTTCGGACAGAAGTTTCTGGGGGGAATAGGTGGAGTCAGCTTCGTTTCACAACTTGCGGGGAGCGTCTGTGCGATTATTTTTGCCCTTGTAAGCAGCTTTTCCGTCTACGGGGCTCTGAATAAAATCGTCGGCATCCGACTTGATCAGGAAGATGAATTTAACGGTGCCGATCTTTCGATTCACAAAATCGGAGCCTACCCGGAAGACAGCATTCGCTGACAAAGAAGATGATCGTTTTTGACGGATGAATCTTTTAAAAACAGTGTATCATAACGACTGCTAACGTACTGACAAACCGTTTCTTTCGTTGACAATGGGGCTGGGAGGTGCTACTTAGGGACGCATTTACCTGCAACTCATATCTGCTCTCCGTGCGCCGTCAGCTGCGTAGCCGGCCAAAAGAGGTCAATTAACGTGATATTACTGAGATTATGCCGCAACATCTTCCTCCGGTTTCTGGTCGTCATGGTCATAATTTCAGCTCTGATCGCACCTCCTGCTTTTTGTCAGGAAACAGAGGATTCACAGCTATTTATTGCCGGATTTAACGCCTACCAGCAGAAGGAATACGCCTCCTCAATCGAAAAAATGAACGAGGTATTACAAAAATACCCCGATACCCCCCTCAGGGACATGGCTCTATTCTGGCTTTCCCGCTCCTACTACAAAGTGGGCAACCAGCAGGAGGCTGCCCGTTATCTCTCACAATTTTCCAAGGAATACCCCGACAATCCTCTTAAAAGTACTGTGGAAGATGAGCTCCTCTCTCTTACGGCCCGCTACGATAAAGGCGAAAAGCTGCCGGTCGGTTCACCCCCGGTTAAACAGTCCGATCGTCTGGCCGCTCTGAAAGCAAAAACCGAGAAGGGGCGGAAGGAGGCAGCGGCGAAAGCCGAGGAGGCCAAGCAGGCTGCAGCGGCGGAATCGGCGCGTGTTGCGGCTCTCAAGCAGGCGGAGAAAACTGAACAGGAGAAGGCAGCTGCAGCAAAAGCCGAACAGGAGCAGACTGTTGCAGTCAGGGCTGAAGAAACAAGGCTGTCTGCTGCCGCAACTGCTCGCGCAGCCGCCCTCAAGCAGGCCGAAGAAAAAGCTGCTTCCCAGGCGAAAGAGCGGGAACGTGCCGCTGCGGCAAAAGCCGAACTGGAACGTATTGAAGCAGTCAGAACTGAAGAAGCGAGACTTGCAGCGGTAAAAACGGAGCAGGAGCGACTCTCTGCTGAAAAGGCAAATGTCGCCCTGCGTGCTGAAGCAGCTGTTGAAGCCGCTCGAATCGCTGCACTGAAAGCCGAGCAGGAGCGGATCTCCCTTGTCAGGGCTGAAGAGGAAGAAGCCAAACAGGTCATAGTCGCAGCCGAGTCTGCTCGTCTGGCATCTCTCAAAACCGAAGAGGGTCGTCTGGCACAGCAGAAACTCGCCGAGGAAAAGGTTCAAACGGCAAAATCGGTGTATCGCGAGAAGGCGATTGATCAGTATAAAACTATTATTGAAAAATACCCGGCATCGGCGGCAGCGGCAACAGCCGCAGCAAAACTCCGTGGGCTGGGTATTGTCGTTGCATTGCCTCCCCAGGCTGTTGAAGCGCCTCTGCCGGAGAACGCCCAGGTATTGCGCCTCGAAGTGGCACAATACGCCAGCTTCGAATTTACCCTGCTGGCCCGCCCGGAGGCGTTCACCGCCGGTCGCCAGTTTGCGGTTCCGTTTGAAGTTATCAACCGTGGCAACGGCTACGATTCATTCTACCTTGAGTCTGCATTTCCGGTCGACTTTAAAGCACTTTTTGCCTCGGCGGCTGCACCCGGTGTCGCTGTCAGTCAAACACCCGAGCTTGCACCAGGCGAAACGTTTAAAGGGGTCATCAACCTGACCATCCCACCTGGCAGCATTGACGGCATGCGCATTACGCATCCGGTGAAAGCGGCTTCACGTTTGATTGCTGAGGCCAGTCAGTCACGTGAAGTCAAGCTGGTTGCCTCTGCCCCGCTCCTGCGTGCCGTTCTCCGTACAGACAAAAACAGGCCGCTCCCGGGTGACAAGGTAGTATATCGCATCGCAATTCTCAACGTCGGCTCGACTGTGGCGCAGAATGTGACCTTCCGCCTTAACTTTCCGCCGCAGCTTGAGCCGGCTGATTACGCTGCCGCCGGTTTCAGGCAGGAGATGAAATCGGCTCTGGTATTTGACGGATTGCAGGTCAATTCCGGGGAAAGTCGCGAATTCAGTGTTGCCTTTCAGCTCAAGGATGATTCGCTGGCCGGACAGGAGCTGTCGACGCGCGCCGAGCTGGTTAACAACTCTTTTGCGACTACAGCCGCCTTCGTTTCAAACGTGTCGTATGTGGAAGCGCAAAGAAGCATTTTTGTTCGCTCCGGTTCAGATCGCCTTATGGCTATCCCCGGACAGACGATCACTGTCCCTTTCGTTGTCACCAACACCGGCAACATTCGTGAAATGTTCAAGATCACGTCTGTCGTCACCGGCGCAAGTGACGCAGTTATCTTCAACGATTTGAACCGTGACGGCATACGTCAGGCAAGCGAGCCGGTGATCACCGAAATTGGTCCGTTGGCGCCCCGTGAGGAAGCGAGTGTCGTTGTTGAAATCAAAACTCCAAACAGTGCCGCCGACGGCAGTACGGGTACTGTCCGGATTTCATTTGTGTCGGAAGGTAACGCTGCCAGTTCAGCTTCAGGATCAACGCAACTGACTTACTCGAGACCGGTATTAAAGATGGTCATGGCCGGTCGTGACGGACGTCTCAAGCCGGGTGACGTTGCCTCTTTTGATCTGATGATAACCAACAACGGCTCTAATCTTGCGCGGGTAGTTGAGCTGCAAAGCACCTGGCCGGAGCAGCTGGATCTTGTTGCATCCGACCCCCCTTCCAGTTCTGTCAGCAACGGAACGGTAATCTGGCGCTTCAGGGAAATGGGTGCCGGTGAAAAACGGAGCATCAAGGTTTCATTCAGAGTTAAACCGGGCACCGGAGTTGGAACCGCAATTCAGGTCAAAAACATTCTGACCTATGAAGACCAACTGGGGAACAGGTATTGATATGACATCTCGCATTCGCAGCACATTCGTCATCGCACTCATGAGCTGCATGGCACTGCCGGCCTGGGGTCAGCAATACCAGCTGTACGTTCCTCAGCCGGTCACTGCCGGCCAGAAGACTTCCTCGCAGGAGGGGATTCTGGTTCAGGAAATTGAGATTCAAAAGGGTGACACCCTGTATGATCTTTCCAAAAAATTCAGTGGACGAGGAATGTATTTCCCCCAGATACTCCTGTTCAATTCGATAAAGAACCCCAACCTGATTTATACGGGAAATATTCTTAAAGTTCCGGTAACTCAGAAAGATGCACACGATTCAGGGCGGGTTAATTTGAAGTCAACCGGCGCACCTCTCACGCAGAAAAAGAAATCTCCCGTCAAAGCGGAAGCTGGCCCGAATGCCAGGACGACCTCTTTACCTGACATGAAAACAGCCGGAACGGAAAAAATCAGACCGGCGGCGTCTGCCAGAAAAACTGCAGTTTCTGCGAAGAAAAAACCGTCTCCGGTATCTTCAGCTGTTTCATCTACCTCATCATTGGCTCTTAAAAACAAATCAGCAGCCGGACAAAAACTTTTCGATGCTGCTGTCAAGGCATATCGCCATGATGACTGCAGTACAGCCCTTGAACTGCTTGATCGCTATCTCGCTGATAACTCCGGATCGCCTCTTGCCGCTGAGGCAACTCTGTACAAAGCCGAATGTTATTTGAAGTTGTCCGCTCAATAATCCACCGGTGAATACCGGTATCCGCATTACAGAAACCAGCCGTCGGCAGCGCCGCAAGCATTTTATTCACATCACGCTACTCATCCAACGAGGTTATTAGACAATGAATATCTCTCCGCTCGACATTCAGCAGCAGCAATTCAAGGTAAAAACTTTTCGCGGCCTTGACCCGGATGATGTTGACGCCTTTCTGCAAAACGTAGCTGGTGAAATGGAAGGATTGATTCGCGAAAACAGCCAGATGAAAGAGCAACAGTCCCGCCAGAGCCGCGAGATGCTTGATATGGCCGAAAAGGAGCGGGAACTGCGCGAAACGCTGCTTTCCGCCCAGCGCGTAATCGAGGAGATGAAGGCCAATGCCCGTAAAGAAGCAGAGTTGATCGTTTCGGAAGCCGAGCTAAAGGGTGAAAGAATTGTTGCTGACGCCGAAAGGCAGCTGGGTGATCTGAAAAGCCGGATTGAAGAGATCCGTCGGCAGAAAATCCAGTTTGAAATGAGCTTCAAAGGATTGCTCGATAGCTTTAGTCGGCAACTTATCAGCGATGAACAAGTTTGAACTCCCCTTTCTCGCCACTGTCAAAAACAGTGTGATTCTAAGCGTCTACATTCAGCCGCGGGCATCAAGGAACCAGATGTGCGGAGTCCGGGGAGAGGAACTCAAAATAAGGCTCACCTCTCCTCCGGTTGATGGAGCGGCCAACAAACTCTGCCGTGAGTTTGTTGCAGACCTCTTTGATGTAGCCACTTCATCCGTTGAGATACTCTCGGGAGAAACGTCCCGCCATAAGCGACTGCGCATAAACGGTAATCACTCAGGGCAGTTCAGCACACATATTTCCGCACTGGAAGAAGCACTTACCCGGGCGCACACCGAAAGGATGTAACAATGGCACAGGCAAAAACGGGTGACAAAGTTAAAGTACACTACACCGGCACACTTGCAGATGGGTCAGTTTTTGACTCGTCGGAAGGCCCTGTTGCACAACCGAATGATCATTCATGTGGTTGTGGCAGCAGGAAGGACCAGGATGACGGGTGTGGGAGCGGGTGCAACAGCCACGCCGATGACCCGATGGAGTTCGTCATCGGCGCCGGCAATCTGATTCCGAAATTTGAAGCCGCTGTAATCGGGCTCGAAGCGGGTCAGAGTGTGACCGTTTCCATTCCGGCAGATGATGCCTACGGACAGCGGGCTGAAGAGATGGTAGCCGTTATTGAACGGAGTGAAATCCCGGCTGAAATCAATCCTGAACCGGGTCATCGGATGGAGGTGATTCTGCAGGATGGCTCTCCTCTGCCGGTTCTGGTGACGGAAGTAACCGACTCAACCATTACGCTGGACGGCAATCATCCGTTGGCCGGGCGTGACCTGACCTTTAAAATCCGGCTTGTCGAGATACTGTAGCAGACCGCGTTAAAGTGCGGATCATACGTAAAAAAGGGCGTTGACTGTAAAGTCAACGCCCTTTTCAATTAATCTGGCAGTAGTGGTTTCTACTCGTGCTTCCCGGCCGCAACCGTTGATCCCGCTGACTGCACATCGAAATCTCTGGCACCTTTGGGAATCTTTGCAACTACAACGACAAAAGGAATCGCCTTACCGGGGGCAACCTCCATGTTAGCCAGCGAATCGCCGAACTGATTGGCCATTGCCGCTTCGATCTTGTCGAGCGGCAGACTCTCCAACTGCTCCTCCGACAGCGGGTTTCCCCCATACGCGGTCTTGGTGGCGAGACTCTGGCCGGCGGCATCATATACCGTCACTTTGACCTGCAGAGCTGCCCGCGCCTTTGAATACTCATTGAGCGCCTCACCAGAAATAACCAGCAGCTCCCCTGCCTCATCATTCTCTATGTAGGATGCTTTTACGGCTTGCAGGCCGATCTTGCCGGCCTCCAGGGCAGCGGTCTCCCTGGGATTGGAAAACGAAGAATATCCGAGATAGCCGAAAACAGAAATCACCAGAACCGCAGCGACCGCAATCAGCCATCCGAAAAGCGGGCCCTGTTTGCGCCGTGAAGCAATCGAGAGCGGCGGCAGCTCTTGTTGATCAGCAGCATCATCGCCGAGGAACGACCGTGTTAATTCATCATCTGTCGTTTTTTCCCGGGCTTCAGCCAGCGGGGCAAACAGAATTTCCTGGGACGGTTTCAGATCCTCCGGATTTACCTGCTGAACAGCAACCGAAGTCAGTTCATCGCCAAAATCGATTTCACCCAGATTGAATGGCGCATCACTGGGAGCAGGAGTATCGAGAGAAAATAACGACCCATGTCTGCCGCTTGAGTCCTGGCCAGTCATATCCATTGATTCGGCAAAACTGTCTTCTCCGAAATCAAAGGAGATAGTGTTGGTTGATGCCTCGGGAGCGTCCTGCACAACCTCTCCGAACATAGCGTCATCAGAGAAATCAAGCCCCTGAGGAGCCGCTTTCAGTGGTGTGGCAGAAGCGGGTTTGATCTCCCTGTCACTGAAAGCATCTGTAGACGAGGCAGAAAGTGGGGCCGGATCGGGTTCTGATTCACTGTCGCCGAAATTGAAACTTGAAAAATCAACCTCACCCCCCACTGCAACCGGTTCTTCTGCCACAGCAGAGCTATCAGCAGTACCAACTGCGTGATCTTCATCTGATTCAAACGATATTTCGGAGGCATCAAAAGACGATGTCTCGAACGAATCAGCCCCGGAGAAATCAAGCCCCTGCGGAGCTTCTTGCTGGGGTGCTACCGGCGCGGGTTCTATCGCCACATCGGTGAAATCATCTGCCGATGCGGTAGAAGGTAGAGTCGAATCAGGATCTGGTGTGTTGTCGCCAAAATCGAAACCTGAATAATCGACCTCACCCCCCTTGGCAGCAGGGTAAGTAAAACCGGTCAAAGCACGTTCAGGTTCACATGACTCCGGCGCCGTCTCTTCCTTCCGCACGGTAAACACATGTTTACATTTCGTGCAGCGGACTTTTACACCTTTATCGGTGACCCTGGAATCGTCAAGTCGAAATCTGGTCTGACATTTTTCGCATTGGATAATCATCTGCGACTCCTCGATGATGATTGATTATGACGGCAATCCACGGAACTACCTGAAACAACGTTTGTCCTATATCAGAAAGGGTGGAGGGTGTCAAATTATTACGCCGATATATTTCGACTGTTTAGGAGCAGAACAGCAATCGCGTGGTTACAATTGTGCGCAGATTCCTGCTATCGGACATGAGAGGCAACGACTCAGGTCCTTGCCGTCACAGCCGTCACTGATGCCGAGATGAGCCAGAGAAAAATCATATTTGACCGGATCTGTCGGACTAAAGATGCGCAGGGCAGCCGTAATTTCCTGAGCCATGCGCCAGTCTGCGGCCTTTCTGCGGGTCAGGCCGAGATAACGACTGATGCGGCTGATATGCGTATCTACTGGAATGATAAGCTGTGCTGGAGATATTTCGTTCCACAAGCCAAGGTCGATACCGTCCTCAGGGCGAACCATCCAGCGCAGCATCATGCAGAGCCGTTTGCAGGCGCTGCCGGAAGCGGGGGCGGGAAACAGAAACGGGAAGCAGGAGTCGGCCGGAATGACATGAGACCCGAAGACCTCTGAATAGTCCAGTGCCAGTACCGAAGCTGAATAACGGTTCAAGGAGTTGCTCACGTCAGCATCTGCAGCGGAGTAGCCCCGCAGAAAAAAGGAATGGATACTGCCTGCCTGCTCAAGCATCTGCCGCATCCCCCACAGAAGTGTGCAGAGATCACGACCGTCATTAAAGCGGTGCTTGAAGCTCGCAAAAGTACGCACACCGTCCTGGGGTTCAAAGTGCTCGACATATCTCTTCGGCGACGGACCCAACTCGGCAAAAATCGCTTCCAGCGTACGCAGGATGATGACTATCGAGCCGTAGGCAAAAGATGACGCGATGACCGCAACAACCTCGCGATCAGCCGGGTCAGGGTAGCGATGGCAGAATGAAAGCGGATCATTGCCAAGATGCTGTCCGGATCGGGAAGCGTAAAGCGCATCCAGTGTCGCTTTAATGTCAGACATCTGCCTCTCGCAGGAACTGGGCGGCATCCTCCGGGGAGGTCGGATTAATGTAAAAACCGGTGCCCCATTCGAATCCGGCCACCTGTGTTAAACGCGGCACCAGCTCGATGTGCCAGTGGTAATCATACTCCAGCGAGTTCCAATGTTCAGGCTTACCGGGGCGGCGGTGCATGGGGGGCGCATTGTGCAGAATAAAATTGTAGGGTGCGTCGCGCAGCACCGTCTTGACGCGCAGCAGCATATCCTTCATTGCCACCGCCAGTTCAGCCAGCTGGGCATCGTTCATCAGGGCGAAGTCATGGCTGTGACGCTTGGGATAGAGTCGCAGTTCGAATGGAGAGCTGGAGGCGTAGGGGGTCAGCGTTACGTAGTTGGAAAACTCCTTTACCACGCGCGCGCCTTCACGCAGCTCAAACTCGATAAGATCGCAGAAAATACAGCGTTCCTTGTCATTAAAATAGGTGCGGGCCACTTTCAACTGGGTACTTGCAACCGGAGGCAGCAGGGGTACCGCGATAAGCTGGCTGTGGGAATGACTGAGGGACGCGCCGGCCCGGGTGCCGTGATTTTTGAACAGCACCATGTAGCGAAAGCGATAATCCTTGCGCAAGTCGAGATAGCGATGTCGATACGCGATCAGAACATCGTTCACCTCACTGACCGTCAGATCGGCAAGCGTCCGATTATGGTCGGGTGTTTCGATGATCACCTCGTGAGCGCCGATACCGTTCATGACATCATACATGCCATAACCGCGGCTGTTGAGATTACCCTCCACCCGCAGCGCCGGGTACTTGTTGGGAATCACCCGCACCCGCCAGTCAGGGGCGTTGGGCAGATCGCCAGGACGAATGGCAAAAATTTCCGGAGGCGTTTTTTCCTCATTAACGTAACAGAACGGGCAGGCGGTCATCCCGCTCTGCTCCGGTTCCACCTGAAAATCACGCGGTCGGCGGCCACGTTCGGCGGCGATAATTACCCAGTACAGTTTTATCGGATCCCAGCGCAGTTCTGACATGTATATACTCCTTAAAATCCAACCCCCTCAGTCCCCCTTTTGGCCCCATAGGGTCCTTATCATGGGGGAAGAAAGGCTTTCTCCCTTCTCCTCCTCTCCTGATAAGGGGAGGTCGGGAGGGGTTATATCAGCCAATTATCAAGCTCAATTTCCTGACCCGTGTAGTACAACATCAGCGGTGCATCGCTCGGCCAGCGGCCGACCTCTTCACCGTCCCGTACCAGTGACACAGAGACGAAAAGCTTACTTCTCCCCGCCAGCTTGATACTGCTCAGTGGAATGCTGATCTCGCACGTCCGGGCAATCTTCCAGTGACAGGATCTGCCGGTCGGTACCCATTCGCCGTTTTCCTTGACCAGCAGCTGCCCGGCATCATTCTTCATCTGCAGCGGCAACCGGTAGTCGCGATCACTGATCAGATGCAGATTGAGTACATCGTCCTCCTTCAGCAGACGGGAAAATTCCTGAACACCATCGATCCTGATAAAGAAAGAGCGGCTGTTGTAGCCATAGTAGAAGCTCTGCAGCATCCTGTCGGAGGAGTGCATGGCAGATCCCTGACGGGTCAGGTCATACAGCCCGGCTGCCAGCCATTCAAAGTAATCGCTGATCCTGCCGTTTATCTCCGGATCAATAAATGCGGCAGGCTCACGAATCAATCCGGCAGGGTTTTTCTTCTTGATCGGCTCCAGTAGTTCGCGGGGGGGATCCTGTCCCAGAAGCCGGTAGATATTCAGCAGGTGCTGGCGGAAGAGCCGGTCAAAACGGTCGCTGTGCGGTGAAAAATGGTCATCCCCGTACCACCAGAACCAGTCGCTACCTTCGGCGGCGTACAGAGAACGACAGATGGCCTCGGCGGTCACGTCCGCAGAAGGTTCTCCGCTTTCAAGAGCAGCAGAAACCAGAGCATTTCCGGAAACGGCAGCTTCACGAGCCTGAGCGATCAAGTCCCAGGCCAGATTTTCTTCAGGATGACCGATCCATATGCCGTAGTTACCGTTAATCCACGATCCGGGAAAGATCGTATGTAGCCGGCCTTCGAACCGGGTCTCTTTCAAGACCTCGCTGCAGGTGGTCAGTCGAAGCGTCGCTGACTCGGCAATCCCCTTGTACATACCCTGCAAAAAATTATAGGCATTGTTGGGGTAGTACTCCCAGGCATTCTCACCATCCAGAATGATCGGAACAACACGGCCAGCCCCCCCAAGACGGGACTTGATAGCGTTCAGGCGCCCGCACAGATCAGCCACGGCGCGCTCCGCCTCCCACTGCGAGTAGGTAAAACCGATCAGGTCGGAGAGCTGATGATCACGGAAAAATGCGCCGATCTCGCCCTGGCTGCTGCTGAAACGCCAGGGTCGGTACAACCGCTCCTTACCGGCGCCAAGACCGCCGTCCATGCTTTTTTCCAGAATTTCCTCATCGGTGGCGATCCAGCGGATGCCGCTCCCGGTAATGATCGCCAGCGTCTCGTTGCTGACGGAACCCTCTGAAGGCCACATTCCGGTCGGGGTAAAACCAAATATTTCGCAAAAATAGCTGATCCCACGGCGGATCTGGGCGCGGGCGTCCTCGGGATGGCAAAAGTTTGCCGCAGGGAGCACAGCGCGCGGCATGGCGGTATGGGCAGAGCGAATATCGCAGAGCAGCGGAAGAATCGGGTGATAGTAGGGGGTCACCGACAGCTCAATCCGCCCCTCATCGTGAAGGCGCCGGTACAGCGGTATTATCGCCTGCAACAGTTTCTGCTGTGTGGCAAAGAGCAGCTCCTTATCGGCTGCGGTAAAGTTCTCACCCTTGGCGACCAGATCGGCAAAGACGGGATACCGGCGCCGAGCCGCCTCACCGGTCCAGGCCAGGAAGAACCAGACCTGCAGATCCAGCAGGTCCTGCTCGCTGAAATTCCTGACCAGCTCGCGGGCACTCCCCGGTTTCCCTTCACCGGCCATACAGAGCAGCTCCAGATAGCGCCGGGAAGGCTCGATCATATGTTGCCGGTTGGCCGAGAAAAAGTTCTCCAGCAGGAACACGCGGTCGTCCTGGCTCAGATCAGCCGGAGCTGCTTTCCCCCTAATGAGAAACTGATCAACTGCAGTCCCGGAAGCATACTCCAGCAGCTGCTCGATTAGCGACGGCACCAGATTGAAGACCGCCTTGGCGCCCGGCGTATCCTCGACGATAGCCGGCATGTCAAAATAATCCTTGATGCCGTGCAGATACGTCCAGGGGAGGGCGTACTCATTTTTGAGCGGGTCTTTGTAGTATGGCTGGTGCATATGCCATACTATCACCACGTCGAGAGGGACTGGCATAATCGGTTACACCAACTCCTTCTTCCACGTCTTAATCTTGTTCTCATACTCACCGAGCAGCCTCTGGGCCGACTTCTGGTCCCTGGCCTCGGCAACGATATGGATCACGGGCAGATACTGGTCCGGCAGCACCAGAACCCACTCCGCGCCGAAATACACCTTGATGCCATCGATGAACGTAGCCTCCTTTTCCAGACTGTCTTCGCTCATCTTGCGCATGATGCCCCCCTTCATTTCCCAGGGGCAGGGGAGGCTGGTTTGAAGAAATGCGCTGCGCGGAATATCCGTGTGCATCTGAGACAGCGACACTCCGCTCGCTGCGCTCAGTTCCATCAACCTCGCTATGGCAAACATGCCGTCAAAAGCTGACTGAAAACGGGGGAAAGCGAAGCGGCCGTCCGTAGTGCCGGTCAGGACGATTTCCGAAGAGGAGGATACCTCCTGCATTGCTCGGTCCGAACTCTTGGTGCGGACCACCTGACACCCCTTCTGTCCCGCCATCTGCTCGATTGTTGAGGGGGCCTGTACCGGCACGGCAATCGCCCCCTTCTGACCTGCTTTCATCAACAACGCCACCGTCAGAGACAGCAGTTCGATGCCGGTGCAAATCCGTCCGGTTTCATCGACCAGAGTGATTGCTTCAGCAGAAGGATCGAGCCAGAATCCGGCCTGCGCACCCAGCGACGAGACAATTGCAGCCAGCTGATCAAGAGCCAATACTTTTTCCTTGGCTTGAACCCCGCGGCCCTCATCAACATAGGCATTCAATGCGATGACCGAGAAACCGAGTTCATTTAACAGTTGTGGCAGCGTCTGGCTGGCGGGAGAAAAGTTGAAATCCACAACGGTCGTGAAAGCCGCTTTTTTGAGCAGTTCACGATCAAGCGCCCGCAAAAATCCTTCGCGATAAAAATCTCCGACATTGTTGATATCAGAAATGACACCCGGCTCGGTATGGTGAGCACGCCGGAAATTCTCCTTGAAAAAGGTGCGCTCCACATTCTTCCCCATGTTGCTGGAGAAGTCGAGACCGTCACCATCCAGAAAAACAATTTCCAGCAGGGCGGGATCATCCGGCGCCTGACGGAAATGAACCCCGCCGACTTCGCCGAAAGTCTTCAGTTTATAGCGGACAAGCGGCAGCGAGGTCATCTTCATATCGCGCACATTGATGCCTGCCGAGAGCAGCCCACCCATGAAACAGCGCTTGAGCATACGGGAAGACGGATTTGAATCGCGGCCACCAAGCACGAAGCTCCCCTTGGGAAGCGAGGTGCCGTAGGCGCACCCCAGTTTGGCACAGAATTCCGGCGTAAGCTCCACATTGGAGAGTCCCTTGATGATCGCTCCCTCAAAAAGAGCCTTTTTCCATTTTTCACCCCAGATCATATTGGAGGTGACAGTAGCACCGGCCTCGATGGTCTTTTTGGGCCAGATTTTGACATCGGCCTTGATGACCGCTTCGTCACCAACCGAGGTATCGTCGGCAACAATGACCCCCTCCTCAAGAATTGCTCCCTGGCCGATACGAACGTTGGAGCAGATAACGCTGTCAGTAATCCGGGCGCCTTTCTTGACATACGAATTGTCCCAGATAATGCAGCGGCTGAGCCTGACACCCGCTTCAATCGTACAGTTACGGCCGATTACCGAATCCTTGATGCGCACATCGCCCAGTATCTGGCTGTTGTCGCCGATTACGACCGTGCCCTCAAGACCCGCAGCCTGCTCCAGCTTGACGTCGGCACCCAAGCGCAGATCCTTGCCGACAAAGTCCTGCTTCGGTTCGTCAATCTTCAGGTTGATCCTGCCTTTGAAAATATCATGGTACGCTTCGCGATACGAATCGGTGTTGCCGATATCGCGCCAATATCCCTTGGCGGTCACACCAAACAATGCATCTTTGTTTTTCAGCATCAGAGGGAACAGATCTTGCGAAAAATCGAAGTTTTCCCCCTCGGGGATGTATTTCAGGATCTCCGGCTCCAGCACATAAATTCCGGTATTGACCGTGTCGGAAATCACCTCGCCCCAGCCCGGTTTTTCGAGAAACTGGGAAATGCGCTTCTCCTTGTCAGTTATCACCACGCCGAACTGGAGCGGATCCTTGACTGACGTAAGCGTGATAGTGGCCGTCGCTTTGTTGTCGATGTGAAAATCAATGATTTTTTTGAGGTTGAAATCTGTCAGGAGGTCACCGCTGATCACCAGAAAGCGCCCATCCAGATACTTTTCGGCGGCCTTGACAGCCCCCGCCGTCCCCATGTCTGCAATCGGGGTGACATAGGTGATCTTGACTCCGAAATCAGAGCCGTCGCGAAAGAAGTTTTTGATATAAAAAGGCTGGTGATAGAGCAGCATGACGAGTTCGGTAATATCGTGCTTTTTCAGCAGCTCGACAATGTGAAGCATGATCGGACGATTGAAGAGCGGAATCATCGGTTTGGGCATGCTGCCGGTAAGCGGCTGGATGCGGGTGCCGAAGCCACCCGCCATGATGACGGCTTTCATGGGAACTCCTTTAAAAAATAAAGTCCCCCTTTAAAAAGGGGGATGCAGGGGGACTTAAGCTGTCATGCCGTGGCCTTCAACACCTTCTTGGCAAGCACCCGGGCTATTTCCTGTTTCAGCTCGGTCAGATCACCTGACTTGACCACATAGCCATCCGCAAGCCAGGCCGAAAAATCGTCCTTGTAACAGGAAAATGCCGAGCAGAGTATAACCGGCATATCGTGACGCTCCTTGACGAGCTTCTGCAGCAGTTCAATGCCGCTTTCATTCTTCAGTTTGATGTCCAGGACCGCCAGGTCAAACGCGCTCCCCTGCAGTTTATCTACCGCCTCGGCGCCGCTGGCCGCCGTCACGACTTCATATCCTTCGTCCTTCAACTCTTCGGCGTAAAGCAACCGGATATTCGCTTCATCGTCTACTACCAGTAATCTGCTCATGTCTTTTCCTCCTTGCGGGTGGGAAGTGTCAAGGTATACCGGATTCCTTCGTACTCGTCTGCCTGAACTACGAACGGGATCCCCTGTTTTTCGAGCATGGTTTTACAGAGCGCCAGCCCCAGACCGGTTCCCAGGTCACGGGTTTCTGAAAACGGTACCAGCAGCCGGTCAAGTTCTGCCTGAGAAATGTGCCGACTCCTGTCTTCAATATGGATGGTGACACCATTTTCTCCACACTGGGAAAAGATCGCAATTGTCCGGTCTTCTCCTATGCCGTAGACATCATTCTGCAGCACTGTCCGGAGACAGTACGAGAGCTGCTTGAAGTCTATAAACACGGGCGGCAGGTCATGGCCCGGCGAGTATCCGGTGGCATAGCCCAGCGACGTCAACATATCAGCGGTGTCACGCAGTGCGGTTTCAATCAGCTGGTTCACATCCCAGAAGTCACGGGTTGGGTAGATCGAATCGGAATAATTGAGAATTTCATCCAGAACCCCCTCCAGCTGTCTGGTCTCGTCAACAATCGATTCTATAAAGGTACGCTTCGGGTCTGATGCAGAGCTGTTTTTGAGCATCGAACGGGCAAACCCGCCGATAATCATCAGCGGATTACGAACCGAATGGGCAATGCTTGAAGTGATCCGACCGACCAGAGCCATGTTTTCCATTCTGACGATCAGCTCCTGCTGCTCTTTCAGTTTTTTCCCGGCTTCAGTAACGCGGTTCAGTTCAACCTGCAGTTTATCGTACAGCGAGGCGCGTTCAATAGCAAAAGCAACCGGAAAGCCGAATGTTTCCAGTGAATGCATATCTTCATCAGTGATAGTGCGGTGCGTAATGCAGTTGTCAGCGACGATCATACCGACCCGTCGATTGCGCGAAATCAGCGGCATCAACAGGAAGGTATCAACCCCCAACAGGCGTGCCAGTTCGGGGGGGACATCCGGATGCTGAAACGCCCCCTCGACCATGACCAGATGTCTTCCATCCAGTGCTTTGATGACGATATGATCTTTGTTGGAGAGCGGAATCGTCAACTGCTCCAGGATATCGTAAAATTTTGCGCGTTCGGAGGTTAGCTTGTTCAGCCGGAAGTTCTGGGCCAGTGTCTGCAGATCCATATCGTTCCGGATGATCTCATTCCAGACCAGGCTGGCCTCCTCCAGATTTCGGGGGCCGAGCCCCAGATACCCCTTAAGGATTCCCTCGTCACGATCACACAGGAGCAGGAAGGCGCGGTTCATGCCGAAACCCTTGCCGGCGGTGATTGCGGTCAGTGCCACGGAAAGAACCTCATCCAGGTCCACCGAGCTTTGCAGAACAGAACCGAGTTCATGCATGAAACGCATTTCCAGCGTTTTATTATCGAGGAAGCTCACCAGGGATTGAATCTGGGTTTTCTGTTGCTGATATTCAGCATGTACAATGGAAAAAAGCGCTGCAAGCGGGTGATTGCTTTCGCGGAAGCGTACCAGGTCCTGCTTGAACATCGGACAGTCACAACATTTTTCGAGGATGCGCCGCTGCCGGGATGACAGAAGATCTTCGTCACCCGCACCAATATTGGGGCACTCCCCCATCGCAATCACGCCTCTGTTCCAGCAACACTCCTGATCCACAGAGAACCTCATAAGTTGTATCAGTAACATATCCTGTATGTCAGGGTCACATTATATCAGTCAAAAGCGGGTATGCAACCCTTCGGCTCCGCTCAGGGAACGAGGTTACCGGTGGCTGAGCGGAGCCGAAGCCAGCCTACTTTACATTCCAGGTTGTGCCCTGCGCCGAATCAAACAGCACAATCCCTTTTGCCAGCAGCAGGTCGCGAATGTCATCGCCGCGTTTGAAATTCTTTGCAGCCCGCGACCCGGCCCGCTCGGCAATCAACCGCTCGATTTCTTCGGGCGATATGTCAATCTTATCCGTCTTGGCAGCCTTGATACCTTCAAGCCAGACGACCGGTGAAGAAGCAAAAAGGCCCAGCACGTTCCCGACATCGACAAACAGATGACGGACATGCGCAACCAGCGACAGGGAGAGAGGAGCATACTCCTTCGTTTCCGCAAGAAACCGGTTGGTGGCCCGCACCGTTTCAAACAGGACACCGAGTGCCTGCGCACTGTTGAAGTCGTCGTCCATTGCTTCGACAAAACGAGGTATGAACTGGTCAACCTTCTCCTGCAGTTCCAGGCCGACCTGGGACAGGTTCTCGAACACGGCAATTTCTGCCGACTGGGGCGGTCCGTTCAGAATTTCATCCAGTGCCGCCAGACAGCTGTAGATCCGCTCCAGAGCTGACTGAGCTTCATCAAGGTTCTGATCAGAGAAATCGATCGGAGAACGGTAATGTGCCGATAGGATGAAAAGACGCAACGTGTCAGGATCATACTTTTTCAGCACTTCACGAATGGTAAAAAAGTTGCCCAGCGACTTGCTCATCTTTTCGGCATTTATATTAACAAAACCGTTATGCAGCCAGTAGCGCACAAACATGCCGCCGTTGGCGCCTTCAGACTGGGCGATCTCATTTTCATGATGTGGAAACACCAGATCTTTTCCGCCGCCATGGATGTCAAAGGTTTTACCCAGAAATTCCATACTCATGGCCGAGCATTCGATATGCCAGCCGGGACGACCGTTCCCCCAGGGGGATTGCCACCACGGTTCGCCCGGTTTTGCCCCCTTCCAGAGGGCAAAATCCATCGGATGGCGCTTTTTATCTCCCACCTCCACCCTGGCCCCCGCCTGCATCTCCTCCAGGTTGCGCCCGGAGAGTTTCAGATAGCCGGGGAAGGTCTCCACGGCATAGTACACGTCACCATCCGAGACATACGCGTGCCCCTTGCCAATCAGCGTTTCGATGATACCGACAATCCCGGCGATATGATCGGTAGCCTTCGGTTCCACCGTCGGTTTGGCCAGCCCCAACCGGTCCATATCCTCATCAAAAGCCTGGATATAGCGGTCAGCGATTGTGCGGTAATCGGTCCCTTCCTGGTTGGCGCGGTTTATGATTTTGTCATCGATATCGGTGTAGTTCCGGACGTAGGTCACATCGTAGCCGGCGTATTTCAGGTAGCGGAAAATAATGTCGAACACCACCCCGGCGCGGGCATGTCCGATATGGCAGTAATCATAGACCGTCACCCCACAGACATACATACCGACTTTGCCCGGCAGTAAAGGAACGAAGAGCTCTTTCTCACCCGTCAGGGTGTTGTAGACGCGCAATGCCATGGTATAAACTCCGTTAGTAAAATGTGGGGCATTATGCCTGTTTGCGGCAGGGATGGCAAGGAGGGAAATGGCGAATTGCTACCGTTTCGGAGCAGTTCTGCAGCAATACAGACCGGCGGTTAAATGACTTTCCTTCGTTGAAAAAACATGATTACGACCCAGGCAGATCCGGCCCCTATCATATCGGCCGCGACATCACCCCACTCGGCGAACCTGCTGGTTGTCAGGGAAGCCTGCAGTATTTCGATCAGGATGCCAAGGAAGGTTCCGTACAGAAATGCCGCCGCTGCCGCCCAAACCCGCGGCTGAAGTGAGAGATACGCGAGTCCTGTAGCAGCTGCAATCACTCCGGCATGATTCAGCTTATCCCACCCAAACCCCACAGGGGCGGAGTCGGACGGCATCAGACCCAACCAGAGGATTGATAGCGTCAGACAGGCGCAGAGGGCCAACCAGACGACAGGAGGACCCGTTTTCCTGCTATCCACGCCGATCTGCCGCCCGTCGTCTTATGCGCAGTATCCCCTTCAGAGTGCCCTTCATCTCGTCCATGATAACACTGTCTTCCGGAGAGAGTTTGGCCAGGTATTCCTTGATGAATACCAGAAAAATCGAGCAGAAGAAGGCCACCACCGCCGAGAGAATAACGATCAGAGACCGCGCGGGCTTGCTTTTGCGAAGCGGCGTCACCGCTTCGTCCAGCACCTGCAGCGATGATGAATCACGGGCTTCGCCAATCTTGGCCAGCTCAAACTGTTTGGTAAGCTGTTCGAACAGTGCTTCCTGAGTCTTCAGTTCCCGCAGGCGACGAATATACTCCACTCCGATTGATGGGGCATTCCCGACCGATGGGATGACTCCCCCCCCTTCACCGGCACCGCTCATGGAACTCAGTTGACTCTTGAGTTTGGTTATTCCTGCCAGAAGCGTTCTGACTTCCGAGCTTTCATCAGTCATGGAATTTCGCAACGCCGCCAGCTGCACCTCTTTGGAGACCAGCTGCACCTCTTTGGAGACCATCTCCGCCTGCACCCGTGCGATCCCCTCGATGGCAGCCGCAGCCTGACTATCGGCCTTGATGGTCTTGTTCTTCTCCTGAAAGCTCCTCATATCCTCTTCGGCGGCCTTTAAATCTCCCTTGACAACGGTCAGCCGCTTTTCCAGAAAGCTGCGCTCAGTGCTTGCCTTGGTCAGGTTCAGCTGCAGACTTTTTATCTGGAGCTCATCGATGAACGTATTAGCCAGCAGGGCCGCCTTGACGGGATCCTTGTAGTCGGCGGTTATGGTGATGATACCGTCCTTGCCGGCCTGAAACTTGACCAATCCCCGCAACTTTTTCCGGGTGTCATCGGCGTTTTTCGACTTCAGCTCCGTATGAAGATCAAGCCGTTTGATAACCGAATCGGTGACCGTGCGGCTTTTGAGGATTCCCAGGTACAGATCCGCAGAACCACCTCCCAGAGCTCCGGTCAATCCGGCCAGCCCGCCCCCAATAGAGGACAGCAGCGCCGCCGCACCACTGCCGGAATCTTTTTGCGGCGGAAGCAGGGTAGCACTGGCGGTATAGATGTTCTTCATGGTCAGCGATAACACAATCGAAAGCAGTGTAACTGTTCCGGTGATCTTGACGATCAATGGCAGGTTGCGGACAACCACCCGCAGCAGCTCCAGCAAATTGATCTCTTCCTCAGCTTCGATTTCCGGGTGAATGGTTTCTCTCTCGTTCATACCCACCCCTTATCTCAGCCCGAGCATAACGGTGCCGGCTGTCAAGGCAATATTGGCCAAAATCTGGGTCCAATCCTTTATTTCTCTCGTCCAGGCAACCCGTTCAAGTTTTTGCGGTACGACCAGCGTATCTCCGGCATCCAGTGAAGCCGAAAGAAAACTGCCAAAGAACGCTTGCTGGCGACTTAAAACCGTGCCATCCGCCCGGATCACATACATCTCCGACTTCTCGGCGTCGGCCACCGCACCACCGGTTTTATCAAGATACCAGCCGACGTCCTCCCCCTCCTGAAACACGAAGGAGTTGGGGTTGTAGACATACCCAAGAACCGATACAACCGAGGGTCGCAGCGGGATATCAAGCTCATCCCCCCCCTCGAGAATCATGTCGTAGCTGCTATCCTTCAAATCTTCGGAATCGCTTAAACGAATAACCACACGTCCTTCAGCCCGTAAGGTCTTCAGTTGCGCAACTCCTCTCTGCAATCCTTCCAGTGCCGCCTTGGTCGCCTCCAATTCCTCTTTTGATGCAGCGACGGCGGCCAGCGCCGATTGCTTCTGAATAATATCCCTCTCGGACTTGATGCTGATCTCGTCCATCCGTTTCTGCTGCATCTCCCGGACGGAACGGCGGGTAAACTTGGCCCCGCGCAGATACGCCTTTTCGGTGTAGCCGCCGGCCCGTGAGATCACCGAACTCAGCTTCTCACCGCGAGCCAGTGAATAAATACCGGGGAAACGCACCTCCCCTTTCAGGGTCACGAACTTGTCGGTTGCTTCCTGCCAATCGATAACGCCGCGCACGATCAGGACATCATCACTCTGCAACGGCAGATTATGAGCGGGGTCGCCGGCCAGCGCCCTGCCGAGATCCAGCTGAATCCTGCTCGACTGCGCCTTGTCGCCATTAATCACAATCCGGCTCAACTCGGCCTGGTCGAGGAACGCATTCCGTTTGGCGCTCCCGGCAGCCGTCACCAGATCACGCACCGACATGCCGGGAAAATAGTCATACGGACCCGGGTTGACCACTGCACCGTTGACGGCGACGCGAGGTTTTTCCTCCATATCCCAGCGAGAGAAGACCTTGACCGTGTCCTGCTCCTGCAGCAGCAGGTTGTCGGTCTCATTACCGGCCAGCGCGCGGCGCAGGTTGACCGTAATCAGCTCGCGCTGATAGTCGGGGGGAGAGATGCGGGTTATCTCCACCGAATCAAGGTATGACTCCGGCAGCAAATTCTTGGTGGACGGAATCAGATCTGCCAGATGCATGCCGGGACGAAACTGATACTCCCCCCCCTGTTGCACGTTACCCTTGAGTACCACAACCTGCCGGACCGCTGCCTGCACCGGAAAGACCTTCAGCATATCGCGGTCTTTTAGCTCGACATTCTCCACTTCAGCCTCCAGGGGACCGACTTTCGGGATAAAATCGAGCACGATACGGCCGCTATTGTTTTCCAGACGTTCAATCTGGATCCGTCCGAGTGAACCGCTGGCTGCCACACCACCAGCCATTTTCAAAACATCCGGAATCGTCGTTCTGCCATTCAGCTCATAAATTGCCGGACGGCGTACCTCGCCAGCCACCGCCACTACCGGGCCGATCACCGGCACAAAAATCGTATCGCCATTCTGCAGCTGCACATCCTTGTTGCGATCACCCGACATCAGCATGTCATAGAGGTCGACCATCGCCACGGTCTGACCGCCGCGTGTCACCCTCACGGACCGAAGCGAACCGTTGTGCGACGGTCCACCGGCAGCCGCCAAGGCATTGATGACCGTTGCCAGGGCGCTGACCGGATAGTTGCCGGGCGCTTCGACTTCACCTACCACATAGACCTGAATGGTTCGCAGCTTGCTTAACGTAAGACTCATTTCATAATTACGAAAATAACGGCTCATTGCCTCGCCCACCGCCGTTTTTGCCTTGTCAAACGGAAGGCCCCAGACCCTCACAGGGCCAACTTTGGGAATCATCAGATCACCATTGCGATCAACGGTCAGCTCCTGCCGCAGGTTAATCGCTCCCCAGGCGTTCAGGCTCACACCATCACCAGGGCCGAGTATATAATCAGCCCCGACAGGCATGGCATCGATGGCGCTCGTAAGCTGCAGGCTGTTCCTGAAAAAATCGTAGCCGAACTGCTTCAGTTCACGCCGCATTTTTTCCGGCTCAATGGCATCAAGCATGGTAGGGCTCGTTTTGAAAAAGGCCTTTTCTATTCGTGACCCCTGGGCGTCGAGGGGAAGGGGAATGACCTGCAACTCGTCAGATTTAAAAAGCAAATTCTGATCACGATCAAGCGCTACAACCTGGATGAAATAGGGCTGGAAGTTCTTCAGTTCACGCAGAACATACCCGCTGCCGCCTCCAACCGCTACCGTTCTGGTGTATTTCTCCGACTCGGCGCCGAATCTGACCGAAAAACGGAGGCCCTGATCATCAGTTTTAGACAACATAACCCAGTTCAGCTTGACCAGTCCATCCCCCGGTTCCCCCTTCAATACGACGGCAGATTTCTTCTCTGCACCCTTTACTTTCAGCTCAGATTGCAGATCAGATTGTAGTGCACTATCCTCCAGCTTTTTGATCAAAGCCTCGTCGCGCGTTAAGGCGAGACCTGAATACCCCGGCTGCCTCTGTCCCGGTTGTTGTTCCATCTCGTCATACGAGGCGGCATTTAGATTTACAGCCGAGCAGGCGGCAATCAAAGCAAAAGCGACAATCATTCGTAACAGTATCCGCATCAACATGCTCCTTCGAACTTCAATTTTAAATTCTGGCTTCTGGATTATTCAAGCGAATCTCAATTCAATATTCGACATTCAACAATCAAACTTGTATATCCTAACCCTGATAAACAGGATAGTTAGTTAGCCAAACTATTTTCTGCCAGAAAAGCGCAGAAAATAATTTGTAACTCACTATACAATTCAACATCCAAAATCCATAATTCAAAATTGTTTCAATATTTATACCGAACCTCGAACTTCAGCAGCTGATTGGTCCGTTTAACCCCTTCGACGAGATTCAGGTTGCTGATCTTCTCGATCCCGTAGCCGATCTGTGCGTCCAGATCAACGGGGAGCGGCAGATTCCAGAACATCCGTCCGGCATGCTTTTTCTCGACCGCCTGGTCTCCTATCCGTCCCACGGTTCCCCGGTTGGTATAGATGTATTCGAGCGCCAGATTATTGCGCACGCTGAACCAGTGGCTGAACCGGAAGAAAAAATCCTGGGTCGCCCCCCCTTGAGAGTGACCGATCGGCAGGCCTTTGTAGATGTACCCATTCGGAAAGGTGCTGTTAGAGTACAGAATCTGATTCCCCTGGAAAAACTCGAATCGGAAATCGTTCCGGCCATCCTCCGTCAGACGCGGGACATACAGACCGGCAACGTAACTCTCGACAATCGGCCAGAACAGCGCGGAATCCTCCCCTGACAGTTCCCCGTACAGTTCACTATTGCGCAGCCATGGCATCCGGTAGCGTGCTTCAAACCCGGCCAGGCTGTTGGTTTTATCTGTAAAGGTTCCGCCGACCAGACCACGCAACGTATCACCGAAACTGCTGTTTACTCCCGCCCCCCCCACTTGACGCCCCAGATTGAAACCGACTTCCAGGTTTTCAATCGGCTTGACCGACAGCTTGACGGCATAAAACCATGGCTGCCTCTCCACTCCGTCAACGGTTGAGTTATCGAAACGTGAACCGATGACGGAATACTTCATCGCACCAATGTACTTGACGTCAATCGGCTCGGGGCTTGATATCTTGACCTGAGTAAAATTCCCGGCATTATTGGTCAGCGTGATGTTGCCGCGATAACCGAGACCAAGCCAGTTTTCATCCTTCCCCGCTTCCAGTTCAAGACTCCCGCCACCCAGTTTCAGATAGCCCCGGTTGAGACGGATACGAGTATCGTCGCCGTATGTCAGAACGAACGGCTCCAGTAAACCGACGGCCAGATCACCCAGATACCATTCCGATCCCCAGCGGAGTTCACCGCTTTGACCATCTCCGTAGACGACGCCGTTATTGTTCCCAAGCAGCGGCGTCCCCTCGCTCCCCCGCTGTGGAACCGGCGAGGGATAGGGATTTTTCGGCCGCAGACCCGAACCGATGCCGAAGACTCCGTCGTTTCCAGGGTCATGAACAAGACGTCGATAATCGCGGGGCACCCCATCCAGCCAAAGGTAACGCAGCCGCAGCGAGGAGACCGGATTACAGTCGATTGCAAGCTGTGTATGTTCAGGATGTTCCCGGAGTGATATTTCACGCGGCATCTGCAAACGAATCCGTCCGATCAGCTCCCCGGCAAACCGATTATGAGCAGAACTCCCCGCCATCAGGTTTTTTTCTGCCTCCAGCAGCAGGCGTGCGGCTTCTGCCTTGCTGAGGGGCTTTATTCCTTTGATATCACTAGTTATCAGTCCGAAGCCGGCCAGTTTGTCAAGATACGAGTAGATCGGGCTGTCGAGCGGGATGTTGGCGGAGGAGATGGCATACAGCGGAGTTGTTGCAAAAAGCACTAAAGCAAGAGCACAGATTAATTTTGAATTGTTTATTTTCAAGTATCACCCATTCAACATCCGGAATTCAAAATCCAAAATTGCCTTTCAGGACTTTCTCAACGGGAGCACTTTGGAAGAGACCGTCGGATGGAGCGGGAAAAGGTCGGGACGCACGCGCTGAAACGTCAGGGGAGCTTCGCCGATAAAACTGTAGGACGGCTTGAATTCAGGGACCAGCCGTTTCAGAGACTCTATCAATTCATGAACAAAATTTGAGCGCGCCGCTTCATACAGGAGGTCAAGCTCATCAATCACCGGCTGCATTTCGATGTGGACCGGCGCCAACACTTTGATCTTCTTGTGGGCCGTCGGCAGAATACCTTCACCATCGATCAGCAGTTCTTCGAACAGTTTT
Organism: Geobacter sp.; assembly: GCA_031396605.1. Lineage (GTDB taxonomy): Bacteria > Desulfobacterota > Desulfuromonadia > Geobacterales > Pseudopelobacteraceae > JACRCG01. Next base: position 13,250 of record JANNLB010000224.1, on the reverse strand, counting down.
TCACCCGGCCGCAGACCGGTAACGACGATATCGATGTCTTCATACGGGGTCAAGCCTGACAGCCTGATCAGCTCTTCGGCGAGATCTATGATCCGGACTGGTTCACCCATATCCAGCACCAGAATTTCGCTGCCGCTCCCCATGCTGCCCGCCTGCAGCACGAGTTGCGCCGCCTCGGGGATGGTCATGAAATAGCGGATGACCCGCTTGTCGGTTACCGTCACCGGCCCACCCTTGGCGATCTGCTGCTTGAACAGCGGGATGACGCTGCCGTTGCTCCCCAGCACGTTGCCAAAGCGCACCGTGGTGAACCTGGTGCTGCTGACCCGCGAAAGCGCCTGGATGTAGATTTCCGCCGCCCTCTTTGTGGCCCCCATCACGTTGGTCGGATTAACCGCCTTGTCAGTCGAGATCATCACCAGATTGCGCACCTTGAACTTGTGAGCGGCATCGGCGATGTTGCGCGAACCGAAGACATTGTTCAGCACCGCCTGGATCGGGTTATACTCCATCATCGGCACATGCTTGTAGGCCGCAGCATGAAACACCACCTCAGGGGCAAATTCTTCAAATGACTGCATGATATTGCCACGGTCACGCACATCGGCTATCAGGGGCATGATCCGGACTTCCGGAAAACGGGTAATCAGCTCCTTCTCTATCTCGTAAAGGGGAGTTTCGGCCTGCTCCAGCAGGATCAGTTTTTCCGGGCAGAACTGGGCCACCTGACGGCAGATTTCACTGCCGATACTCCCTCCCGCGCCGGTGACCAGCACGCGCTTGCCGGTCAGATAGCCGCCGATAAGCTCACGATCCAGCACCACCGGTTCCCGCCCCAGCAGATCCTCGATCTCGACCGTCTTGATCTGCGATACCGTCAGGGTGCCGTCGATCAATTCTCCGATACTGGGAAGCGTCTTGAAGGTCACGTTGGCGTTCTTGCAGGAATCCATGATGCCCCTGAGGGTCTTGCCGTCGGCCGAAGGCATGGCGATGATGACATCCTCGATCTCATTGGCGATGATCAGCGCCTTGAGCTGTTTTGCAGACCCCAGAACCGGAATGCCATGCAGCTTCATCCCCTTCTTTTCGGGGTCATCATCCACAAAGCCGCACACACTGTAGGCTGCGTGCGGCTGGCGGCGGATTTCCTTCAAGAGCAGGCTCCCCGCTGCCCCGGCGCCGACAATCAGCGTCCGTGGCCCTTCGCTGCTCCTGCTGACAACGTACGTTTCCCGCCAGAAGCGCCACACCAGACGACTGGCCGCCAGCAGCGCAAAGAGCAGCACCCAGTCGAGGACAAAGATAGATCGGGGGATCGGGGTAAACTGCCGCAGAAAAAATACGGCACTTACTGCCAGAATTGAGGAGAGGGTCACCCCTTTGAGTATTTCAATGGCATCCTGGATCGATGCATACCGCCACAGGCTGTTGTAGAACCCGGTCACGACAAACACCAGCGGCTTGACGATCATGACGACCAGCAGGCATTCCCAGAAAAGATCCAGCTGCTGTGGAGGAATGGCAAAATCGAAACGGAGCAGGAACGACAGGCAGAGCGCAAGGCCTATAAACAGGGTATCACAGAGAAAGACTAACAGGCGGCGTTTGCTGAGCATAAATTCAATCCCGGTTTTTTATCAAAAATTATTTTAGAGGACGCTATTTTACAGGTGTTACCTCCCCGATGCAAACTAAAATCAATTTTGTGTTTTGAATTCCGGATTTTGGGTAATTTAAAAGTTTCCAATCCAACATTCAAAATCCAACATTCATAATTTTTTACTGAAACACTCCGCATCACGCAATAATTTCCCATCTGCATCCTTGGCTGCAAGAACGGGCGCACCGCCTATTGGCCATTGAATCCCTATGTCCGGATCATTCCAGGCTATACTCCGTTCATGTTCAGGATACCAATAATCCGTTGTCTTATAAAGAAATTCAGCAGTATCCGATACCACGAGAAAACCATGAGCAAATCCTTCCGGTACCCACATCACTCGTTTATTTTCTGCAGAAAGCGTCGCACCCACCCAAGTGCCAAATGTTGGAGAGCCCTTCCTTATATCAACGGCAACGTCAAACACTTCTCCCGCAGTAACCCGAACCAGTTTACCCTGCGGGTGTTGAATCTGGTAATGGAGCCCCCGCAGTACATTCTTAACAGAACGAGAATGATTATCCTGGACAAAGTTCCGCTTGAGGCCGGTTGCTCGCTCGAATACGAGGTTATTGAAGCTTTCAAAAAAGAACCCCCGATCATCGCCAAGTACTTTGGGTTCAAAAAGCATTACTTCAGGGATACTCAATTTGGTTGCCTTCATGTCAATATACCCTCTGTTTTAGTAGTCCCAGCAAATATTTACCATAACCATTCTTTGCCAAAGGACTAGCCAATCGGCTGAGTTGTTCGTCGTCAATCCACCCATGCCGCCAGGCAATTTCTTCCGGACAGGCCACTTTCAGCCCCTGACGGTTTTCCAGCGTGGCAACAAACTGACTGGCTTCCAGCAGACTTTCATGGGTACCGGTGTCGAGCCATGCGTAGCCACGCCCCATGATCTCTACTGAAAGTTGTCCTTGATCAAGATAGAGTCGATTCAGGTCGGTAATTTCCAGTTCACCGCGAGGTGAAGGTTTAAGGTTTTTAGCCAATTGAACAACTTGCTGGTCGTAGAAGTACAGACCGGTGACCGCATAATTGGATTTAGGCTGTTCCGGTTTTTCTTCGAGAGAAATAACTTTGCCGGTTGCATCGAACTCGGCCACTCCGTAACGCTCGGGATCTTGCACATGATAGGCAAAGACGCTGGCGCCCTTCTCCCTCTGACAAGCGTTCCCCAGAAGGTGATGAAAATCATGCCCGTAGAATATGTTATCTCCCAACACCAGAGCAGAGCGGTCCTGGCCGATAAAGTCCTCGCCGATGATGAAGGCCTGCGCCAGGCCATCAGGACTGGGTTGAACCGCATACTGCAGAGCCAGACCCCACTGGCTGCCATCGCCAAGCAGTTGCTGAAAGCGGGGCGTGTCTTGCGGAGTGGAGATAACAAGAATATCGCGTATTCCGGCCAGCATGAGGGTGCTAAGCGGATAATAGATCATCGGCTTGTCGAAGACCGGCAGCAATTGTTTTGAAACAGCCAGAGTCGCTGGATGCAGACGACTGCCGGTTCCACCGGCGAGAATGATTCCTTTTATAGCCATACTACTTTCCAATCCTTTCCGGGGAAACTGGAGACCATCACCGGTTTAATGTAAATTCCCATCAAACCCTGATCCGCAAAACAAACGCACTCACCCGGCAACCTCTTCGGAAATCAATGGTGAATTCTGAATGGATAAAAATTCCTCTCAGGTAACAACATTCTCCACAAACCATTCATACGTTTTCCGGATGCCCTGTTCCAGCTCAATAGAATGTCGCCATCCAAGGCTGTGCATCCGGGAGACATCCTGAAGCTTGCGAGGTGTGCCGTCCGGTTTTGATGGGTCAAAAACAAGACTTCCGGTATAGCCGATGACTCTGTTGACGGTCTCCGCCAGTTCGCGAATGGTGACATCCACCCCCGTGCCGAGATTGACGAAACAGGGTTTGGGATACGTCAACAGCTCGGAGGAAATCTGTTGGTCAGCCAGCTCCATCAAATGCATGCAGCCGCCGGCCATGTCATCGACATATAACAATTCCCGGCGCGGCGTACCGCTGCCCCACACGGTTACTTCAGGAGCATTCTGTATTTTTGCCTCATAAAATCTCCGGATCAGGGCAGGGAGGACATGACTGTTTTCCGGATGAAAGTTGTCGCCCGGCCCATAGAGATTGGTCGGCATGACCGCAAAGAATTTTGTACCGTACTGGCGGTTGTATGATTCACACATCTTGATGCCGGCAATCTTCGCAATTGCATACGGTTCGTTGGTAGGCTCAAGGAGTCCGGTGAGCAGGTACTCCTCCTTCATCGGCTGTGGCGACAGTTGGGGGTAAATGCATGACGACCCGAGGAAGAGCAGCCGCGTGACACCATGCAGGTACGATTGGTGAATGACGTTGTTCTGGATGGCCAGATTCAGGTAGATGAATTCACCGGGGTACGTGTTGTTGGCGTAGATTCCGCCTACCTTGGCCGCTGCCAGAAATACATATTCCGGCTTTTCCTGCCGGAAAAAGTCCGCTACCGCCTGCTGGCTTGTCAAATCAAGCTCGCTGATTTCGGGCAGCAGCAGGTTGGTGTAGCCTCGTGACGTCAGCTGCCTGACAAGTGCAGAACCAACAAGACCTTTTGAGCCGGCTACAAATATTTTAGACGTATGTTCCATATTCATCACGCTCCGGAAAATCTAACCGTCAATTGCGGCTTGACAGTATCACCCATCCGCCCGTTTTTCCCGTTCGGCAAGTGTGAAGTCGGCATCGGCCATCATATTCACCAACTGTTCAAAGCTGGTTTTGAGCTCCCACCCCAGCTGCGTCTTCGCCTTGGTCGGGTCACCCAGAAGCAGGTCAACTTCCGCCGGGCGGAAGTATTTCGGGTCGATCCGGATGACGGTCTTGCCGCTCTTGGTATCGATCCCTTTTTCATCTACACCGCTTCCCTGCCACTCCAGCGGCATGCCGAGCCGTGCGAAGACCTTTTCGGCAAAGGTACGCACCATGTAGGTCTCGCCGGTGGCAATGACATAATCTTCCGCCTGATCCTGCTGCAGCATCCGCCACATCGCTTCGACGTAATCGCCGGCAAATCCCCAGTCGCGCTTGGCATCGATGTTGCCGAGGTAGAGGCACTCCTGTATTCCCAGTTTGATGCGGGCGGCGGCACGGGTGATCTTGCGGGTGACGAAGGTTTCGCCGCGGCGGGGCGATTCATGATTGAAAAGAATGCCGTTGGAGGCGTGCATGCCGTAGCTTTCGCGGTAGTTCATGGTGATGTAGAAGGCGTATGCCTTGGCACAGGCATAGGGGGAACGGGGGTAGAAGGGGGTGGTTTCCTTCTGGGGGGTTTCTACTACCTTGCCGTACAGCTCGGATGATGATGCCTGATAAAAGCGGGTGTTCAGGCCGGTTTCACGGATTCCTTCCAGGATGCGCACCGCGCCCAGACCGTCAACCTCGGCGGTATATTCGGGCACGTCGAAGGAGACACGGACATGGCTCTGGGCGCCGAGGTTGTAGATCTCTTCCGGCTGGATGTTGCGCAGCAGCATGTTGATGGAGCTGGCGTCGTTCAGGTCACCGTAATGCAGGAACATGCGCACATCCTTTTCATGCGTATCCTGGTAGAGGTGGTCGATGCGGCCGGTGTTGAAGGATGAGGAGCGGCGCACCATGCCGTGGACTTCATATCCTTTGGAAAGGAGCAGTTCCGCCAGATAGGAGCCGTCCTGGCCGGTGATGCCGGTGATAAGTGCTTTTTTCATTGGTAGCTTCCTCCGTGTTTCAATTGTTTTTCTAGTCTCTTAAAACTCGAGTCTTTACATAATATGTGAGCAAAAAGTAAGGCAGAATCGGCCTCACGCGGAGGCGCAGAGAAAATCAAAAACAAAAGATTTATGGTTTTACCCCAAAGACATTAAGCATTTAATCTTGGTTTTCTCCGTGTTCTCCGCGTCTCTGCGTGAAAGATTTTTTGGTTCCGATTGTTTTATTTCCCCAGCAGGGGGCTCATGACCTGATATGTCAGGTAGGCGACCAGCGCCGAAGCCGGAATGGTAAGAATCCATGCCACCAGGATCCTCTTGGCGACATTCCAGTTGACCGCGTTGAGCCTTTTGGAAAGACCGACACCCAGAATTGTGGAGGTAATGACATGGGTGGTGCTGGTCGGCATGCCGAAGGCCGAGGCCCCCAGGATAACGCCGGCCGAAGCGGTTTCCACGCAAAAGCCATGCACCGGCTGAAGCTTGACAAAATCATGCCCCACCGTCTTGATGATCCGCCAGCCTCCTGCGGCTGTTCCCAGCGCCATGGCAGTGGCGCAGGCCACCATTACCTCCCAGGGCACGGCGAAGGTTTTCAGGGCCCCATAGCTGACCAGAGCCAGGGTAATGACCCCCATCGACTTCTGAGCATCAGCGGTGCCGTGAGAAAAAGCCATAAATGCCGCTGAGACGACCTGCAGGCGGCGGAAATTCTTATTGAGCATACTCGGTGACTTGTTACCAAAAATCCGGTAGATGATTATCATGAAGATGAAGCCGATGATGGTCCCCAGAATCGGTGAGATCAGCAATGCCAGGATGATTTTTTTGAGGCCGGCCCATTTGAGGGCACTGACGCCGGAATGGGCAAACACGGACCCCATGATGCCGCCGATAATGGCGTGAGAGGAGGAGGAAGGCAGACCGTAATACCAGGTAACCAGATCCCATACTATCGCACCCGTGACTCCCGCAAGCACCACCATCTGTGTGACATCAGAACTATCCACGATCCCTTTGCCGATTGTACCGGCCACCTTGGTGGAAATCATTGCACCGGCGAAGTTTAGAACGGCGGCCATGATGATAGCGCCCCTGACCGATATGGCCCGGGTCGAAACACAGGTTGCTATGGCATTGGCAGTATCGTGAAATCCGTTGATGTAATCGAAAACAAGTGCCGCCAGGATCACCAGGCAGAGCATTATAAAAGCCGGATCAAGCATTCTTGACCACCACGCTTTCAAGGATGTTGGAGGCGTCTTCGCACCTGTCGGTCGCTTTTTCGAGTGTCTCGTAGATCTCCTTCCACTTGATCAGCTGGATAGGGTCCTTCTCTTCATCGAACAGCCGGCTGATCGCTTCGCGTGAAACCCGGTCCGCTTCATTTTCCAGGGAGTTGATCTCCACACACGCTTCAAAGATCTGCTCGTTGGTCTTCTTGCCCAGCATTGCTACCGCCTTGTCAACCGCGTGGCACGACTGAAGGATTATAAATCCGAGGGTCTTGGCTTCAGGGGGAATGGCCTCGACATTGTACATGATGATCCTCTGCGCGGATGCGTCTATGAGGTCAAGGATGTCATCGAGTTTGGAAGCCAGGGCATAAATGTCTTCGCGATCAAGAGGCGTGACAAAGGTCTTGTTCAGCTTCTGGATGATATCGTGCGTGATCGAATCGCCTTTATGTTCCAGATCCTTGATCCTGCGCTGGCTCTCGGCAGGGTTCTCAAAGTTGTCAAGCATATCCTTGAGGAGTTTTGCGCCTTCAATGATGTTCTCGGTCATCTCCTTGAAAAGCTTGAAAAATTTTTCTTCCTTTGGTATCAATCCGAACATGTCCCCGCCTCCGATAATTTACGTGCAGACTCCGTTTAAAACCTGCCACCTATAGCATAATTTTAGCTTCGTTTACAGAGTAATTTTACTCACATCCGCCGTCAGCAGAGCAACATGGATTGCCTTTGCCGCCCGGTTGCAGTATTCTTCGGTTTTTCCACACAAAGGAGTTAAACATGAATCTGATCCATGCCGCCGTACTTGGCGCTCTGCAAGGTTTTACCGAGGTGCTTCCTGTCAGCAGTTCGGCCCATCTGATCCTGGTCCCCTGGCTGCTTAATTGGCCCGAATCAGGCCTGACCTTTGACGTTGCGCTGCATCTGGGTACTTTTCTGGCACTGTCACTTTATTTCCGGCGCGACATCATCGATATGGTAGTCTCATTTTTCGATGTCCTCGCCTCACGCAGACTGAACACCCCCGCCCGGAGATTGCCGTTTCTGATCATCGCCGCCACCGTACCGGCCGCGGTCGTCGGCAAGCTGTTCGAAGATCCGATCGAGGCGATATTCCGCTCCAATCCGCTGCTGATTTCCTCGATTCTGGTCGTCTTCGGGCTTATTCTCGGCCTGGCCGATTACCTTGGTCGCAAGCGTCTGGCTCTGGATGAGATCAAACCTGCGGGTGCGCTGACTATCGGCCTGTTGCAGTGCCTGGCGCTGATTCCGGGCGTTTCCCGTTCCGGTATCACGATCACCGCCGCCCTGATGCTCGGCTTCACCCGCGAAAGTGCGGCCCGTTTCTCATTTCTGATATCGCTGCCGATTGTGGCCGGTGCGGCCCTGCTTAAAACCGTGGACCTGTTCAAACATGGCATTCCTGCCGGAGAAGGTCTGCCTATGCTGGTCGGGATCATTTTTTCGGCTGTTTCCGGCTATATCAGCGTCGCATTTCTGCTCCGTTTTGTACAAAAACAGAGTCTTGCACCGTTTGTCTGGTACCGGGTGGTGGTAGGTGGTGGGTTGATTATAACTATTCTGTCAGGTTTCAAGGGGTAGAAATCGAGGGGGGGATTTATGGTCGGTGGCATCAAGGAGTGGCCCGAGGACGAGCGACCGCGTGAAAAGATGCTCAAACAGGGTGCTGCAACACTCTCAGATGCCGAATTACTGGCGTTACTTGTCAGAAGCGGTGATCCAGGCAGCAGGCAGAGTGCCATTGATCTGGGACGGGAACTGATCAAGCATTTCAGCGGCAACCTGCGGGAGCTGGGGAGTGCCGACATCGGTGAACTGTGTGCCATCAAAGGGGTCGGCCTGGCCAAGGCAACCAGCATCAAGGCCGCTTTCACCCTTGCGTCACGTTTTCAAGCCCGCAAACTGGAACGCCTCGACCGCTTCACCTCCCCGCAGCAGGTTTTCGACTATTTCCATCACGAGTTCCGCGACAGCCGCAAGGAATATTTTCTTGTCCTGCTGCTGGACGGCAAAAACCGCATCATCAGGCGGGTCCAGGTCTCCGAGGGCTCGCTCAACCAGAGTATTGTCCATCCCAGAGAGGTCTTCAGTCCGGCGGTAAAGGAATCGGCTGCCGCCGTGATTCTGGTACATAACCACCCGACCGGCGACCCGGCTCCCAGCAGCGAGGATATCGCCATCACGAGGCGTCTGAAAGAGGCGGGAGAGATCATGGGGATCAAGGTGCTGGATCACATCATTGTCGGAGATGGGGAATATTTGAGTTTCGTGGAGCGGGGGCTGCTTTAGTGCCGTGAATGAACGTTTTTATTATTTAAGTAGCTTGGCTTGGTCCGAACCCGGAAATCCTCCTCCTTGAAGCTTGATCGCCTGACTCAGTTTGTCGTTAAGTGTCTTCATGTCGAACGGCTTTTGGATGAAGTTGACCCCATCCTGGATGATCCCCTTCCGGGCAATGAGATCAGAGGTATAGCCTGACATGTAAAGTACCTGCAGTTCCGGACGTTTCCCATGAATTATGCGCATCAATTGCGCGCCGTTCATCTCCGGCATCACCACATCGGTCAGAACCACGTCGAGCGGTGTTTGCGGGTTCGAAGCGATCTGAATGGCCTCCCGGGGGGTAGCTGCCTCCTTTACGACATAGCCCATTTCCTCAAGCATATGCCCGGTCATCTGACGGACCATCTCCTCATCTTCCACCAGCAGAACAACGCCTCTGCCGGTCTGATTTTGCTCAGCCTGAGGGACCTCAACAATATACCCTCCGCTGTGTGTGGGGAGATAAATCCTGAAAACAGTGCCGAGACCAGGTTTGCTGTCGACAGATATGAAGCCGTTGTTCTGGGTGACGATGCCGTAAATGGTGGCTAGTCCGAGACCGGTTCCCTTCCCTACACCCTTTGTGGTGTAGAAGGGCTCAAAGATATGTTTCATAACCTCCTGATCCATGCCGGTGCCGCTGTCACTGAAAACAATCTCCACGTAGTCGCCGTGCCGGGCATCCGGATTCTTCAAAAGATATGAGAGCCTGTCGATAGAGACATTTGCCGTGGTGATTGAAAAGGCGCCGCCATCCGGCATTGCATCCCGGGCATTAACGGCCAGGTTTATGATGATCTGATCCAGTTGCACCGGATCGATTTTGACAATCCAGAGCCCTTCGCCCGGGACAAAGTTGAAGGTGATATCTTCGCCGATCAGACGTGGCAGGGATTTTCCGGCCTCCATGATGATCTGGTTGATGGCAACCGGCTTGGGTGAGGCGATCTGCTGGCGGGAGAAAGCGAGCAACTGGGCGGTGATGTCCCGTGAGTGTTCAGCAGCCCTGGCTATCTCCCTGAGATAGCCGGCCAGATTGGGGTTGTCCGCCTGGATCCGGCCGGCAAGCTCGGCATAACCGAGAATGACCGTTAGTTTATTGTTGAAGTCGTGGGCAACACCTCCGGCAAGACGCCCTACCGATTCCAGTTTCTGTGAATGCCGGAGTTGTTCTTCCAGCTTGATGCGGTCATCCTCGGCCTTTTTCAGGTCGGCCACCATGTGGTTGAAATTGGCAAGAAGTGTTTTTAATTCTCCGCTGGCAGGGATGTTAACCCGTACCGACAGGTCCCCTCTCGCCAGCTGGGTGGTGGATTCTGACAGGGCCGATATCGGATCGAACAGGATTTTTCTGGAAACACTGAAGAGCACTCCCCCCAGCACCGAGATGACGCTCAGGTTGACAGCGACTATAAACAGGATGGTCGTCAGAATCTGCCGCCGGATGACATGTTCAGACATGCCGACTACTACGTTGCCGACATGCGTGATGTCGACCACGACCGGCGAGGAAATTTCAAGGATGTGCCGTTTCCGTTTCAGGTGATTGATGATCTCAGGGAGGTCTATTTCCCTGGGCAATGTCGCCAGTATGTTGTTTATGATCGGTGAGCGGTAGTTGAGACTGGCGTATTGGGAGGTGAGCAGATTCCCTTGGATGTCGTAGACGAGGGTGTAGGCTATATCTTCCTTGTGCGCGTCGTGGGCAATCGAGTCCAGAATTACCGTGTCCTGTGCAACCAGCGCCTCCTTGCCCAGTTTGGCGATAAAATGAGCAAGACTTTGCCCGTCCTCCCGAAGAGATTCCCTCAGCGCTTTTTTTTCGTATGTGCCGATGATGACACTCAGCAGTACGGTTCCGATTGCCAGTACAATGGCGATGACGCGGACAAAGCGGAAGCGTATGGATGTACCCGGCTTATTTTCAGTATTTACCATAGAGTACTCAATACGACTCCACGCAAGACAATTTGCTTATTGTATCTTCTTCCGGACAATGGCCATAAATTCCGGGGGAATTGGAATCTGTGACATCGTCGCTGTTTTCACGTTGAGGTGAATAGAATAGGTAGGCGGAGATTCGATCCTTATTGAAGATGGTTTCGCTCCTCTGAGTATTCTGGCTGCCTTTGCTCCGGCCAGGCGGCCAATCTGATACGTATCGATACTTACGCAGAACAGCACCCCTTTCTCCACCAGGTCTTCCAGGTGAGTCAATGTCACCACCCTGTTTTTGCGCGCCTGTTCGACAATATAGCCGATCTGGCTGTCGACCAGATTGCTGCCGGTTACATAGACGGCATCCGAGGTGCGCATTACTTCCGGCAATATGGCAGGGAACTCTTCTATTTTAGTCAACGGCACCGGCAGAACCTTGAAGCCGAATTCCTGCTGAACATCTTTCAGATCTCTGACCAACTGTTCGGAGTTGAGTTCGCCCGGTGAATAGAGAACCGCCAGTTTTTTCACATTTTTAAGTTTTTTGAGAGCCTCCATGATCTTTGTCATGGGGACTCGGGTCGATGTTCCCGTCGTGTTGTTGCCGGAATTTTCCCAGGAATCGGCAATTCCGGCTTTGACGGGATCATAGACAACACTGAAAACTATCGGCATATCCTTGATGGCTCTGGAAAGGGCAACAGAGGCAGAGGTGCCGGCGGTAAAATAGAGGTCCATTTTGGCCGCCGCCAGTTTATTTACCAGCTCCGACGCTGTCGCCTTATTGCCGTTGGCGTTATACAAGGAAAACGTTGTCCCCGGCTCCTTGAACCCTTCCTCGGCCAGTTGGTCCCTGAAGCCCCGATAGGCAACCTCATATCTTGTTTCAGAGCTGAAGAGAAATGCGCCGATTTTCTTCTCTGCACGTGCTTCGCCGGCAATTATCAGGGACAGGAAACAAGTGACGGCAATGAACCGATATCTTGCGGCAATTGGCATTTTCAACCTCGGCAATTTTGCTAAAATAAATTTTCTTATTCGTTTCGCATTATGGAGAACTCATACCAGCGTCAGCGCCTCATCCGCCGCCCGCTCTGCCGCTGCCACACAGTCATTCAGTCCGATACCACGATAGGAATTACCGGTAAGAATCAATCCCGGATGTGTGCGGAGCAACTCTTCCAGCGCCAGCAGTCTCACACCGTGTCCCACGGTGTACTGCGGGATGGCCTGCGGATGGCGGAATATCCTGACAAATTCGGGTGCGGCATTGATCCCCATCGTCACCGCCAGATCCTGCCTGACCCGGGTAACCACATCATCATCACTCAGCTTTACATACTCCGGAAAGCAGGCCCCCCCCATCATGCTGCGGAGCAGCACTTTTCCCTCCGGGGCCCGATCCTCGAACATGCTTGAATCCCACAGCGTTCCGAGCGTGTTGCGCCCCTCCTTTTTCGGAATCAGATAGCCGAATCCGTCCAGAGAACGTTTGATCTGCTCGCGACTGTAGCCGAAGCAGACTACCGTCATGCTGGCATAGGGAATCTGCCGCAAAACTCCTGCAATGCCGCCGTCCAGACCGGCCAGCATCTCTGAAGCCGCAAAAGCCGGAGAAGCCATGATGGCCAGATCGGCCTCATATTCGCTGCCGTCAATGCAGGTAACCAGGTACGGGACACTCCCCCCCTTCACCACCGAGGTGACTGCAACGCCGGGTCTGACTATCTCCCCCAGCGATGTTGCAAGGGCATCGGAGAGATACTGGATCCCCTCGCGGAACGACGTCAGGGTCCCTCCCGGACCGGCAGCGCTGGAGACGACCTTGCCGTCGGCGATATCCTTTTTCTTCTTTTTGGCCAGCATGATCATGGCCCGGATCAGCCCGCCGTATTCACGCTCCAGTTCGGCGATGCGCGGGAAACAGGATACCAGCGACATTGTCTCGGGATCTCCGGCGAAGATGCCGGAAACCATCGGCGCGATCAATTTATCCAGCGCTTCTCCACCAAGCCGGCGGCGACCGAAGGCGGCCAGGGTTTCATCCATGCCGGTTGGCGCAGATGCGATAAAAGGGGTCGGCTCCAGCGCCAGCCGCAGTTTACCGGGCCAGGAGATCAGGCGGCTCATGAGGAATGTCGGGGCGCCGTCCGGCAGCTGGTGCAGTTGGCCGCCGGAAAAGATGAAGCGCTTGCGGGCGTTGTCGTTGCTGCGATGCAGGTTGCTCTCCACTCCGATCGCCTTGCAGAGATCCAGCGTCTGCGGCTTGCTGTCCAGAAATCCGTTCGGCCCCCATTCACATGTGTAGCCGTC
>JANNLB010000202.1:0-7664 GCA_031396605.1 Geobacter sp. | reverse complement strand
ACTTCTCCCGGTGGGAGTTCTATGAACAGTGCCACAACCGGATAGCGGCCACGGTCGATGATTCCCCTATAGGCCTGCATGACCGCATGCTGCACAACCTTGTCGCGAATAAAACGGCCATTAATATACGTATAGATCGCCTGTGTTCCGGAACGCACCAGCGCCGGACCGGAGACAAACCCCGAAATGGCCGCATACTCATCACCCCCCTTGACGGGATACAGATGCTGAGAGCTCTCCCGACCGATAACCTGGGCCAGACGGCGCTGCAGGTCGCTACGCTGTAATCGCAGCAATTCCCTATCATCACTTGTGCAGGCAAAGGCGACATCGGGGCGAGAGACTGCCATTCTAGCAATGACATCGGCAACATGGCCGGTTTCGGTTTCGGCACTCTTCATGAATTTGAGGCGGGCAGGCATATTGTAAAAAATCTGTTCAACGCTAAGGACTGTTCCGGGAGCCATGCCGCAGGCCCTGACATCACGGACACGCCCCCCCTCCACTTTGATCTCGGTTCCTTCCGGGGAGCTTGTCTCTCGCGTTGCAAGCGAAAAGCGGGAAACCGATGCGATTGAAGGGAGCGCTTCACCACGAAAACCAAGTGTCAGAATTCTATCCAGATCACTGTCTATCCTTATTTTGCTGGTTGCATGACGTTCCAGAGAAAGGAGGGCATCCTCACGCGACATACCATATCCGTTATCCGTGACGCGAATCAGCCGTCTGCCTCCTGAATTGATCTCAACCGTGATATCAGTAGCGCCGGCATCAAGCGAATTTTCAATCAACTCTTTTATGACAGAAGCCGGCCGCTCAACAACTTCACCGGCCGCTATCTTGTTGGTGAGGGTTTCCGGCAGAATAGTTATGCGCAGGGACATGGCAGCTCCGGCTTTTACGAAAAAAAGAGCGGGTAGCCCGCTCTTTCCGGTGAAAATCGAGTAGTAATGAGAATTTATTTTGAAGTTTTTTCTTTCGTGTCGCCGAAAAGTGAGTCGAAATCATCCGCGACCTCTGCGCTATCGGGAGCTGCAGCCGCATCCGGAGTGTCATCCCAGGAGAAGCTTTCAAGATCAAATTCACCCGGTACTGTCGAGACATCCGCGGCCTTAGCGGCCGCAGGTGCAGCTGCTGCGGCCGTCTGTACAGCTGCAAAGGGGGATTCCTCGGTCTGCGAAGTCGATTCCAGCAGGTCGGCAAAAACATCACCTTCGGACTTTGAACGGCTAGATTGCATTACATCTGGCGATGGCTGATCAAAGTTAAACGGGTCATCGTTGTGGTGTGAAGGTGTTGATGGAGAATCATCGGGCAGATCAAAAGAAAATATATCATCATGCTTTTCCGTTGTATCGCTGATCTGGCTAGTCGCGTTTTCAGCCGACCTAAACTCTGCCGCCAGCTTTTCCTTAGCTTCCAGCGGGAGAACCATCGGTGTGATTGAATAGGTTTGTTTATACCCGGTCAGGTCGCTGGAGCACTTTTTACAGCTGCCATAGTATTCAAAACTATTAAATCCGCACTTGGGGCATTTCATTTGCGGCTCCTTGACTACTTTCAATCATGATTCGTCCCATATATACTGTATTATCGCAAGAATAGCAATACTTGCCGTTTCAGTTCTCAGGATCCTGGAACCGAGTGAAACCGGCTGAAAACCGTGTTGTCTAAAATTACGCACCTCAAGAGGATCGAAACCTCCTTCCGGGCCGATTGCCACGATCACTGACGAAGGTAGCATCCTCCCTGAAGACAGTACATCTTTAAGAGTATGTTCCCGCTCCCCTTCCCACAGGATCAGACGGAGTTCCTGGCCCGCGTCGTGTGCCGCTTCGACGGCGCCCTGTCTCCATGATACAGCAGGTATGTCGGATCGGCCACACTGCCGTGCAGCCTCTGCTGTAATACGGTTCCAGCGTTCAAGCTTGTTGTTCTGCTGATCATCACGGATTTTGGCAACTGACCTGCGCCCGCCAAACAACCAGAAATCGTGGGCACCGAGTTCGGTTCCCTTCTGCAGAATCAAATCAATTTTATCCCCCTTGGGAAGCGCCTGACAAATTGTAATGTGCGGCACAGTGGAAACTCTGAGTGTTGAAGGAGACGAAGAGGTGATTGTAATAGACGCCGATTCCCTGGATACCTGGCTGATCGTTCCGGAGTACTCAACACCATTCTCATCAACCAACAGGACAGTATCAGCGGCTCCCATTCGAAGAACACGCACCATGTGGTTGTAGATATCGCCGTCAATAGATGCACAGCCAGCACGAATGGCACGAGACAGAATCATGAAACGGCGTTCGCTCATAATCAGGAGTTTTTCCGGTACAGCATGGCAACCCAGTCACCGGAGCATGCTGTCTGAATATGGGTCAAAGGTTGGGGGGCGAACCCCTGTCGAACCAGCTGCTCCTTTTCCAAGAGAATCCCTGAGAGAATCAATGAGCCGCCTGGCTGCAGCCGTTCCGTCAGATCCGGTACGAGACGCACCAGCTCCTCGGCGAGAATATTCGCCAGTATAATATCAAAATTTTCTGAAAGTGATTCGAGCGGCACAGTGCCGCATTCAACGCTATCTGACATGCCATTGAGCGCCAGATTTTCACGTGCGACGTCAACCGCATCCGGGTCGATATCAAGCGCAAGAATTCTCCCTGCCCCCAGCAGACTCGCCGCCATGGCAAGGATTCCCGAGCCGGTTCCCAAATCAAGTAAAGATGGCACTTTCAGCAGTGGTCCACCATCCATGACCGCCTCCAGTAATTCCAGACAGAGGCGCGTCGTTTCATGCCCACCGGTGCCAAACGCCATCCCGGGGTCAATTCGGATAACCAGATCACCGGGCAATTCTGCCGCGTCCTCCCATGTAGGCACAATCAGGAGTCGTTTCCCAACCCGAAGCGGTTTGAAATGAACCTTCCAACTGCTGCTCCAGTCTTCGGAATTGATCGCAGTGAGCACAGGATGACCGAAGCAGGCTACTGGAAGTCGTCCGGCAAGCTCCGAGAAAAATGATTCAAGTTCAAGCATCTGAGGCGCAGGGTCACGATCAGCGGGTAGGTAGGCTTTAATCACCACACGAACCGAATCCGGGATTTCACTGACCGAGAAGGCGTCGACATTCAGGTTGTCAACACAGACACCATTACCGGACAAGTGCGTCAAGAATACAGCAACGACGTCAGCGTGCTCTTCAGGAACATCGCACGCAATTTCAAGCCAGGAATCAACCATGTATAAACCTTCGAGGAAGTAGTAACTACTTGTGATAAATATCAGATGAACTTTCAGCTGACAATAGAAAACGCCCGCTCTGCTTTTTGCTTTCTTCAGCGCGAAACGCCCCGCATCCATTTCTGGATGTGGGGCGTTTGTTTATTATTCCCGGCGGCGACCTGCTTTCCCACACAGCTACCCGTGCAGTATCAATCAGGCAATATCGGTATATCTATACTTAATTCTTACGATACGAAATGGGTACTCCCACACCGCCCTTATCCATAAACAGCGTGGGATACGCTGCCGGACCGGTGTACCAGGATTCACCGGCAAACGGATCAACGACCAGTTGAATTGACCAGTTATAATTCAATGTTTCGAGCGGCTGCGTTCCATCAAAGTTGGAGGCACTTTGGCATGAATCGGTTTTCTTTTTGTAGTTCTCTGTCTGCGTGAGGATCATGGTTGTACCGTTTATTGAGACATTTCCGGCAGTCCAGAAAAAATATTTTACTGTGCAACCGTAAAAGGTTGATTGAAAAATGGACGCCTTCGTATATGTGCCGTCCTGATTGAATTCAATTTTTGTACCTCCCCCGCTGGGAGGCGCCCATTCGCGGGTGATTGTATTGTAGAAATTCGTGCTTGATACACTCAGGTCTCCCCAGATTCCAACAATTGAAGAAGCTAATACTTCCCCTGCTGTTACCGTAAAATTGGAACTCGACGTGGCTGTGCCACCCGTTGTCGTGACGGTTATAGGCCCTGTAGTTGCGCTTGTCGGAACGACCGTAATGATTTGAGCCGCTGTGGAACTGGTCACCGTCGCAGTTGTCCCGTTGAATTTAACTGTGTTACCCGCAGGCGTGGCATTGAAGTTGGTACCGGTTATCGTTACCAGTGTTCCCACTGTAGCGCTTAACGGTGTGATGGCGCTGATGGCAGGCGCCGCTCCGCCGCTCGATGTACCGGACCAGTCATAAGTTCCCACCAGGGTGTACGTTCCGCCGCCGGTCTCATCTGCTTCGACCTTATACTGTGTCTTTGACAGATAGGTTAGTTTTCCTTTCGTACCGTTTGCACCGGCTATGACAAGCACACCGGATGAGGGATATTCATCACCGGAGTTTGTGAGTATCGCTGTCGGTGTTGAAAGGTCAAAGTAGCCATAGTCCGGGTGGTAAACCTTGCCTCCGGATATTGTGAATTCGCTATACGTAGTTGTATAGGTGCTGGTGATCAGGATGTTTTCCAGCTTTAACACCTTGTTTTGGATGTTGTCTTTAATATCGACATTCATAGTCATACTGACGCCGCTCAGATTGCCGTTCTGGATCGTGCCCTGAAGATTGGCGCTCCCGTTCATGAGGCTGTCGTCGGTCGCGTCCTTGGTTGAATAGCTTGAAAAGGTGATCGTAACATCCAAAGAAGAATTTGCTTGGGAAAGGGTACCGGAGAACGTCGTTTGCCCGTTTTCTGTTGTTCCATCCTGACAATAACTGTTGTATGTGGTGGAACCGGATACCTTTCCGGTAACGCTATCGTAAGTGCTGGAAGTGACCGAGTTCCCGCCGCAATTGCCATTCAGGGTTTCAGGTGCCGTGCTAACGGCCTGCATGGCAAATTTAGCGGTGCGCGCCACAGGTTTCGCACCAACGCTGGAACCGACTGCGCCAGATGATAGCAGGCCGGAATCCGAACCGGCATCGGTGAGCACCTTTGCATTACTTTGGGTGATTACAGCCTGGGAAGTCTTACCGGTAAAAGCTGTTGCGGGAGCGTTATTGCCGCCACTGGAGCTGACGCCGCCGCCCCCTCCGCAGCCGCTCGTCAATATGATCAGCATCAACAACATAAACCATACTGCATTTCCCAATCTCAATATTCTTTTCATTTTAAGCGACCTCCTTTATTAGCCGGGTCATCGGGTTCAGATTTAGGGGCCAGCCCTTGTCACGGAACATGCCCTCTGCCAAGGGCCGACCACTTTCTCCCCTATTTTATCGTGTGTAACTGACCAGTTCAGCCGGTACACCGGCTGATGAAAGGGATTTCACAGCACCTAATCCAGGGACGATCCAATTGGTGTCTGTTTCATTGGCCCCACCATATCCATATCCAGTTCCACCTATGCAACTGAGATTTACTGCGGTGGAGGACGTAAATTTCACGGCATTATTAAACGTGCCGGCCGGCACGGTAACCGGCTCGGCGCCGAGCACCTCAAAGGAAGAGGTCACTGGACCCGTACAGACGACTCCAGTAAGGCTAGAGGTTGTAGTCAAGGTTGATGAAGCGGTTTCCATATTTCCGGAGGTTAAACTTAAAGGACTTCCCTTCAACGGCGGGCTATAGCTGTTGGTTACAATGCCAAGATCAGCAAACGTCGTAACATTTTTAACTACAGAGGTCGAGTTGCAGCTGACTATGAGATCATTGACTGTTGTAACAGAGTCCGCGCCCGTCGTAATTACGGTTGTAATCGTGACCGAAGTACCGTTTACGCTTGTGACGGTTGAATCAGTGGTAACGCCAGCCCCCTGCATTTTATAGGTGTTGCCCACGGTATAGGAGATACAGCTTTCTCCCGGCCCTGGCCCTGGCCCTGGCGCGGTCCCTGTCACGGTGACCGGGGTGTTGCCGGACACCCCCGAAGCCGTGGCCGTGATGGTGGCGGTCCCAACTGCGACTGCCGTCACGAAGCCAAAGTTGTCTACCTTGACAATAGCTGTATTTGAGGAGGTCCAGTTGGACTGGAGATTGGTGGTCCCGATGCCATTCGAGTAATTGCCTGAGGCCATGTACGGTATCGCCGGACTCCCCAGCGCCATGGACGCATTGGCGGGGGTGATGGTGATAGAGGTCAGGGTGACGGTGGTCGTGCCCCCACCCGTGCTTAATTGATCAGTCGTCGAGTCATATGTACCATCAAGAGTATACGTTCCACCGCCCGTTTCATCTGCCTCTACCTTATACTGTGTTTTTGATAAATACGTCAGTTTCGCCTTGGAATTGTTTGCGCCGACTATAACAAGAACACCGGATGAAGGGTATGCATCACCGGAGTTTGTGCGTATCGCTGTCGGTGTTGAAAGTTCAAAGTAGCCATAGTCCGGGTAGTACACTCTGCCGCTATTTATGGTAAATTCGGTATAACCGGTTGTGTCGCTGATGGTGACATTGACGTTTTCCATCTTCGTCACGATGTTCGTGGTATTGTCTTTGCTATCAGCATTCATGATCATGGTGGTATTGTTTATACTGCCGTCGGCCAGGAGCGTTCCTTTAAGGGCGGCGGTTCCGTTTATCATGGTGTCGCCGGTTGTGTCCTTGGTTGAATAGCTTGAAAAGGTGATCGTAATATCAAACAAAGAATTTGCTTGTGAAAGGGCGCCGGAGAATGTCGTTTTCCCGTTTTCCGTTGTTCCATCCTGACAATAACTGTTGTATGTGGTGGAACCGGATATATTCCCGGTAGCGCTATCAGAAGTGCTGGTAGTGACCGAGTTCCCGCCGCAATTGCCATTTACTGTTTCGGGTGGCGTACTAACTGCCTGCGCGGTAATTTTAGCGGTGCGTGCCACAGGCTTGCCAACAACGCTGGAAAGGGCTACTCCAAATGATATCTTTCCGGAATCCGAACCGGCAGCGGTAAGCACCTTTGAATTGCTCTGATTAATTACAGCCTGGGAAGTCTTACCGGTGTAGGTTGTTGCGGGGGTAATTTTGCCGCCACTCGAGCTGCCGCTGCCTCCGCAGCCGCTTGTTAAAGCTATCAGAGCCAGTAATGAAAACCATGCCGCATTTCTCATTCTCAATATCCTGTTCATTTGTGTATCCTCCTTTTTTTGTCGATCTTCTTCACCTTTTTGCTTCAACATGTTGCGATAACGATTGCTTCCTTCTTCTCCTTTCCTTTTGACTTCTCGTTGCTTCTATCTCGCGGTCCATGATCGCATGAAGTTCCACGATGAAGTCGAACCTAACAGATCATCACGATTATAAACATACCCTGCACCGGGTATTTTCCGGGTAATTTTCGAGTAATCCGTCATTTTACACCCGGCTCACCACATCCCCTCATTCCTTACGCCCCGTAGCCACTTGCATGCTGTTAAGGATCGCCCAAAGCTCGTCAAAGCTGGTGAACACCTTTTCTTTATCGCAATCCACTAGCTCTACCAGCCCGACAAGGTCTTGTGGGCTGTCGCATTTTCTCCGGTAGATCCGCACGACATAGCTGTCCATATGGCTCCATTTTTTAGAACTGAGTTTATTTATAGCGCTACCATAACAGGGGGATACTCACGGATTACTCACGGATTACTTTTTTCTTAAAAGTAACCGGCTCTTGAAGAAAACTGCTCGAATAGGGGAAATGTCCGGAAAAAGCAGGGGGAATTAAGCTGCGAGCGGGCGCTATCAGATGATTAAATTAC
>JANNLB010000155.1:0-56568 GCA_031396605.1 Geobacter sp. | reverse complement strand
TGATTCCTTTGATATTTTACCGTTTTCTAGCATGAATTTATAAAAAGTTTTCAGGCTCGAAGCATTCTCCTTTATGGCAGCCGGACTTGCCCACATCGCTTTACGAATAAACCAAAAACCCAAAAACTCTCCAATATCTTCTGTTCCGTCAGCAGCTTCAATGTTTTCCTCATGCAGAAGAAACTCATTGATATAGAAATCTACGTTTGAACAGTGTTTTTTGATCGTTGCTGCAGATAGGCTCTTTTCCTCCAGGCAGCTTGCAATTCATAGTAGCGAGCGGCATCAAACATTTCATGCTCTGCTGGAAGAAGCAGGCGAGTTGCATAGATCACAACTGCCCACGCACATCGGCGATTGCCTCAAAAGCATCCCGAGATGAAACATTGCCGTTTTTGTAGGCTTTATATCGTCGTTGCGCTTCCCTCAACCACAACAACTCATTTTCCTGCTCATTAACATCATCAAGGCTAGCCAGAAGGTGTTGCGCCAATATAGCACGCTGAGAAACAGGCAAAGTCAATGCTTCAGCTTCAAAGGTTTTTAGATCAGTCAACATAATTAACCTCCAAAATCTGACTGCTTATGTTCCCTCACAACGAAGTAAACATTCTCCAACCCTGGTTGCTATTTTACTACATCAATAACCACTTTACACCTTATCCAGCAGCTCGTAGGTTGGGCAAAGTGAAATGTGCCCAACATCCGCACCGGTCTTGTTGGGCACACTGTCGTTTTGCCCAACCTACTATGGGTTTACAGCTCTCTCAACGTCTGCTGCCACGCCTCTTTCAGCTCGGCCAGATCCGCTGAGACAACGACTGCGCCATTCAATCCGGTTATTGAAAGCAGCTGTTCTGTCGTTATTACACCGATCGAAGCAAAACAGTTACCGCTCATGACCGTCTCGAATTGGGCGCGCTTTTCCGGGTGAACCGTCACGAGGTGACGGGAAGCCGACTCGGAGAAGAGCAGCGTACAGTCGTTCCTGCCAGCCGCATCACCCTTCCAGAGAATGCGGGAAAGATCCAGGTTCATGCCGTACCCTCCGGCAAAGGCTGATTCGGCCGCTGCCACCGCCAGGCCGCCGTCGGAGAGATCATGGCAGGAAGCAACCGTTCCCTCGGTGACCGCTTCGTGATAGGCCTGATAGCGGAGATACGCCCTGGCGGTATCAACGTGCGGCACCTTGTTGCCGATCGCTCCGGAGAGCGCCATATATTCTGAGCCACCCAGTTCGTCCGCCGTTTTGCCGAGCAGATAGACGATATCGCCCGGACGCTTGACATCCATCGTGACCGCCTTTCTGGCATCATCGATCTTGCCGATGACCGAGAAAAGCAGCGTCGGCGGGATCGATATCTTGGTCGTACCGTCATAGAAGTCGTTCTTCATGGAGTCCTTACCGGAGATCAACGGCAGGTTGTACGCCATGCAGATGTCATAGAGCGCCTGATTGGAGCGCACCAGCTGGGCCATCTTGTAAGAACCGTCCGGCGTCTTCTCCGACAGGACCGGATCGCACCAGCAGAAGTTGTCCAGACCGGCGACAAGGTCCAGTGAACCGCCGACCGCCACGTAGTTGCGCAGTGACTCGTCAACTGCGTTGGCGGTCATGTGATAAGTATCGATATCCGAGAATCGCGGGCAGATGCCGTGGGCTGTCACAACACCCTCGAATGAATCGAGCAGCGGCCTGACAACCGCCGCATCGGAGGGGCCGTCGTTGGCTACTCCGGTGAACGGCTTGACGACGGAGCCACCCTGAACTTCATGGTCGTAGCGGCGAACCACCGACTCTTTAGAGCAGATGTTAAGCGCGGAGAGGTGCTGCATCAGGTCGCTCGTGTAATTCTCTTTAACTTCCAGCTCCGGTTCCTGATGCTGCGGAGGGGTCCACTTGGCAGACAGCTGCATCGGAGGGAGTCCCTCATGCATGAATTCCATCGGCAGCCAGGCGACCGTCTGCTCGCCGTAGAGCATATGGAAGACCCCATTGTCGGTGAATTCACCCAGCACGGTTGCCTCGACGCCGAAGCGGACGGCCATGGCCAGAAACTCGTCAACCTGTTCGGGGGGAACAGCCAGTGACATCCGCTCCTGAGCTTCGGAAATAAGGATCTCCCAGGGGTTGAGACCGGGATATTTGAGCGGCGCCTTGGCAAGGTCCATCCGGCAGCCGCCGCACTCACCGGCCATCTCGCCGATAGAGGATGACAAGCCGCCGGCGCCGTTATCGGTGATGAAACGGTAGAGCCCCTTGTCGCGAGCCCGGATCAGAAAGTCGAACATCCGCTTCTGGGTGATCGGATCGCCGATCTGCACCGCCGTAACCGGCGAGTTCTCGTTGAGTTCTTCTGACGAGAAGGTCGCGCCGTGGATGCCGTCCTTGCCGATGCGGCCACCGGTCATGACGATCAGGTCGCCCGGCTTGATGGACTTTTCGTGCGCCGGGAGGCCGTTGACCACGGCGGGCATCAGACCGGCGGTACCGCAGAATACCAGCGGTTTGCCGGCAAAACGGTCATCAAAAACCAGCGAACCGTTGACGGTCGGGATGCCGCTCTTGTTGCCGCCATGCTCGACCCCTTCGACGACACCTTCGTAGATCCGTCGCGGATGCAGCAAGCGGCTGGGAAGCGGCTTGGCATAGAACGGGTCGGCAAAACAGAAGACATCTGTGTTGAAGATCAGTTTTGATCCTATACCGGTGCCGAAAGGGTCACGGTTGACGCCGACGATGCCGGTCAGCGCCCCGCCGTACGGATCAAGGGCTGATGGGGAGTTATGGGTTTCAACCTTGAAAACCAGAGAGTGAGTATCATTAAATTTAATCACGCCGGCGTTGTCCTTGAATACGGAGAGGCAGAAATCCTTCTCCCCCATCCGTTCGCGGACCTCTTTAGTCGTGCGCTGGATAAATGATTTGAACAGCGATTTTATCTCCTGACGGTTGCCTTTTTCATCCTCATACTGCACGGTGCCGGCAAAGATCTTGTGTTTGCAGTGCTCCGACCAGGTCTGGGCCAGACATTCCAGCTCCACGTCGGTCGGTTTCGCGCCAAGACCATGTTTCCGGCGCCCTGCCAGGGTCTGTGCGTCACGGTAGTGGGCCTGGATGATCTTCATTTCATCCAGAGTCAGCGCCAGAACCCCATCCTTGCTGATTCGCATCAGCTCTTCGTCCGAAACTTCCAGATCGATCTCACGCACCTCGGCCTTCATTTCGCCGCTGACCTTGGGCACGGTAACCGGAAAGCCCCCTTTTGCAGCGAAATCGGCGGCTGAAAGGATGCTGTAGCGCTGAATAAGGGTGTTGCAGAGGAGGCCGGTGGCAATTCTCTCTACATCGGCCAAGCTTAAAACTCCCTCGCCCTCAGGTACCCTCTGGGGCATAAAGAGAGGGTTGGGGTGAGGGTGGGACTTGCCTTTGAGAAGGTATTGCACCGAGTAATACACCCCGTCGCCGGGAGCGGAGGGACGGCCGGTCAGGTAGGCGACCGCCTCGCGGGCGGTGCGTCCGACATTGTCGGTAACACCAGGGCGGAATCCGACTTCCACGGCAAAATCGAAATCGGCGGCAAGCGGCCGATCGATGCTCCAGAGCTGAATAACCGGATCACTGAAGGGACCGGCGGCGGCCTGTTCCAGCTCATTTCCGCCTAGGTCCGTATCGAGCGTGTATACGTCAAGCGTACGTACCTCTTCAACCTCAAGCTGCAGGAAGTGCTTGATCTCGCGATTGATCCGCTCGCCTCGGGGATCACGCACGCCAACTTTTAATGCTGTTTCTATTCTGTTAGCCATGACAGTCTGTTCCCTTGTGCATTTTCACCGTCCTGGTCGGGAACGGAATTTCGATAGAGTGCTCGCTAAACCTTTTGAGAATAAGAGAATTGATTTTATCCGTAACGGCAAACAAAGTACCGTACTCCTCAACCCAGAAGAAAAGCGTCATTTTGAGGGCGGAATCGCCAAAGCTGACAAAAAAGGCTTCGGGGGGAGGGTCGGTCAGGACATCCTCAACTTCGCCGGCGGTGGCTACCAACAGCTGCTTTACCAGATCGACATCGCTGCCGTATGCCACGCCGATGTTGATGCTTCCTTTGGCCCGGCTGTTGGGAAAGGCCTGGTTTGTCAGCATGGTGTTACAAAGGTCTGAATTGGGGACAATCAGCAGCTGGTTATCCGGTGTCCTGATCTTGGTGCTCCGCAGGCCGATATCCGCCACATCCCCGATCTGGCCGCCGACCAGCTGGATGCGGTCGCCGATGCGAAACGGGCGATCCAGCATGATGGTAAAGCCGGATATCATGTGGGCCAGCGTATCCTTGGCAGCCATGCCTATCGCCAGCGATCCGATACCGAGGGCGGTAACAAGTGAAAAAATATCGTAATTGAAATGCTTGAGTATCACGATCAGAGCGGCACCCATCAGAAACAGGGATACTATCTTTTCAGCCATCGGGGTCAGCTGGCGCGACATGACAGCCCCGACTGTATCCTGTTGACTGGCAACATACCATTTCAGCAGTTCATCAAGAACATGGTAGATCAGGTTACATACGATCACCACCAGGATGACATAGATAATACCGGAGACGATCATGACCAGCTTCTCGTGCAGCGGCAGCGAGCGGATGGCCAGATAAACGCCCAGCACCACGAAAAGTCGTGACACGTACGGAATCACCCGCTGCAGGACACGATCGTCCAGATCGGTTGAGGTGAAAGCTGACAGGCGCTTCCCCCATTTGTTCAGCACCATGACGACCAGATGCGACAGAACCCAGAACAGAGCCAGAATCAGCAGTGCCCCCAGGATCTCTTTGGCCCAGAACAGCAGGAGGCTGTCCGCCTCCTGGGTCTGGAGGAACCCCAGTATGAATTCGAGGAATCTATTCACCAAACACCCGCTTGAATATTGTGTTCACATGTTTCAGATGGTAGGAGAGATCGAAGGACTCGCGGATTTTAGCTTCTCCGAGCGCCCCGACAACTTCCTTGTCTGCCAGCAGTTCCGCCTGAAAGTCCGCACCCTGCTCCCAGACCTTCATCGCATTACGCTGTACCATACTGTATGACTCTTCACGCGATACCCCGGCCTGAGTCAGGTCAAGCAGGATCTTCTGCGAAAAAACAAGACCTTTCATCTGGTTCAAGTTTCTCAGCATATTATCCGGGTAGACGACCAGATTCTTGATCAGGCCGTTAAGGCGCCGCAGAGAAAAGTCGAGCGCCACGGTCGCATCCGGCGCGATATAACGTTCAACCGATGAGTGAGAAATATCCCGTTCATGCCACAAAGCCACGTTTTCAAGGGCAGGGATGCAGAGTGAGCGGATATAGCGGGCCTGTCCGGTCAGGTTCTCGGCCAGGATCGGGTTCCGCTTGTGCGGCATGGCCGAGGAGCCTTTCTGTCCCTTGCTGAAAAATTCTTCCGCCTCCAGAACCTCCGTGCGCTGCAGATGACGGATCTCCACGGCGATACGCTCTATGGACGATGCAATAATTGCCAAGGTGCAGAAAAACTCGGCATGTCGGTCGCGCGGGATGATCTGGGTAGAGACCGGCTCAGGCTTGAGCCCCATTTTTGTGCAGACGTATTCTTCGACATAGGGATCTATATTGGCGAACGTGCCCACAGCTCCGGAAATGGCGCCGGTTCCGATGTTCTCGCGGGCTGCGAGCAGACGGACCCGGTTACGCTGCATCTCGGCATAAAAAGAGGCCAGCTTGAGTCCGAAGGTCACCGGTTCGGCATGAATCCCATGAGAACGACCGATGCAGACCGAATCCTTATGCTCGAAAGCGCGCTCCCTGATCGACCCCAGTAAAATGTCCAGATCGGCCAACAGTTCATCGGCGGCCTGAACAAGCTGCACCGACAGGCAGGTATCAAGGACATCGGACGATGTCATGCCCTGATGGATAAAACGGGCTTCCGGCCCGACGTATTCGGCGACCGATGTCAGAAAGGCGATCACGTCATGCTTGACCTCGGCCTCGATGGCGTCGATCCGGGCGATATCAAAATCTCCCTTGGCGCGAATAACCGGCACAACCTCCTTGGGGATGACCCCCAGTTCAGCCTGAGCTTCGCAAGCCAGAGTCTCGATTTCGAGCCAGATGCGAAAGCGGTTTTCAGCGGTCCATATATGGGTCATTTCGGGGCGGGAATAGCGTTCAATCATGTAAGAACTCCTGGTTTTATTTGTACGTAATGCTATATTTCCATAACCGCACTGGCGCGGTACTGATCACCGATGACAACCCGCGGCGCACAGATATTCTGGTCACTTAAAAAAGCCCGTGTGGTTCTCAGCACATGTTCCGGATGGTTGTTCACCTCGGAAAGATGCGCCATTACCAAGGCTTCCAGCCCTTCATGAGCAAGTTCATGCAGCAGTTCCAGTGACTCCTCGTTGGAGATATGGCCGTGACGGGACTTGATGCGCTGTTTCAACTCCCACGGATATGGGCCGTTCATAAGCATGTCAACATCGTGATTCGACTCCAGATTAAGAAAGCGGCAGCCGCGCAGTTTTTCAGTTACCAGGCGCGTGACGATGCCAAAATCGGTAACGGAAGCAGCGCGCCCCTCACGGGATTCGATCACGAAGCCGACCGGATCGCAACTGTCATGGGTAATCGGCACCGGATCGATCCGGACATCCCTGAAGGTGAGTGCCGAGCCTGATTCAAACTCGCAGACCTGACTCTTCTTGAAATATTTATCGGCTTTGGCGCGAACCAGATGGCTGGCAAAGACCGGCACATTGAACTTGCGCCCGAAAGAGCCGGCGCTCCGGATGTGGTCGATATGCTCATGCGTGACCAGCACCGCATGGATACGTGATGCATCGATTCCGACCTCATCCATACGCAGCAGCGTTTCACGCAACGACAGGCCGACATCTATCAGAATGCGGGTCTCCCCGGTCTCGAGGTAGAGACAGTTACCCTTGCTGCCGCTCGCCAGCGAACAGATTTTCACACAGGCTCCAGGAATTTCGGGTTAATGGTGCGCCGGAAGAGATTACCGGCAGTAAGCAGAGGAACTACAACAGGTTATATTCAAATATCGGGATGTTGCAGGTGACGCTTGGACAAGAGATATTTATACACTGAAGCCGGTAATAGTTTCAAGGTTTATCGTCGTGATCGTGAGGTGCGTTCCTCAGATTTCGGAGATATCCGCAGCAGTTATTTCAACGTCAGGCCATCCCTCGTAGATCCACTCTTCTACCCGTTCCAGCGCCTGCCGCGGAATGTTTTTATCCGGGCTGACGGTAACAAAAGCAAGGACTCCCACCATAGCATTATCCTGACGATCAACCTCGGCGCAAGCTACATTGAAACGGTTCTTTGCCCGTCCCAGGATGCTTTTGACGATGCCGCGCTTCTCTTTGAGTGAGTGGGATGTTAGGGAGAGATGGATTTCCAGGCAGAAGATATGCATAAGTTATGGGGAGGGGTTTATTGGTGTCACCCTTACATTTTCACCACAATCGTAAGTAGATCCTTCATAGGATAATGCTTGCCATTGCCTGTTGCGAGAGTCGCCCCCGTGCAAAAAGCTGTTGCGGCAATCATGCAATCATCCAGTTCAAGGGAATGGCTTTTGGTTGCTCCTTTAAAGCTGCCGGCTTTCATTGCCATAGTCTGATTTACATCAACAATTTTGAGCGAATCCACCAGCCTCCTTGTCGCCAGTTCCTCATGCGGACGCATACCAGCCCAAATTTCAGCAACAGAAATCACGGAACAGAGCAGTTCGTTTTCTTCCAGATTGTTTGCGATAAAATCCCGCGCAGCAACATTGCCTCGCAACAGGTTGATGAGAATATCAGTATCCAGAAGCAAGCTGCTCATGCGTTGCGTTCCACTCTGGTAGATCTCCGCTGGTTTCTAACATAGTGATCAACGCCGCCCTGCAGCTCAGGATGGTCTTCGTCTTTCCATGCACCAAAACTTGTCTTCAAGGCAATTTTCATCTTTTCACGCTGCAGTTCCTTGCGAAGCGCTTCAGCGACAAAGCGGCTTTGCTGACGCTGACCAACCAGTTGCTTCAGATCATTCAGAAGATCATCGGGAAGCATAAAATTTGCCTGCCGCGCTAAAACTGTCATTTTGACCACCTTTCTATTGTTTACCATAGAATAGTTTATAGGATGTGATTGCGAGAGTCAATATATTCGAATAGTTTCACAGCCAAGCCATCATAGTGGGCAGAGTTTTAATGCCCACCATTTTTTGTTGTCGATTTCAACAGCGTTGCAGTTTTTCGCATTGTTCCGCTTGGGTATGATGAATCAATGCCCAACCTAACTGACTCCATTCAAGCCCACATATTTGTTATTTCCCTGGTACACCCTTGACCGGTGGCACCGCATTTTTCCCTTTACGGACGAACTGTTCGTCAAAAGTATAGACGGCATTCACGGTATCACTACTGACAAGGTGTAGTGCATCAGCAAAATCATACCCCTGAGCAAAAAAATCAAGTGCTGCGGCAACCTGTCCGGCAGATTCGGCAATCACCATCGGCAGCCCCAGGATATGCAATAACGATCGGTGTATATCGGCCGGTTTCACCCGATATGCCGCCCGCAATACCCACTCCAGTTCAAGCAGCACCGTTTTGGGCAGAAAGACGGAATCAGACTGTTCCAGAAGCTTCAAAGCTCGACGAGCCTGAAGCTCGTCATCGTTTGTCAGGTAGCGCACCCAGACATTGGTATCAAGAGTAACCATCGTAGTTACTCCTTACGCCAGGCACGCGCCATTTCATCATCAATCGCCGCCTGCATCTCCTCCAGGCTAATTGCCACACCTTTATAGCCGACGCACCCCAGACCGCTCTGCAGATCGGTAGCAGCAAAACAGTTTAATGGTTTGAGCAGTACCCCGCCTTGCACATCTTCAACCACAAAACGGGTACCCGGCCTCCAGTGATGGTTAGAGCGTATAGTTTTAGGAATAATTACCTGCCCCTTGCTTGACAGGAGTGTAGTTTCCATGTGGCACCTCATGTAAGATTTGGTAAGAATATAGTACCTGACCAGCAAACTGCTTACAAGAAAAATTCAGCCAGGGAAGATGCAGCTCGCTCATGGTACGAAGGGTGGGATTTGAGCCAAGCCCGACAGACAGGTTATCAATGTCTTGAAGGGTTTCATCAGCCTGCCTCAATCGATAAGTAAAGAGAGTTTCCGTGTTTGTCATACTTGCACCCCCTCTTCAAGAATCACTTTGACTATGGATGAAATCCTCATCGACGATTCTTCAATCTCATAGCGGCTGAAAACCAGCGGGCAGATGACGATACAGTCGTTATAGAATCCAATCTCCCAAGCAGCCTCGGATACCTGTTCCTCAATTGATTTAGTCACGGTCTCAAATTCAATGAACACATCCAGATCAGAATCCCAGGTTGCATCACCCCGCCCCCGCGAACCGAATACTCGAAAGTCAACAAGTGGCGCGATCTTTGCGACCCGTTCTTTAAGCTTTCTGGCAAGCAGTAAGTCGTTATCTTTTATTGCCATTATTGGTCTCCTCTCCTCACCGATGAATGTTTCAACAGCGTTGCCGTTTTTCGCATTGTTCCGCGTGGGCATGATGAAGCCATGCCCACCCTACCCGGCTATGACTTTTCTGAGTTCATCAAGAGTCCGGGTTTGACGGATGATGCGCCATTCTATTCCCCTCTTTCTGTTGTTCCATTCCAATATTCCTGCATGCTCCAGAACTACGCCCAAGTAGGATGATCCCTGCGCATGGCTTATGTTTTTGGGGCGTCGTTGTTGTAGGATTGCAACGCCAAGCCCGTCAGCTTCTTCGTCGTGATAAAGCTTAACAACATTGTTGGCCAATGGGAACCAGGCAGCGCCGAATCTGTCCGTCAGCCAACTAAGGACGGCAAGTATTTCATCGAGAGAGTATTCCTCTTGTCGTCCCTTCTCGTTCTTGATTTTGACGATGCCGTTACGAAATAACCATTCAAAGCGTTTTGCTTTGCGGCCACCATGTGTAATAAGCATATAGATCCTCTCTACCTGCAATACTTTTCTTGCCGTGCAGTATCATCTTCGTTGCAAACTCCCAATTTGCAGGTTTTTTCAAGATCTACACAGCCGTCTTGGGTTTTGTATAACTGCCTATATGAAAGTTCCCGGAGGATGTATGCATTCGTATCATTCGGATCAAGGCCGATAGCCTGGACATAGTCTGCTATAGCTCGATCAAATTGTTTGAGCTCGTTATAGGCAAGTCCCCGATTGTAGAATGCTTTTGCATCATTCGGTTCAAGACGGATAACTTGGTCAAAGTCTGCAATGGCGCGACTAAACTGCTTGAGCTCGGCATATATAATTCCCCGATTGCCGTATGCCGCTGTATAATTCGGATCAAGGCGGATAGCTCGGTCAAAGTCTACTATGGCGCGATCAAACTGCTTTAGCTCGTAACATGCCATTCCCCGGTTGAAGTATGTCTTTTCATCATTCGGATCAAGGCCGATTGCCTGGTCATAATCTGCTATGGCGCGATCAAACTGATTGAGATAGGCATATGCATGCCCCCGGAATTTGTAGGTCGATGCAAAATTCGGATCAAGATGGATAGAATGGTCAAAGTCTACTATGGCACGATCAAACCGCTTGAGCTCGTAATATGCACCACCCCGAAGGAGATATCCTAATGCATCATTCGTATCAAGGCGGATCGCTTGGGTGAGGTATTCAACCGCCTTTTTCGGATCGGAATATTTCTTCCCGTCCGACAGGGCAACAGCCTTATCAAACCACTCCACCGCAGTTAGCCCCTGGCTGGCTGCTTGGAACTCCTTCTTCAATTTCGCTGTTTCCTGCTTGGTTTTTCCCTTCTGCCTATTTTGCTTCTCAAGCTCCGCAATACGTGCCAGAAGCTTCCTCTCACGCTCACGAGCCGCCTTCAAGTCCTTCAGATGGTTTCGGTCCTCAAGCAATCTCTTCAGGCTACTTTCAAGCACCGCCGTATCCAACTCCACCTTGACGGTTATTTCTATGCCGAAGGCATCACCATCAGCGTAGTTCTTCTGTTTGATCACCTCGGCCTTGGTAACCCCGGCGGTCAGGGCCAGTATCTCATCGCTGTCAACTTGCGCATTTTTGACAACGGTCGCGCTCTCAATGTAGGTGCCGAACTGTTCAAGGGCTTCGCGCTTTGCCCTGGCTATACCGGCGGTTCGAGCATCATCAGGGGACTGGCTGCCGCCGAACGGTTGTTTCAAGGTGTGATTGATAGTCTTGATTTCTGCGAAGGCAGATAAAGGTAGGAGTAGGGAGGCGAACAGGGTGATTGTGAACAATCGGATCATGGAGCTTACTCCTATTTACTTCTCATATGCGGTCGTTTGGTAACAAGAGAGAAGATTTAAGCTGCAAGAGGCAAAGGATGAACTTCCTTATCCAGACGGTCTTGAAGGATTTCAAGCGCCACTTCGAGATCATAATGGGTCTGAAGATTGAGCCAGAATTGGGTTTCCATGTTAAAAAACCGCCCGAGACGGAGCGCAGTGTCTGCAGTAATTGCCCGCCGACCATGTACAATTTCATTTATACGCCGTGGGGTTACACCAATATCCTTTGCTAGGCGATACTGGGTGATTTGCATCGGCTCTAAAAATTCTGCCAAAAGAATTTCTCCGGGGTGGATAGGGGGGAAATCGCGTTTTGTCATACTATTACCTCTCAATGATAATCAACGATCTCAACGTCATAGGCATCAGTGCCATGCCATATAAAGCAGATTCGCCATTGTTTGTTAATCCTTATGCTGCATTGCCCTTCTCTGTCATGATGCAAAGCCTCCAAGTGGTTGGAAGGCGGAACGCGCAGAGTCTCAATCATGCTGACTGCACTCAGAATAGCAAGCTTGATTGCCGCCGCTCGCTGAATGGCCTGCGGCAATTTCGTGGAGAATTGACCACGAAAGAGTTTTTCGGTTTCCTTGCATTTGAAGGTTTTTATCATAAGCAATATTATCCCGTACAGATATTATCGTCAATGGATATTATTCAAAACTCGCAGTGCCGCGGCGTGCGCGGAAAGGGGATCACATCGCGGATGTTTTCCATCCCGGACAGATACATGACCAACCGCTCGAAACCGAGCCCGAAACCTGCATGAGTGCAGCTACCCCAGCGGCGGCTGTCCAGATACCACCAGAGCGGTTCGCGGGCAATCCCCATCTCAGTCATCCGTAATTCCAGACGATCCAGCCGCTCCTCGCGCTGGCTGCCGCCGATAATCTCACCCACCTTGGGAACCAGCAGATCCATGGCGGCTACAGTACGGCCATCGTCATTCTGCCTCATGTAGAAAGCCTTGATGTCCTTGGGATAGTTGATGATAAAAGCCGGACCGCCCACAATCTGCTCGGTGATATAGCGTTCGTGTTCGGTCTGCAGATCAAGCCCCCACTCCACCGGATAGGCAAATGAGGCGCCGGATCGCTGCAAGCGCTCAATCGCGTCCGCATATTCCATCCTGACAAAATCAGCCTCCGCTACACTGCGGATACGCTCAATCAGACCGTTTTCAATGTGCTTGTCAAAGAAGGCCATTTCATCGGCACACTCTTCGAGAGCAAAACGGCAGAGATACCGGATAAATTCTTCCGCCAGATCGGCATCGTCGTCCAGCGTTGCAAACGCCATCTCCGGTTCGATCATCCAGAACTCGGAGGCATGCCGGGCGGTGTTGGAGTTTTCTGCCCGGAACGTCGGACCAAACGTGTATATATCGCCAAAAGCAAGGGCAAACAGCTCCCCTTCAAGCTGGCCGCTGACGGTCAGTCCGGTTTTCTGACCAAAGAAATCCTGGTTGAAATCCGGCTGCCCATCCAGAGTGGGTGGGTCTGCCGCATCGAGCGTACTTACGCGAAACAGTTCGCCGGCGCCTTCGCAGTCGCTGGCTGTAATGATGGGCGTATGGACGTACAGGAAGTTTTGTTCTGAAAAAAATCGATGAACCGCCTGTGCCAGTCGTGACCGAAGGCGAAACACCGCCCCAAAGGTATTTGTGCGGGGACGCAGATGCGAGATGGTGCGCAGGTATTCGAATGAGTGCCGTTTTTTCTGAAGGGGATAGCTGTCATCGGATCCGCCGATAATTTCTATTGATTTTGCCGCTAATTCCCATTTTTGGCCGGACGCCGGAGATTCAACAAGAGCGCCGGCCACGGTAAGGGCCGCTCCGGTTCCAATGCGGCAGACATGGCTGAAATTCGGCAGAGTAGAATCTGCCACTACCTGGATACCATCAACAGTCGATCCGTCGTTGAGCACAATAAAACAGATCTCTTTTGACGACCTGACCGACCGGACCCATCCTGAAAAAGAGCAGAGTTCCGCCCCGGTCCCCGGTTCAAGAATTTCCTTGATTCGCGTTCTCATTATTACGTCTCCACGCAGCTTGTTTGTTTGACCTTGCCGACAGCAATGTGATAATTTACTGAACATCGCAATGCATAAAAAAGGAGAATCTACCATGACACGATCAGTATATACAGCTCTGGCCTTAACCTTGCTCTTGTTCGTTTCAGCCGGTGCCGAAGAGACCCGCCAGAGCGTCCTGGACCCTGCCAAAGCGGCGGCGGCAAAGCAATATCCCCAGATCGTCCTCTACTCGGTCGCCTGGTGTCCCCACTGTCGTGAAGCCAAGGAATACCTGACCAAAAACGACATCCCGTTTATTAATCGTGACGTCGAGGTCGATGCCAAGGCGATGGATGATTTGACGGTCAAGTACAACAGTACCGGAGTTCCGGTGATTATTTTTGGCAAAGACAAGGATGAGATAATTATGAAAGGATTTACGCCCGAACTGTTTCAGGAAAAATTGCAAAAAGCCCGATTGAAGTAGACCCTCACGAGCCGATCTCCGGGCCGATGTCATGCATACATCTTGAAAAGCTGAAGAACCAGCAACGTAACAACAGTACCGATACATGCACCGATGACGGTCTCGCGCATTGAATGAATTCTCATCAGCAGTCGTGAGTGACTTACCATCGCAGCCAATGAAAGTGAAAGCAGAGAAATAAGCGGATCACGAGTAGTAAGCGTTATCGCTGTTGCGATTGAGAACGCGACAGCAGAGTGTCCGCTCGGTATTCCACCCTTGAGAGGAGTGCCGGTACCGGTTGCACTCTTTACAATAACTACTATGATTACTACGATCAGTATCGAGACGACCGTACCAATGTCAGACTCAGTGCCAAACATCGCAAGAACCTCCCCATAAAGCGGCAAAACGTATTTTGCCAGAATCAGGTACCCCATGATGGCGGCGCCGCATGCTGCGATCAGCACGGCTCCGGCAGCCGTATCTTTCGCAATTTTGGCCAACGGATGGTAGCCGGGTGAGACGAGATCGACAACCGCTTCAACCGCGGTATTAAACATTTCTGCGCAGAGTACTAACAGGATTGACAGCGCAAGCAGCGCAAACTCAAGCGGGCTGACTTTGAGAAACAGTGCCGTCAGCAATACTGCAATGGCCGCGATGAAATGAATACGCATATGCTTTTCAGCACGGGCCGCGTGCAGGATTCCCTCAACAGCGCTGTTGGCCGAATCTATAAACCGGTCGGGCTTAACAACCCTTCCTTCTTCAGAATTCTGAATAGCTGCTGCTCCTTCTGCTGCATTTTGTGTGCTTCCGCCTCACCGCTCCGTTCATGATCA
This sequence comes from Geobacter sp., assembly GCA_031396605.1. Classification (GTDB taxonomy): domain Bacteria; phylum Desulfobacterota; class Desulfuromonadia; order Geobacterales; family Pseudopelobacteraceae; genus JACRCG01. Next base: position 41,834 of record JANNLB010000155.1, on the reverse strand, counting down.
TACCCGCACAGATGCATAATTCCGTGCAGCAGCAGGAACGACAGTCTCTCGAAGAAGACCATGCCACCCTCTTCTGCCTCTCGCGCCGCAGTATCTGCCGAGATAATTACATCTCCGAGAGCATGCGGGTTTACCCCGCCGCAGTCTCCCTCCTGCAGTGAAAATGAAATCACGTTGGTCGGTCGATCTTTGGCAAGATACCGGCGGTTGATGATCCTGATCGAGCGGTCACCCACAATTGAAACCGAGAGTTCCGTCCCCTCAGGACATCCCAAGGCGCTTAAGATTCTCACCGCCACTTTTTTTAACTGCCGGCTTATGCAGCGATGGCGTCTCTGGCGATTGTTCAGCAGTATCAACATGCGTCTCTACCTCATGTTCAGTTTTGGCGTGGTCACGGGGTCCCGTTTTTTTGGATCGAATCCCCCCTTTGTAGGCAGGCTCCGGATAGTCGATCCGGTGATGAAAGATGCCGTTAAGAATGCCGGTAAAACTCTTGGCAATTTCGTGCAGATTTTTAAGGGTCAGTTCACATTCGTCCAGTTGGCCATCGATAAATATATTATTGATCAACTTCTGAACCAACCCCTGAATACTGTCGGGAGAGGGGTTTACGAGGGTGCGTGAGGCGGCTTCAACACAGTCTGCCAGCATGACAATGCCCGCCTCGCGAGTCTGCGGCTTGGGACCGGGATAGCGGAACTCGTTTTCCTCAACAGTCTGACCGTTTGATGCGGCCTGACTTTTGGCGCGCTCATAAAAAAACTTTATCAAAGCAGTGCCGTGGTGCTGACGGATGATATCAATTATTTGCTGTCCCAGCCTGTTTTCTCGGGCCAGTTCCGCACCTTCCCTGATATGCGAAATCAGAATCAGCGCACTCATACTGGGCGTGAGCTTGTCGTGACGATTCTCTTCACCGGCCTGATTTTCAATAAAATAGTGCGGCTTTGAGGCCTTGCCGATATCGTGATAATAGGCAGCAACCCGTGCCAGAAGGGGGTTGGCGCCAATGGATTCGGCGGCCGCTTCTACCAGATTACCGACAACAATACTGTGGTGATACGTTCCCGGAGCCTTGATCATCAGTTCCCGAAGCACCGGAGAGTTGAGATTTGCGAGCTCCAGCAGTTTGATATCGGTCGTATACTGAAAGAGCGTTTCAATCAGCGGAATGAAGCTCGACACGAAACCGGCGCTGATAAATCCGCTGAGCAGGGCGAAGAAGGCTACATACAGGGTCTGCATGGTGAAGATATCATTGTTAAAAGTCTGGAACGACAGCGCCAGAGCCAGGTTGACGACCGAAACCTTGATGCCGGCGGTATAGATCGTGCCGCGACTGGTGCAGTGACGAACACCATGAGCGCCGATAATACCTCCCAGCAGCGAATAGATAACAACCAGCATATTGTTTTCAAACATGATTCCGAGCAGCGGCGCCAGAATTGCACAATAGACCAGCGCGACTTCCGAGTTGATAAATATCCGGACGATCATAGCTCCGGCGGCAAACGGAAACAGGTAGAAATAATTTGAAGCATCAACCGAGGGGAATACCGGTCCGATGTTATGGGTGATCAGAAGAGCGGTCTTGAAGCAGATGAAGCTGATGGTTATCAGCAAAGAGATGATAAGGACATCTTTATTGGTCGGATTGAATTTTCGAATATTCTTGCAGGCAAACCGGTACGGGAAATAAAACAACACAAGGATCAGCGCAAAGGTACCTATCGCCGTGAAGAGACGACTCCCGCCGTGCTGATTGCCGAAGATCGCTTCAAGTTTGTGGGCCTGTTCAGGGGTAATCCGTTCACCTGTCCGAACGACCATCTCCCCCTTCTGCAATTTGAAAAGAATCGGTCGCACCGTTTCCATAGCTCTGCGGGACCGCACTTCGGTTGCCTCGATATTGGAGAAAAGGTTGGGGAGCAGGATCCTGGCTATCACCGCCGAAATGCGGGCATTGTCAGAATCGGCTCCCACTCCCTTGAAACTCCAACTGCCGACGATTCGGCGGGCCTCTCCAATCTCCGTAAAACCGGTGGAGATGTCGCCGCCGATGGGATGACCATTGTCGTCAGATATTTCGAGTCCGCGACGGGAGTCGCTCTGAAAGACTTTCCCATCCAGAACAATTTTTCGCTGATACAGTTCGTTCAGTAACTCAGCCGCACGTGCGAGAAAAATTTTATCTGACTTTATCCGGGTCAGCGCCAGAATTTCAGCGTCGCTCAGATCGGTATCCAGTAACGGCGTAAGTTGTGCCCGCAACTGGGAAATAGTTTTTTCCGGCTTTACCTCACGCCCGGAGCGAACAATTGTAAGGGCCTGTTGCAGTTTGTCAATAATAACCCCGGACACCTGATCTCTCAGGTTATACACAACCGGGGCGTTGTTACCGGCATCTTTGCGCCGCTGTTCCGTCAATGCCCTGTCTTCTACCAGAAGATCCTGGGTTACACGAATATCGGAGGTAGCAATATCACCGATTTTATAGGAGAGTTTGGAGGTGTGCTGGTTAGGTAGAATGGCCAGTGTCAGCAGCAGAGAGGTAGAAACGAGCAGAATAAACCGGTTGCGGCTGGCCGTATCGGGGTTGGAAAACTGCTTGATCAGGGAATCAAGCAGATTCGATCCGAACTGACTCAAATATGTAAGTGTATGCTGTTCCTGCTTACTGCCGGGCTGTTCAGCCATAAATACATGCGCCACTTGATGATTGAATTTCAGCATTTACGACAAGTGAGAAATTGTAGTCTGTATAGACATACGTGTCAATAAAACTACGCCGAACAAGCGGACCAAAGAGCAGATCACCCGCGCGGATGAATCTGCTGATGAAGCCTTTTCAGCCTCTCCCGGGTAACGTGGGTATAAATCTGGGTGCTGGCCAGGTCGGCATGCCCGAGCATGATCTGCACACTGCGCAGGTCAGCACCGTTTTCCAGCAGATGGGTGGCAAAAGAGTGCCGCAGGGTGTGTGGTGAAATATTTTTCCGGATAGCCGCCATCTGCGCCCGTTTCTTGATGATATTCCAGAACGCCTGGCGGCTCATTACTCCACCCAGACGGGACAGAAAAAAGTACGGATTCAGCCGCTGCGGATCCTGTTTGCTTCGGACTGCGTCGAGATAGGAAGCTGCCCGTACGCGGGCCGACTCACCGATCGGCACCAGGCGTTCCTTGTTCCCCTTTCCCACCGTCATCAGATAGCCGGAGTCAAGATTGACTTCACGCAGTTTGAGATTAACCAATTCAGACGCCCGCAAGCCGGTGGCGTAGAGCAACTCAAGCATGGCGAGATCGCGCATCTCCTCGCCCCGCTCGCCCCGGCAGGCAGTGAACAGGGCATCGACTTCGCGCCCGTCGAGAAACTGAGGCAGTTTATGCAGAGTACGCGGCGCTTCAATGATTGTTGCCGGATTGCTGTCAGCGTAGTTTTCAATCATCAGAAATTTGTGGAACATGCGAATGGCCGACAGACAGCGGCCACGGCTGCGCGGACCGATAGCCAATTTCTGCAGTGCACCCATGAATGCGGCAATATCTGCCGGACCAACATCCGACGGTTTCTGCCGTCCGGCTTTTTCGAGAAAATCCAGATAACGGGCCAGATCACTGCTGTAGGCGCTCCTCGTGTTCGCTGAGAGCCCTTTTTCCACAGCAAGATAGGATATGAAGAGGTCAAGGAAGTCGTTCAATCATATTCTCCAGACTTCTCCGGCTTGACCTGCATCAAGGCAATCCGGCTGATTCAGTGACAGAATGAATACATACTTTCAGTTGCAATAAGGAGTTCCGCATATGATAACAACCAGCGAAACAGCAGTCACTATAACTATCTGGGTATTAACGGCCGCAGGAACCTTCTTTGGCGCCCGGGCAGCCTTGCGTCGCAGAAAAGAAAAACGCGTGAAAGAGCTGAAGAAAAAGTAAACGACGAATCAGAAAATCAGCAGATGCAGTATTCCGCGGACAACGATCCCGACCGCAGCACCGGCGATGGCGGGCCTGACAACCGAAGTACAGCGCGCACCGGCCGAAATCAGTACCGCAACACCAACAATATCACAGGGGTTTATGATAAAACCGGCCATACGGTTCAGTTCCTGGATTGTGATAGCGCCTTCTTTCATGAGATTGAGAGTAACCCCCATCATTGCGGTTCCGCCGGCCAGGTATTTGGTGGCAATCGGCAGTACGGCCACAGCAGGGACGCCTACCATACCGAAAAGCGGCGCCAGCAAGACTTCAAGTCCGGAAATGGCTCCGGTGGCCTTGAGAATATTCACAACGAAGATGGCCAGAATCAACATGGGAATGGCACCGAGAATAACCTGCACCGCCTCCTGACCACCGACTATCATGATGTTAAGCAACGAACCACTGTTGGTTTTAGTTGGCGTTTGCTCGTGAGAGTCGGCTGGAGCAGCGCCATCATTGATTGAACAGGCAAAAATATAATAGGTTAACGCTGCTGAAATAAGACCGCCGGCTACTGAAGTCGCCATGATTATACCCAGATTCAGACCGACCGCCACCAGCGGAAACACCGCATTGGCCTGCGACATTGTAAACAGCATGGCAAGGGTGGCGGCAATCCTGCGCCGGGCGGTGCCATCCTTCTCCATGATGGCAAGCGTTGCTACCGGAGCAGCAAAACTGACCAGAAGCAGCTGCAGCATGGCAAACACACCCGCTCCGGGAACACCGAAAAACTTGAGAACCGGCTGGATAACTCTGGCGACCAGAGCCAGAACCCCGCGAGCCTCGACGACTTTCATCAGCGCCATCATGATCACCAGCACCGGCAGCAGCACATACAGCGCCAACTCAAGAGCGGTTCTTCCGGATAATAGTACAATCTTTATAAACTCTTCCAATACTTCACTCCTTAAAAGGCGGGTAGGTCACGGACCGCGCCCCTACAATTTTCACCCCTTCGACTTACTTCGACTTCGCTCAGTACAAGCCGCTCAGGGCAGGCCTTCAAAATTCAAAATTCAAAATTTTTTTCACACCCACTCATCAATTGCGGCCATCAGTTTGCTGCAGATCTCGTTCAGTTTGTCAGGAGCAGTGATTTTATGGCCGAAAATATCCCGGACATAAAATACGTCAGCCACTTGATCGACTTTGGTGGATATCTTGGAGACTCCAATGTACAGCCCCATTTCAGCCAGGGTACTGGTAATCAGATACAGCAGTCCAACCTTGTCGTGAGTCAGGATATCGATAACGGTATACTCTTCGGAAACATCATTATCGATATCAACTTTGGTCGCAAAGCGGGGTGTCGGACGTACCGTCAGCAATGTGGGGCGCTTTCGCTTCGCTACCAGGGTTGACACCCGCACCTCTCCATGAATAACATGGCGCATATCAAGTTCGATTTTATCCCAGCGGGCCGAATCGGTGACCAGATTTCCCTGCGGTGAATTAACCTGCAGGATGTCCAGTACTTTGCCGTTATTACTGGTATTGATCTGAGCCCCCAGAATATTTATGCCGTTGGCCGCCATGACGCCGGTAATCCGTGAAAACATCCCCGGCATGTCGCGGGCACAGATGATGTACTCGGAATAGCCGCTCTCCGGCTGATGCGTAAGGCGCAGCAGGATATCAGACCTTTCCAGACCGAGCAGCAGACGGACATGATCTGCGATCAACGGGGCCGGATTGGAAAGTAGGAGCCGCACCGGCATTGCCTTGAGCTCGAACAGAATCTCTGCGACGGGGAATTCATTCTCCAGAATACCGGTAACTTTTTTGATAACGGAGGTGACCCGCTCGCTGTTGCCTTCCAGCTGGAATCCGCCCCTATCGAGAATCCCGAAAGCCTTTTCGAACAATTCCTGAAACAGTGAGGCCTTCCAGGTCGTCCAGACATCCGAACCAACCGCCCGAACGTCAGCAACCGTAAGCAGGTAAAGCATTTTGAGATTCTCGCTGGTTTTCATCTGGCGGGCAAACTGCGCAATCATTTTTTCGTCATTCAGATCACGGCGCTGCGAAATATGGGCAAACTGCAGATGCTGGCGGACCAGAAATTCCAGCCGTTCGCTCTCCTCCCGGGAAAGCCCCATCCGGTCGGCGATTGTCGGAATCATGGCGCCCCCCTTCTCGGCATGCCCCCCTCCGGATCCCTTGCCAATGTCATGAAAAAGTACCGCCAGAATCAGTAATTCCGGCTTGCCGATCTCGGAAGCAATCTGGCAGGGGAGCGACATACTCCCCTTAAGTTCTCCGCTCAGCATTTTTTCAGCCTGCTCAACGGCAAAAAGGGTGTGAATGTCAACCGTGTAGATATGATAAATGTCGTGCTGAACTTTACAATAAATATGCTCAAGTTCGGGAATATAGCGGTTCAGGAACTCCAGATGATGCATCAGACGCAGAGTGTCGGCTACGCCCTTGGTTGAGCGCAGAATGTTCAGAAAAGACTGATTCACCTCGTGGTTGCGGCGGAACTTGTCGTTTATCAGCGCCAGATTTTTTCTGATGATTCCTTTAACCCGGACATTGAGGGAGACACCATGTTTTTGGGCTAACTCGAATATCTTCATCATGACACCCGGATTTTCTTCAACAATGGCTTCATCCGGAACGATCAACTCTCCCTTGAGCACGAAACAGCCGTCCCCAACCGGTCGCCGAACAAAATATCCCAAGATCTTCAAAGCCCCTTCATCGCGCCAGATACAGCGGGAAATCAGGCTGGAGGTAAAATGTTCGACTTTGTTGGCCTGACGGTAATAATCCCTCATGAAATCTTCCACCGCCAGCACCAGTACGCCGTCTTCATACCCCAAAAATCCGGCCAGATGTACTTGGGCATCAAAGGTCAGCTGATCATTTTTGCGGCCGTTAAAGTAATGCAGTTCATTGCGGATGCGCCAGAGGTATTCAAGCGCCGCGTAGTACGTTTCCAGTTCTTCATCGTCTAGTATTCCCTTGATGATCAGTTCACGCAGATCGGAAAACTTGTACTTGACGCGGGCCACCCAGATGGCGGTCTGCAGATCACGCAGCCCCCCCTCCCCTTCTTTCAGGTTCGGCTCCAGCAGATAGACCGTGGAGCCGTACTTGTCACGGCGGCTCTTCATATCGGACACTTTTTCCTTTATGAATGAGTCACTCGATTTGGGCAGGATCTGGCTGAAAATAACCTTGGTGAGGGCAGCATACAGCGGCCTGCTGCCCGAAAGAAAACGGGCATCCATCAGCGCCGTCTTGACGGTGCCGTCTGCCGCCGCCATTTCAACGCAGTCGGCAATCTTGCGCACCGAATAGCCGACATCAAGCCGCATATCCCACAGAAAATAGAGCAGTTTCTGAGCAATATCCTCAACCGTCGCAACAGGCAGGATACCGTCGTGCAGAAACATGATGTCGATATCGGAATAGGGGTTCAGCTCTCCGCGACCATATCCCCCCACAGCCACCAGCGTGATGTGCTCCAGCATGGCGTCACCGCCGCCCAGGTCATAGACGATGGAAAGGAACAGTTTGTTGTTCAATTCGTCCATCATATCGCTGAGTAGATGGGATACATCGCTGCCGGAAGCCCCCCCCTGATGCAGCAGCCTTATTTCTTCTCGATACTTTGCCAGAAAATTCTTGCAGCCGGAAAGATACAGCGGCCGCTTTTCATCAAAACCGGCCATGCCGGCATCGCCGACAGCATCGATTGTATCGGGGAAATAGGGGTCAATAAAAAACTGCATTCATGTTCCTTGTGAAGCGGTGATTGGTAGCAACAGACCGGCGGGGGATTATACGACATACACCCGAATGAGTCAAAAGCAATAGCAGTATTGTAATTCCAATTCCAGATCAAGGCGCCATCTTCGTTGGCTCGACTTCGGCTCCTCAACGTACGAGTTGTATGCCTTCGTCGCCTCAATCCCCGCCGCCTTGATTTCACCCTTGATTTGGAATTGGAATAATATCACTATACGAAACAACTTTAACCGTCATCCTCAGTTATGATAATGTTGCTCAACCCGGTTTCGTACGCGACGGATTCGGCAAAAAGTTGATCATCGGAGAGCCCGATGGCGGCGATTCCGAGCGTGCACTCAAGCTGGCGCAGTTGTTTGGCGATGCTGCTGGCCTTGTTATTGAAGTTTCCCGCAACATCCAGGCCGACACCTGGATCAATCAATGGGGTAAGACCACCTGAATACAGCTAAATATTTTCCAAATGTCCAGTTTTCCTGACAGATAAGCGCTTCAAACATATTTATAATCGCCAGACTCATGCCTTCATCTTAAGGGGAGAAAGTCTCTCTTTGCGCAGATGCGTGAAGGGGACCGATTCCTTTACAATATAGTTCTATTTAGTATAAATTAGTTCCCGGTTTTAGTTGCTGAGCCAGACCCCTGATCAAGCGCGAAACCGTCCGGGAAACCTCTATCGCGTAAAAATTGAGCGTCAGAAGATAGTGTAACTTTATGGAGCGGGATCATGTTTGAAGTAACAGTGTCCAGGGGATAAGATGAAAAAGTATATCATATCGGCCACCGGCATACTGTTCCTCATCTTGAGTTGTATCTCTTTGTACGCCGCCGGGCCTCGTGTTGTCCGGATCGGAGCTTTCAATTATTACCCCGCTATTTTTCAGGACAAAGATGGCGTAGTAAAGGGATTCTACGTAGATGCACTTGCCGATCTTGCACAACGGGAAAACATTCGCTTTGATTACGTCTACGGCTCATGGAGTGAAGGACTGGAGCGTTTAAAATCCGGCGAGGTGGATGTTCTCACCAGTGTTGCCTTCACACCGGAACGGGCTGAATATATGGATTACACTGCGACACCGCTTCTGACGGTGTGGGGTGAGTTGTATGCGCCGCTGGCATCCGAAATTGATGGTATCCGCGAGGTTCAGGGTAAAAAAATTGCCGTGATGAAGGGTGATTTCAATGCCCGGCATTTCATCGATCTGATGAAAAAGTTCGATATTACCTGCGTAATTATCGAGCTGCCCGGCTTCGATGATGTTTTTAAAGCGGTAGCATCAAAAAAGGTTGGTGCCGGAGTCGTAAACAGCTCCTTTGGCGTAGCCAAACAGGAAGAGTACGGTCTCCGTTCTACCGGCGTCGTGTTCAATCCGTTCGATATCTTCTTTACTGTTGCCAAAGGGAAAAATCAGAGTCTGCTGACGCTTCTGGAAAACAACCTGGCCAACTGGAGGCATCAGGCGGATTCGCCCTATAACAAGGCTCGTCAGAAATGGTCGCACAGCAACAACGTCCCGGTGCAGGTCATTCCCAGCTGGTTGGGTTATTCTATCGCTATCCTTGCCATGATGACGCTGGTCGCAGTAGCTTTTATTGTCGTACTCAAGAGGCAGGTGCGCAGAAAAACCCGTTCAGTTGTGGAGTCAGCAGAACAGTATCAACTCTTGTCGGCACGCCAGAATGCAATCCTGGCAGCCGTCCCCGATATCATCATGGAGGTAGACTCTCAGTGGGTGTATACATGGTCGAACAGTGCCGGATTTGCGTTCTTCGGTGACGATGTTATCGGCAAAGAGGCCGGCTCCTATTTTGCGGCCACACAACATACATACGAAATTGTCCAGCCTTTACTCGAAGGTACAGAAAAGACACTCTATATCGAGAGCTGGCAGCGACGCAAAGATGGCGAGGTTCGGCTTCTGGCGTGGTGGTGTAAGGCGCTTGAAGATGAGCATGGCTCGGTAACAGGCTCGTTGTCTACCGCACGGGACATCACCGAACGCAAGCAGGCCGAAAATACATTGAAAGAGAGCGAAGAGCGACACCGGACTATCCTTCGGACGGCAATGGACGGAATCTGGCTTGCAGACACACGGGGGCGCTTGATAGAAGTGAATGATAGTTATTGCCGTATGAGCGGTTATAACATGCAAGAACTGTTATCTATGAGTATTCCGGATGTAGATGTTGACGACACGTCTGCCCGCAAGGAAGGAATCATGACTCGGGGTGAGAAACGTTATGAGACCCGCCACCGCCGCAAGGATGGTACTTTTTTTGAGGTCGAAGTCAGCGTCCAGCAGCGGCCCGACGAAGGGCAATGTCTGGCATTTCTGCGGGACATTTCTGATCGCAAACAGTTCGAAAAAGTTCTTCAGGACAAGAATGCCGAACTTGAGGGTTTCACCTACACCGTTTCGCACGATCTGAAAAGTCCGCTTGTCACCATTCAGGCGTATGCCGGCATGATCAGGCAGGATATGGAAACAGGTAAACTTGCCCGCGCCCAGGTTGATCTGACGAGGATCGAGGATGCAGCAGCAAAGATGTCCGACCTGCTCAACGATCTGCTGGAATTGTCTCGAGTAGGCAGAATTATGAATGCTCCGTCGCGGATTGATATGAACCGGCTGGTCAAGGAAGTTATGACGCAACTCGCCGGCCTGCTTGGGCGAAAGATTGAAATGATTATCTGTCAGGATCTTCCCGAGACACATGGAGACCAAAAGCGCATCGCCGAGGTGATTCAGAACCTGGTCGAGAATGCCATCAAATACATGGGCGATCAGGCTGCGCCACGCATAGAAATCGGCACACGACAGGACGGAAAAGAGTGCGTATTGTTCGTCAAAGACAACGGCAAGGGAATTGATCTGCAATTTCACGAAAACATCTTCAGCCTGTTCAACAAACTGGACGCTAAAAGCGAGGGGACCGGTATCGGCCTGGCACTGGTCAAGCGGATCGTAGAGGTCCACGGTGGAAGAGTCTGGGTGGAATCGGAAGGTGCCGGGATGGGGAGTACGTTCTGTATTTCACTGCCGGGAGTGGGGTAATTTTGAATTTTTAATTCTGAAAAGTGTGTATGTGAGTGGCCTGGATCCGGCATAAACCAAACAGAAGGATACGACAGTGACGCAAAAACATCTTCAGGAAGCTGAAACAGGCCCGCTGGATTCTGAAAATATAGTGCTGGCCGACGTCATAGACGCTCCTGCTTTTCAGGAGATGATGGACGATTATTATGCTCTTACCGGGATCGGGATCGGGATCATTGATCTCAAAGGCGAGGTGCTGGTCAGTACCGGATGGCAGGATATCTGCGTCAAGTTCCACCGGGCGCAGCCAGAGTCCTGCGCATTCTGCCACGAAAGCGATATTTTTCTCTCCAGAGGCGTTGTTCCTGGTGCCTTCAAGATTTACCGCTGTAAAAACAACCTGTGGGATATTGCAACCCCGATCATGCTTGGGGACAGACATATCGGTAACATTTTTCTTGGTCAGTTTCTGTATGACGATGAAGAACCGGATTATGAACTATTTCGTGCACAGGCACGACGTTTCGGCTATGACGAAACAGCTTACATTGCCGCGCTTAACAGGGTATCCCGCTTCAGCAGGCAGACTGTTCAGACCGCTATGAGCTATTATTCAAAACTGGCACAGATGATCTCCAGATCAAATTTCAACAATGTAGTACTTAAAGATGCAATGTCTGAACGCAAACGGTTACAGGCTATACTTCAGAAACAGCTCGCAGTTCTTACCCAGCCACTGAATGATGCTGTCGGCATCCAGTTTTCCGATTTGTTCAACATTGATGAGCTGCAACACATTCAGGATGCCTTTGCTGAAGCGACAGGAGTAGCGTCTATAATCACTACCCCTGACGGCATACCAATTACCAGGCCAAGTAACTTTTGCAGATTATGTAGTGAGATTATCCGGACGTCGGAAAAAGGTCTGGCAAACTGCATAAAGTCGGACACTGCGCTGGGAAAATGTAATCCGTCAGGCCCGATAGTCCAACCATGCATGAGCGGCGGACTTTGGGATGGCGGGGCAAGTATCACAGTTGGAGGCAGGCATATTGCCAACTGGCTGATTGGACAGGTCAGGAACGAGGAACAGGACGAAACAAAGATGGTGGAATATGCGGATGAAATCGGTGTTGATCGAGAACTGTTCAGAAGCGCGTTGTCAGAAGTTCCGACCATGTCAAAAGAGCGCTTTGATAAAGTGGCGCTGGCGTTATACTTGTTGGCCAATGAATTGTCTCAAAAAGCCTATCAGAATGTTCAGCAGGCAAGATTTATTACTGAACGGAAAAAGATAGAAAAAGACCTTCAGCAAAAAAACGCCGAACTGGAGCGCTTCACCTACACCGTTTCTCACGACCTGAAGAGTCCGCTAATCACCATCAAAGGCTTTGCCGGCGCTTTGTTAAATGATCTTCAGGAGGGCCGATACGAGCGGATGGCGGGTGACCTGAAACGGGTATGCGAAGCGGCCGACAAGATGAACGACCTGTTGCGTGATCTGCTTGAACTCTCAACCATCGGGCGTCTCATCAACCCACCTGAATCAGTCGATATGAATCTGCTGGCCGAAGAGGTACTGGCAAAGTTGGCCGGACCATTGAAAAATCACAACGTGACGATTTTCGTGCAACCCGACCTGCCGCATATATTCTGCGACCGGCGGCGGATGGAAGAGGTTGTCCAAATTCTGGCTGAGAATGCCATCAATTACATGGGTGATCAGGCAGAACCTTGCATACAGTTTGGTATGCGGGCAGAAGCTGATACGCACGTCTTTTTTTTGCAGGACAACGGCATCGGCATTGATGAAAAATATAACCAGGTCATCTTCGGACTGTTTAACAAGCTGGACGCCAAAAGCAGAGGGACCGGCATCGGCCTGGCACTTGTAAAGCGGATCATCGAAGTACAGGGCGGTAACGTCTGGGTTGAGTCGAATGGACTCGGTACGGGAAGCAGATTTTGTTTTACGGTAGGGAAAAAGTGGAATGGTTAAAAGGGAGACAACACAATGAAAGGCGAACCGTTGACTGTTTTACTGGTGGAGGACAACCCCGACCACGCCGAATTGGTAATACGTAATTTGGAAGATTTTCAGGTGGCCAATACCATTATCCACGTCGAGGATGGCGAAGCGGCTCTGGATTACCTGTACGGGCGAGGTAATTATTCCGATCGAAAGCAATTTCCCCTGCCGCACTTGATGCTGCTAGATCTGCGCCTGCCCAGGATAGACGGCCTGGAAGTACTTAAAGAGGTAAAAAATGACGATAAATTACGGGCGATACCGGTGGTAGTATTGACAACTTCAGATGCTGATCGAGACATGGCAATGGCCCACGAATACCATGCCAACAGCTACGTGACCAAGCCGGTTAATTTTGCTGATTTCAGCAAACTCCTGAAAGATCTGGGGTTCTACTGGCTGGCATGGAACAAACACCCATGGTGAGAAGGCCCAAAAAATAGTATCCATGAAAAGGACGAAATACACGAACAAATTGACACACGATGAATCATCAATATAAATCTGTTATTTCAGGTCATAACCCGTTTTTTGTTTCTCTTTCGAGTTTTTTCGTGTCTTTCGTGGACAAAAGGAATCTTCCATGCTGACAGACAACCCGTTTGCACCACACATACTGGTCGTTGAAGACGACGACAATCACGCCGAACTTATTAAACGCTCGTTTGAGGATGATCTGGAAGAGTTTCGCCTTGAATTCGTCAGCACCGTTTACGATGCGAAGAAGGCCATGGAAGGCCGCTCTCCCGGCCTTATTCTGACTGACTATCGATTGCCGGACGGAGATGGCAGCGAATTAGTGGCGACGGCAGCAGAATCGTTGCCGGTTATCATAATGACATCGCAAGGGAGTGAACAGATTGCGGTTGAGGTCATGAAGTCCGGTGCTCAGGATTACATAGTAAAATCGCCGGAATCTTTCGGGATAATGCCGCGCACCGTGTCGTTTGCCTTGAAATCCTGGCTCCTGATTCAGGCACGCAGACAGGCTGATGAGGCGGTTATTCGTGCAAAAAGGGATTGGGAGCGAACCTTTGATGCCGTACCCGACCTGCTCTCCATCATCGATATCAACCATACCATAATACGTGTCAACAAAGGCATGGCTGAGCGTTGCGGGTTAACAGTGCAGGAGATTGTAGGGCGGAAATGCTATGAGGCGGTACACGGTCTGCGCGAAGCGCCTGCCTGCTGCCCTCGATTCGATATGAAGCAGGATGATTTCGTGCATATAAAAGAAATAGAAGTAAACAGGCTTAACGGTGTTTTTGATATCACGATTTCACCTCTAACTGACGAAAAGGGACGCATAACATCCTATGCCCATGTCATGCGGGATGTGACCGAGCGCAAAAAAGTTGCTGTAGAAAAGCTGGCTGTCGAACAGCAACTCCAGCAGGGTCAAAAACTTGAGAGTCTGGGGGTACTTGCCGGCGGCATCGCTCATGACTTCAACAACATTCTGGCAGTCATCATGTGCAATTGTTCACTGGCAAAGCAACGTCCGAAATTGGCTGATGAACTGATCACCGAGATAGAATCAGCCGCCCACCGCGCGGCTGATTTATGCCGCCAGATGCTGGCCTACGCCGGAAAAGCCATGTCAACAATCACTCAGGTCAACATGACAGCACTGGTGGATGATATGGTCAAGATGCTGAGATCGACCCTCAATCAAAAAGTAGTGATCAAGCACGATCTATCACCTGAAGTTCCATCAATCAGAGCCGATGCCAGCCAGATCAGACAGATTGTCATGAATCTGATTATCAATGCATCGGAAGCTATCGGCGAAGCGCCGGGGGAAATTCGTGTATCGTTGACAAAGACCGAGATCCATGCGGGACAACCGGACAAGGACCATCTCGGTAAAATTATTACGGCGGGTCGGTATGTTTGTCTGGAAGTATCCGATAACGGCTGCGGCATGGATGATGAGACCAGGCAGCGGGTTTTCGAACCGTTCTACACCACCAAATTTACCGGCCGCGGCCTGGGACTGTCAGCCGTACTCGGAATCATCACGGCGCATAAGGGAGCGATGCAGGTTTCCAGCCAACCCGGCCAGGGCTCAACCTTCAAGGTGTATCTGTCTGTTCAGGGCAGTGACTCCGCCGGGGACGAATCTCTTCCGCCGGTCGCCCCGGCACCGTGGCAGGGGAACGGTACGATTCTTCTTGTAGAAGATGAGCCACAGCTTATGCTGATTGCGAAAACCCTGTTGAATGAACTGGGGTTCTCTGTTTTTGAAGCAACAAACGGCAAGGAAGCGGTGGAGCTGTATCGTAAGAATGCCGAATGTATCACCCTGGTAGTGACAGACATAGGCATGCCGGTCATGGACGGGTATGAATTGATCCGGGAACTGAAAATAATCAACCCGGATCTGCCGATCATTATTTCCAGTGGTTTTGGAGATATGGATGTTACTTCACAGATTGCAGAAGGAAAAGTTGCGGGATATCTCAGCAAGCCGTACAGTTTTAACCGATTGCGAGAGGTGATGAAGGGAGTTGTGGAAAAGCAGGCTGAAATTTAACAATTTCCGGACGAAATTATTGAATAATGCTCTAAAAAAACAGCCGGTTACCGGGTGGTTACGAGGCGAGATGCCAGATCACAACAGACATGATCCACTGCAGGGTGTAACCTTGAATACGATCCTTTCCGGGCTGGTGGAGCGGTACGGCTGGGAAGAGATGGGCAAAAACATCCAAATCAACTGTTTCACCCATGAGCCGAGTATTCCGTCCAGCCTGAAATTTCTGCGTCGGACACCATGGGCCAGGGTCAAGGTCGAGGAGATGTACCTGCGCTGGAAACTGGAGAGTCCGGAATAAAGGCAGGATGTAAAAAAAGCAGTTAAAACCGACGACATCAAACTGGGCAAACAGGAAGGGGACAGATAAACTCTGCCCCCTTCTCAATAGGCGGTTATTCCGCACTCTATAGAGACTTCAAGTACTCGACCAAGTCTCCCTTTTCAACGTCGGTCAGACCGAGGGCAAAGAAGGTGCTGTAGTGGTTGACCACGTCAAGCAGGGTAGGAAAGCGGCCGTCATGGAAAAAACCACGCTTTTGGGCAGCTGGTCGGTTTTCGCGGATCCAGACCCCTTTCAGAGGTGACGTGCGATAACCTTCGTCGGGTGAACGTTTAGCCTGAAAGTCGTCGATACCGATCTCGGCGGCAGTGTGCATATTCCAACCCGGTTCGGTGAAGAGGGGGGGCACATGACAGCGGGCGCACCTCGCCTTACCGGCAAAGAGAGCTTTGCCGGTAGCCGCGCGCGCTGCATCAAATGCGGTGGCAGGCGAGGCAGGAGCCTGAATGGCCAGCTGATAGAACTGGAGGGCAGCCAACTTGGAGGTAACCAGGTCGGCTTCAGGTGTAGGCTGTCGCACATCATAAAACTTGTTGGCCGGATTGGCGGCAATGGGGAATTTGGTTGGGTTATTCAGCCTGGAATCAATGAAAGTCCCCTTGCCATGCATTTCCAGAACGGCAACGAAGGCATTCCAGTGGGTGACGGATCCCCAACCTGTCCATGTGTGCAGGTTGACACCGGCCAGACCGAAGGCGGCCGGAATAAGTGTGGCTGACGAGCCGAGGATGCCGCTCCCATTGGCCGCTTTGCCGTCGATAAAGAGTCCGGCATCAAACTTGCCTGGTCCCCAGCCCTGCAGTACTGCGCGAACAGTGGCAAGGGGGACACCCAGCAAATTGGCCACGTTGATCAATCCGGCATCCGGGGCAAGATTGACAATGGCGCCCACATTCAGATCCTGGTTGGCCCAGCCGTCGAGCCGATGGCCGATGCCGGGGGCGAGCGAGTCGTCAACCGTGGAGTGGCACAAGGCGCACTGGATGCCGATCGATTTCATGGTGCCGTCGCTGTTGAAGAAGCCGGTGATCCCCAGCACTGAGTTCAGTTTCAGAAGTGCCAGGGTGTTGGCCGGGTCTTTGAGATCGAGGGTACCGTTCTTGAGTTTGGTGACCAGGTCGCCGGGCAGGGCATCCACGTCGACCTTCAGGCCGACGGCCAGAGCGGTCTCGGGGCCCACAGTGGCAACCCCCTGGTGGAGCTTGAGGGCATCCCCCCAGAAAGCCTCATCACCAAAGGTATCGAAACGAAAGGTCTGCTTCCCCGCGTCGAACGTCTGCAAGGCGTTTGCCCGGTTCAAGTCGACAACCGGTGTGGTACCGCTAGTACCATCACCGCCACCGCCACCGCAACTAACTATTATTACCGCCAACAGAATACCTGTTGCCGCAATGCCGGACAGCCAATAAAACTTTTTCATGTGCGTTCCTCTCGTAATGTTGAATTCAAGTTATTGGTTAGAACTTCTTCGGGAACTGTTTCACAATCCCTTTTCCCAGCGCATCGGCAATCATATACATATGGTTTTTCATGGGTTCCCAAGTCTGGGCCTCGGAAGAATATTTCTTTTCGTTAAGAGCATTAATTTGTGTTATATGGTAACAGAGAAAGTTTTGAAGTCAAGTATCGATACAATAAAAAACGAGTCCGTTTTGTCCTTCTTTAACAGCAGTGATATTGCGTGCTTCATGGACAGCAGCAATGATCTGAAAGCTGGTGTCTTTGTGAAGAAATTCTGTAAAGACGTCGTCTGGCATAACTGTCTTTTTTACCGCTGTCCGTGAACATTTGTGTCAACCCGCTTTATTCTACTCATTATTCAACCGGTGGCATCCCGTATTGTGTTGATTTCACATACCCCATTTGCTGAGCTATAAAATCCAGATGCAGAGTAGCAAGGTCTTCCACAACAAGCATTTCGGGCGGAGTGGGTGTAAAGGATGAAATTTCCTTCAGATATCCTCCGCACATATCACATGCCTCTATCCTGGGGTGGGTCAATTTTCAACGCCGATTGACAACCCCCAGGCGTCAGAACCGGTAGGTGAACTCAACCATGTGAAAATCCGCCCCTGTGGTGTTAGAACCGTTAATGCCTGCATCGGAATAGTGCATAAACCGGTAGCCCAGCCCCAGGCGTTCGTAGAGCGGAACGCCGGTGCCTAGAGTCAGGGCAAATTGGAAAGGTCCGCCGTAGTCCTGTGTCCCAAAACGATACTTGCTGAGCAGCGCTCCTCCAATTCCCAGGTCCAATGTAAGCCGCCCGTCTTGACTCCCAAGGGCAAGAACGGGGATGAGAGAAACGACGAGCGCGGTTTCCCCTACTCCCCGAAGAGCCCCGGCGCTCGCCATCAGCCGCGTGCCCACTCCCCAGCCAGACAGGGAATATCGCCCCCAGGGCAGCCCGAAGTTCGCCACCGCGTCGTACTCTTGAAACGACTCCGGTTGCACATCTCCGAGCACGGTCACCCCTGAGACGCGCGCTCGCATGCCGACGCTCAGCAAACGCAGGTCTTCTGCGCGGCTCGGCCAGGGGGCAAGGAGGCACAAGACGATGCCCATCAGCGCCAACCGCAAAACGGTTCCGGCACGCGAAGCCTTGCCTGAACCGCTATCGCAGGCCTGATTGACGTTCGTGGTCATTTACCTTTCCTCCGCGTGCTTTAGTATTGAATGCCGGCGATTCAATTTTTTTGGCTGCGACATATCAACCCGCCTGGCTGTTTTGATTAGCATGTTCAAGCTTCATTGGCAATCTATCTGAGGCCACTCAGAACGCAAAAAAGGTCCAGCCTGTTCTGGCTGAACCTATTTATATTGGAGCGGGAAACGAGATTCGAACTCGCGACCTCAACCTTGGGAATTTTGATGATTTCATATTCAGACTGTTTCAGCTTGCATCCGCTTGTATCGATAGCCTTACTCAACTCATTGACAATGTACATAAAATATAGTAATTTCGTGTCTTGAAGTTTCATAATTAATCTCTCTTTGCCACCTGCAAAACGGATGCAAAACGGATGCAAGGGGTTCTTTTACGACTTAAACGGATGCAAAACGGATGCAAAAAATGGAGGAGTGAATGAAGCAATTCACGGAAAGATTCCTGGTCTCTCTCAAGCCTCAAGAGAAGAAATACACGGTCAGGGAGGGGAGAGGTTTCGCATTTCAAGTCCTCCCCTCGGGGTCGAAGTCATTCTTGTACATCTTCGAGCTGAACAAACAAAAGGGGTATTTGCATATTGGCAACTATCCCGCCATATCATTGGCTGACGCAAGGATAGCGTACAACGACGCATACAAGTTGATCAAGAGAGGAATTGACCCTCGTGTCCAAAAGAAAGCCGCCGCCGAGGAGTTGGCCGATGCGAGGAAAAAGGCCGAGGATATCGCCAACACCGCCACCTTGATTGAGCGGCACATTTTCCAGACTCTCATGGACGAAGGGATCCCAAACGGATTCGTTCCCTCAACCGTCGAGCAGCTTGCAGCGGTGTACTTCGTCATGTACTCCAGAGAAAATCATGGAATTCAAACCCAGAGAAATCTTCTCTACGCTCTTCAGAGCGGAATTATCTCCTCCATTGGGAGGAAACCCATTACGGAGGTCCGCCGTAAGGATGCCGTCATGCTGATTCAAAGCATAGCATCCCGCGCGCCGGGGCAGGCCGGAAATGTGCTTAAAGCCGGCAGGCAGATGTTCGAGTACGCACTTCAGCGGGAATGGGTTGAAAACCAGCCGTTTTTGCAAATAACGAAAGCCGTGCCGAAAGCAATATCGAAAGCTCGTGAGAGAGTACTGGATGATGATGAGGTTCTTCAGGCATGGACAAAGATATCGAAGTCGCCTTCTTCCAATTCGGTGAAACGTGCACTCAAGATGATTCTCATTACTGCGCAACGTCCTGGTGAAGTATCACAGATGCATAGTGATCAGATCAAGGACAGATGGTGGACGATTCCCGCAGATGTAGCAAAAAATGGAAGAGAGCACCGGGTCTATCTGACCGATATGGCTCTTTCCCTGATCGGCGGCCTGAAAGGATATATTTTCCCATCAGGGAAGGATAACAAGGGGCATGTTGCCGGGAACACCCTTTCCCAGGCAATCAACCGTGGTTACTTGTCGAATGAAATTATCAAGATGGTCGGAACCAGAAAAATAAAGGCAAGGAAGGCCCCTTATTTCGGGATGTCCCCCTGGACCCCGCACGATCTCCGACGCACTGCTCGAACGAACATGCCGCGTATTGGCATTTCAGACGAACATGCAGAAGAAGTCTTGAACCATACTAAGCCAGGAATTATAGGAGTTTACAACAAGTACCGCTACGATAATGAGAAGAAAGATGCTCTCCTCAAATGGGAAGTCCTTCTGCTTGAGATACTGAAAAATAAACCGTCGCAGAGTGAAGCGGCAGAGCAATCAGTCATCCATTAAAAAGTCATAGCTGCATTGAACTTCTCTTCCAATGATTTCAGAATCATCGCGTACTTCTTCGGATTGGCTCTGGCGAGCTTGCCAAGGTTCAGCAATTTCCATTTGATGGCCGGCAGGTTTTCTATCCCGGCCAATCCGAGAATTTCCCAGTCCGGCTCGCAGCGGTTAACTGAAAGCAGAAAGCTGCGTTCGGCTTCGTCAAGGGATGCAGGCAGTTCCCGGAATATCTTCTCCCGGACATCTTCAAGCTGTTCGAGCGAAACTTCTCTGCTGGCCATACCAACAAAATCACTCTCAAATTCTGTCCTGATGTCCTTTGGGTTAGGCGATAGCAGTTCATGAATCGGACGATTGTGCCCGGCAAGGTAGACCGTGAAGGCGCGACGCATCCGCGGCGTGATGCCTCCGCCTTCAAGCAACAACATCACGTCAAAGAGATCCCGCGGATGCTGACGATCCATAGCCGCAACGAGTTTGCTTGCGTACAATTCGTCCGGGTCGAGCATAGGGACGGAAAGAGCCCGCGAAAAACGTTTCTGCGCCTGCACCGACATGGTGCCGACCACAAGAGGATATACCGCACCACGGAACACGTGATTAACTTCCACCTTGAGCAGCACGGGCCCCCTTGATATAAAAAGCTTCGACTCGTGTTCACTGCCCGACGTTGTCGGTCGTACCGTAACACCCAGCTTGCTTTCCAGAAGATCAGTAACGGCATGAAGAGATTTTTCGATCGCAGCAAGCGCAGCCACACGATCAGTATGATCAAGGCGCGTATAAACCAGGTCTATATCGACCGATAGTCTCGGCATGTCCTCCAGAAACAGATTTATTGCCGTGCCACCTTTCAAAGCAAAGCATTTCTGGGTAAAAACGAACGGTGCTGCATCGATCAGTAGTCTTACTATTTCGAGGTAACGGCTATCCATGTTTTGCCATCCTGGGATTCTTTAATTTCAGAGAGTTCCCTTTTTTAGTCCGTATGTAAACGGAATCCGCGCCAAAATCCATACGGTTCAGGTCCAGTTGCTGCAAGACCGGTAGCTTTAAATCATCCGCCAGTGAGAAAAAAAGTCGCTTAACCTTTATTCTTGTGCAAGCTTCCAGGAGTGACTGCAGAACTTCGTGACGCAGGGTATACAAGGGCTCCATTATTTTTCGGGCTTCATCGAGGCTTTGTTTTTGAGGCACGTCATCGAGCATCTCAAGTAGTGCCCGTTCTGGCTCTGAGACGAAGGGAGAGAAAGGATCATTTTCATCCTGGCGTCTCACATGCATCCTGTTCTCCAGTCCCACAACTTCATCAAACAGGTGACTCATACGGACTTCACAGGGAAACTTGTGGGTAAACCAGCCTGGAAGATTTTTCCGTGCCGTGCCGTAAAGAAACAGTTTCTCCTTGCCCATTGCCAGGTAATGAACGACTCCCAGTAACGACAGAGCCGTTTTGCCGCCTATGTGTACTGCCACCCCTTGTGCCTCAAGAGCTGCCACCGCTCCCGGCAAAGTTAGCGTGTCTTCCGGTCGCAGGAAATAACCGTAGCCTAATGGTTCAAGCCAGCCGCTTTGGACATACCTGTGCGTCAACTGCCGAGATATGCCCCAACGCACCATTTGACTGGTCGTAACCGGCATCCCCTTCGGCAGTGAAAACATAGCTGTTATTAAATTTTTACTTGAATGTAAACTATTAGTTGACATTTGAGCGCTTTTTTATATTTATTCTGATTGCCTTCAAAATATAGTATTATATTTGGTATCCAATGTAAACTTAAAGTTGACTTTTAGACACTATTTTATATGTATTGTATATTTTCGATATCTGATCATAAAGAGCCTCGCCATCCGTAACAGAGTAGTGCATGAGTGTCGTGGCGCCTGCCTGTTCTTTCCAGTGATATGTCGTCTCCAGGATGTGCTTTCGGTTACGCCACTCGAACCAGACATGTTTGAGCTTGCGGCCCGGCGTTAAGATCGTGGCGATCCATATCGGCTCCGACCAACCATGAAGTCAACGAGTCAATTTCTGCATCGCAAAACCCCCCTTTTCTCTTCAGATACACTCTTAAAAATTATTTCGACCTCACCCCATCGCTGTAACTCTCCGGCAAAACAACGATAAACAATTTACACAACAAATTTTTTCCCGAATTTTCTCACATCATACTTCCCCCCCGCAGAATTTATGTTGTAAGGGGGAAAAATGCGTCGGGTGATCCTGAGATTGATAATTCTGTCGACACTCTGTTCCTACGGGACAGCGCATGCCTTCTGTTACGAGGAGGCCGGCGCCATGTACGGCATCGCGCCCCGGCTTCTCTGGACCATCTCCAAGGGAGAGAGCAACTTCAACCCTGCCGCCGTCAACAACAACACCAACGGGAGTTACGACTTCGGGCTCATGCAGATCAATTCCTCCTGGGCGCCGTCTCTTCGGAGGATGGGGATCTCTTGGGAAGCACTTGCCGATCCGTGCACAAACGTCAAGGTGGGGGCCTGGGTGCTGGCCCAATGCATCCGTGACTACGGCTACACTTGGTCAGCAGTCGGCTGCTACAACTCGCGCACTCCGTCGAAGCGGGACAGGTACGCCGCCAGGATCGCCCGGCTGATGAGCCGGGAGCAAGTAGCGTTCCAGCAGACCCGTCAGGAACAGAAACAGGTGGCAGCAGCCAGCGTGTCTTTGGAGGAATCGCCATGGGAAGCGGTGTTCGGTCATGATCCCCGCTGAGCTCCTGGCAAAATACGGGCTTCGGGAAGCCGACGCGTTGGATGCGGTTGAGGTAGCGATTGCCCGGGCCCTTACCCATGCCTTCAAAAAAAACATCTCAGTAAGGATCAACGGCAAGCTGGAGATAACCGCATTCTCGCACAGGGGCGAACCGGTCGAGATCTCCACCGGGGAAATCGACAGTAAGCTGCGACGCCACATCCTCTACCTGGTCGAACTGGAACTACAAAAACGCCAGACCCTGCGTGAGTCGGAGGAGCTGGAAGAGCTGCGGGGAACTACCTTACCCGGTGAGATAACCCGGATCGCCGATAACGGGATGTTGCACGTCGCCCTGGAGTTCACCGACGTTTTCCAACAACTGATTCTGGCCGGTGAATGCCCGGTGGACCACCAGCCTCTTCACGAAAGGGGCCGTTTCCGGATCGGTGAAGTACGGGAGTTCTTCATATCGAGCGTCCTGCCGATAGTCGCCAACAGCCGGTCGGCCAATGTTCGCATCCGGCTCAGCCGGACCAGCAAGGAGCTTCCCGCGCTCCTCCTGCAGGAGCGGACCGGAATTTATGGCATCGAATGCCGGCGCAGGATTGCCGGCGGATTCAGCAACATCATCACACCCATCCGCATCCCCAAGGAGGCTATCAACCATGTCGGAAAAGAACTGGGAGAGCACTTGAATGTTTCCATTTTGCAAACGTCCGGAAAATGAACCCCTGACCCATATTGGGGTCGGGGTGAAAATGGAGCACCCGACCAAAATTGTTCCGCTCTCCATCCCCGACTCCTTTCGGAAGCGCCACATGTTCGTGTTCGGCACGACCGGCGTCGGCAAGACGAGGCTCTGCGAAAACCTGATCGAACAGGATATCAACAAGGGGTATTCGGTCGTTTACTTCGATCCCAAGGGTGACCAGCAGATATTTACGAAGATCTTCGATGTGGTGCGGAAGGCGGGGCGGCTCGATGAACTGATGCTCGTGACTCCCATCTTTCCGGAATACTCGTCCGTCGTTGACCCGATGGCCTACTATTTCATGGTAGACGAACTGGTCGGCCATGTTATCTCCGGCATCCAGGGAGGAAAAGAGCCGTTCTACCGGAACATCGCCAAGGAGATCACCACCGCCGTCGTCACCGCCAACATCCTCCTGGCAAAAGAGGAAGGCCGCCTGCCGGTAATGAACATCGACACCATCCGGCAAAGCATCCGCCGTGAAGCCCTGGAGGAGACGATGAACGCGCTGCGCCGTCTCAATACGCATGAGGCGGACCTGACGGCCGGGATGCTTGAGGATATTCTCAAGTCCCCCATGGAGTACTACGCCAAGGTCTCCTCTACGCTAAGGACGGCCCTCATGGAGCTCTCCTCCGGCAATATCGGCAAAATCATCGGCCAGGCCGACTCCAACCGCTTCATCAAAAACCTGGAGGAAGGAAAACGGGTCATCCTCGTGGTCCACACCGGTACGATGATTACCCGGGAGGCTTCCGCAACCCTCGGCAAGGTTATCCTCTCTATGATCCAGTCCTTCATCGGCAGGGTCTATCATTCCAACAAACAGAGGGTCGATCCCCCGCTCTCCATCTTCATCGATGAAGCGCAGAGCCTGTTTTACCAGGGAATAGAGGACCTTTTCGCCAAGGCGGGATCAGCGGACGTAATGGTGACAGCCTTTGCCCAGTCGGTAAACCAGGTCTACGCTGTCGTGGGTGAGGAGTTCGGCAAGAGCATCCTCGACAACACCAATACGAAGATCTTCATGCGCTGTTCCGACGCGGAGACGAGCGAATACGTCGTCAAGCATTTCGGGGTGCGAAACGTCCTGACGGGGATCTTTGGATCGAACCAGGTAACGACCCGGGAGGTGGAGCAGGACATCCTCAAGGTCCAGGATATTTTGGGCCTCCAACCCAGGGAGTTTTACATGCTCACCTATTCGGGAAGGGTCAAGGGAACCACACTCGATGCGCTTCCCTCCAAGACGAAAATAATCTTCCCGGAAGCGCCGGCCGTCGTCTCCTCGTTCGATTCCTGCCGTTCCACTGAGGAGACGGACACTCAATGAACGATTTGTTCCTCGCAGCGGCCATCATCGGGACCGGACTCGTGACCTATGCGGCCAGAAACCTTTTCGGTCAGGATGGGAAAGAGAAGCTCATGATGGAGCCTCTCCACGAAGAGGACGAGGAAAAGACCCTGGCCGAAGTGAGCAGGACCTGGAAACTCAACGAGAACAAAGCGTTGAGCGGCGATGTTGTCAACCTCCGGGACATGGCCATGCTCTGGCGTGAGCCGGAACCGGAAAAGACAGCACCCCCCCTGCCCCGCCCGACCTTCAGGAACGGAGAAGTAGAGAAGTTCTTTTCCGACATGGTAGAGAAGCGACGCACCATTAAAGGGGCCCGCAGGACGATCATCGTCCGACTCCTAAAAATGCTCGACGAAGAAGGTGATTGTCCGTCGGTGGTCAGGAAGAACGATAAGGAAGCGGAAAATAAATTCCCGGAAGAGACCTTCGCCCTGCTGGCTACGATCCCGCTTTTCCGGCACACCCTCAAGGTGGCGAGGAAGTGCGCGGCGAAAATCAACCAGGAGGTCATGCTGCCGGATATCCTGATCGTCTCCCTCGCCCACGACATCGGCAAGATTCCGTCCTACCATGACAAGCTGTACTCCACCGGAGATCACCCGCTCATATCCGTGGTCGTTCTCAACAGGATTACTGAATACGCTTCCCTGGCCAACCGGGGAGAACTCGACCGGATCGTCAGAGGACATCACACACTGAAGCCGGACAACCAGTTGACGGATCTGCTCAAGCATTGCGACCAGGAAGTGCGCAAGGAGGAATTGGCCGCACTCATCGGCGCGGTGATTGACCGTGACAAGACCTCGGCAAAAACAGGGAGCGGCTCACCCCAAAAAACTGATCCTCTCGCGATCACGGAAAAGCCGGACATGAAGAGAACCAAGTCACCTGTAGATGAACGGGAACATCCGTTGGGAGAGATTGAATCTCAGGAGTTCCCCCCCCCTGTTACGCAGGTACTGCCGTCCTGGTTCGACGCCGACGCGATCCTGTCAGCGGTAAAGAAAAGAATCAACCAGCTGGAAGAATCTCCCGGAGGGCTACGCTGGGCGGCGGTCTCGACAAACCTTGGAGTCGTCTTCGCACACCCGGACGGACTGTGGAGCGCCCTCAAGGAGGTAAGCGGCAAAGACCCGGCGCTCCTCGCGGCCGAAGCCGATGAAGGGGCGAAAAGAAACATCCTCTACACGGTCGTATGGGAACTGAGCAAGGTAAAAGACGCCATCGCCACAGAGTATGTGGCCGCGAAATATTACACGACCCAGACAACTGTCGTCACCGGCGCCGGAAAAGGCTTCACTGTGCTCCTCGTGCCGTTCAGGGTGCAAGCCTTCGGCGAGACGGATGCGTCTCTCGAAGAGAAGAAGTCTTCCCGGCTGCGGAAGATGGTCAGGGAGATCAGAGCAAAGCAGGAGGAGGTCGAAACGTGCGTCATATAATCGCAGCCCTGCTTCTCCTCTCCTTTGCCGCTACGGCTGGCGCCGGTTACTACACCGATTCGGGTAAGGGATGGTGGTGGTATCAGAAGGAGCCTGACAAGAAGGAGGAAAAGGGGGCGGAGCGGAAAAAGACAAAGTCGAAGAAGGCGCCGGCGCTTTCGGACTACTCCTATGACGAGATCTGGAACATGCACCCGGATGACTTCGAGAAGTTCGCCGAAGGCTTGAAGAGGAAGGCGGTACAGAACCCGTCCGAGGAGAACGTCAAGGAGTACTACGAGGTCCAGGAGATAGCCCGGAAAAAGGCCCTGGCGTTCACCAACGTCGCCCAGTACGTCTGGCAGAAATACCCCGAGCTGACCACCGCCAAGGATTATCCGATTGCCACCCCCGGCAATCTCAGCCGGGTCGGCCAGATACAGGAGGAAAAAACCAGGAAGCTTCGTGACAACAGGGAGGAGTTCGCCCTGATCTATTTCTACAAGAATGACTGCGGCTACTGCCAGCAGCAGCAGCCAATCATCGACTGGTTCACCAATGCCACCGGCTGGCAAGTGAAGAGGATCAACATCGAGGAGAATTCAGGCCTTGCCGGAAGGTTCGGTATCGAAATAACGCCGGCCATGATCCTGATCCAGAAGGGTAACCAGAACTCCTTCCCTGTCTCAAGCGGACTGATAACTGCCGAGGAGATCGAGGACAAGACATACCGGGCGGTGCGCCTCCTGAAAGGCGAGATCACCCCGGAGGATTTCAGCCTGTACGACTTCCAGAAGGGAGGCGGCTTCGATGTCAGGAAGAGGCCGTCGAACCTCGACCAGCAGTGAAGTTCCATCACCAGCGGAAAGGAGGTGAAACTACCATGAAAAGAAAAACAGCAAAGAAAACCATTGCGTCGGCGCTTGCCCTGGCGATCGCCACGATGCCCGCTCTTTCCTGGAGCGGCTGGGTCGATGACTGGATGACCCAGAAGACCGCAACATCACCAAGCTACTACGAGGGGGCGAAGCGGGGTTACTACACCGGCGGCAGCTTTTCCGCCCGCTGGCCCAATGGCACCGACTATCCCGTTACCGTGACCCTGCCGTCGATCAAGTCCGGCTGCGGCGGGATCGACGCTTTCTTGGGAGGGTTCAGCTTCATGAATGTTGATTACCTTGTCCAGAAGCTGCAGCGCATCCTTTCGGCGGCGCCGGCGGCGGCCTTCGACATCGCGATGAAGACGCTGGCCCCCCAGGTGGCGGATACAATCAAATCCCTGGAGGCTATCGTGGACCGCCTGAACAACATACAACTTAACGACTGCAAGGCGGCCAAGGCTCTCGTGGCAGTGGCAAGCGAACCGTTCTCGCCGATCATGAGCAACAGCGTGAAGAATGAAATGAGCAATTCGATGAATGACTTCATGGTATCCAGCGGCATAAATGACATGTATCAGACCTCAAAAACGAACCTGACTTCGGTGATGAATTCCGCCATGGGGAACACGCCGCCGGTCGGCAACATCGTGGCCCAGGCCTCCCAGGGGAGCACGGCCGGCTGTCCCAGCGACATCACCGATATTTTCGGCGGAGGCTCGGTACTCGACAACCTGGCCGCCAAGAAGGGAATGAACGCCAACTATGTCAAGCTCATCCGGGGGTTCATCGGCGACGTGGTTGTGCAATCACCCACCACGACGAACAGCACCTATGTCGCCAGCTTCATACCACCGTGCGACAAGAATACCGATTTCGACACATTCCTGGACGGTTCGGCGCAGGGAAAGAATTCAGCCGGAGTATGCAGCGCCATCACGGACGCCAACGCGAATATCATGCAATACGTCTCAACCCGCATGCAGGCCATATCGACAAAGATGAAAGCGAAGCAGACCCTCGACGCAACCAACGACGTGCCATTTCTTAACGCAACGCCGCTCTCCATCAGTCTCGTGCTGAAAACCGCCATCGCCACCAATACAGAGGGAGAGGTAATCGGCAAGCTTTCCGCGGTAACCGCCAGGGCATTCGCCTACTACATGCTTCTCGATCTCCTGCAGGAGGCGGCGCAACTGCAAAACCTCTCAGCCCAGATCCAGTCGCAGAACAAGGACAACAAGGCGGGTGCCAACCCCAACAGCTGCCAGCTCGCCCTGCTGTTCGACGGTATGAAGAACGTCGAGCAGCTTACAAACAGGACGCGGGTCCTGCTGACCACGGCGCAACAGGGATATGCCAACGTCGTAAATGAAATGAACGCGATAGAGATGCTGGTCATCACCATGAAGAGATTCGACGATACCGTCTTCTCGGAACTGTCCGGCAGATTCGGAACAGGAGTGGCCCGCAGGGCTACCGGAAGAAGTTAACCAGGAAAGGAGTGAACATGACTGACAAGAGTAAGCAAGCCAATGATGGACAGGGAGGCAATAAACCTTCAGGAGGTAAGACGTGGCAGGAACGGAAGCTGGAAAAGGTGAATCGGGACGACATAGACGTCATATCCCGGAAGACCATGGACCAGAGCGACTTCATCGGTATGCTCAACACCCTCGATAATGTCCTCTACCAGTTGCGGATGAACATGGGGCGGAATAAGAACATCAAGTTCGAAAAGGCTCAGGAATTCATCGAGCGTAGTCAGAAAATCAAAGAGGAAATCAATCTCCTGAACGCTGAAATGTGCAAGGAGATGGGGTGGGATTACAGACCGCCGCGCGGGTTCACGAATCCGCTTGGCGAGGCAGAGGAAAAGGGAAAAGTGAAAAAGGGGATCGCTGTCAAGGCTCCTGCTGCATCAAAAACGGCTGTTGTCGAGCCAACAGCGTAACTCCATGTGCCTTAAGAGCAGGGACGGCAGTGACATCTGCCGTTCCTGTCCCTGTATATTTCAGAACAAATCACGATCTCATCATTGAGGCTGCCGGATCATGTTTCTCATAATTCAATCGGGCGCGTTCCAGTGAGGTTGTGACATAGCAATAGAAACATCCTCCGGGGCACGTAGTATCCATACCGATATCAACAGTCTTCAGGCACCGACAACCTGGACGTGAGGGGCCAGGTGCAAGATCGGCAACACGTTTATTCAATTCAGTGCCGTATGCTTGGAAAAGCTCCAAACCGCAACACGCTGCTGTCGGAAACCGTCCATCATGTTCACGATTACAGCAGACCCGCAGTTCTATACCTCGCTGTCTGGCAATTTCAGCCAGGTCAGACAGTAATACATCCTCCTCAGCACCGATGGCACGGATTTCAGGATATTTGCTGAGGGCTGTTTTGTGGCGAATCGGATCTGGCTTTCGCCACCGAATATCGCGCCAATCCGGTGCCTTTGTTATCGCTTTCAGATACGGTTCGACAAAGCTAACGTTCACCACACGAGTAGATCCTTGTAGTTGTTCCGCGATCTGTTCAAAATTGTTTCGGTGCCAGTCAATGTTGTAGCGCGGCGACACCAGAATCGGATCGTATCGCCACTGGATTGCTGTTGCTGCGGGTAGATCTACAGAAACCCGCAGGAAGTCATCAATAGCTGCTGAACGTTCCGGTATTCCAGGCTGGATCTCTTTGCCATATCCTGTAAGGGTATACTGGAATACATACGGCATTCCTTCTGACCGCAAGGCCTCCAACTGCTCATGAAACGGCCCGGCAAATTTTGTCCAAAACAGGTACCCGATAACGTCCTCATTTTTCAAGGAAACCCTAAACTTGCCGTCTTTACCACCGCCATAAACTGTACGGTATTCAGCGAAGCCAGATTTGCGACGCTCCTTGAACCAGGCTGAGTAGAACTGTGGGATATCTGTTCGTCGCGAAGCACTGATTATTTTCATCTCAACCCATCTCCTCCGTCATTCCCGATCCGCCCAGACTTCTCTCACCTCTTCCAGCCACTGGCTAAAGTTCTCATTCGTCAAAACACACATTGGGAGGCGTGTAACGCTGAAACCGGATTTTGTCAGTGCCATAATCATTTTCGGAGCATCTGCGGGAATCATGGAGTGAACCAGAACAGGTGTGTCGGAAGGGACATTTGCAATAATTGTCCTCATCACATTGCTGCCGGAAAGAAAGAAGTCCATATCGGTTGCGACCTGACCTTGCAGGTCATGATCCAACATGATCCCGGCATAGGCATTACGGTCTCTCTGGAGAATACCGATTGCGCGACCGGCGCTGCCGGCGTGTACCAGACGAACATCTTCAGGCAACCATTCCCTGATTGTTCTGACACGTCCATTGTCGTCTTCGATAAGCAGAATTCGAATCATGAGGTTCCTTTCTTTTCACGAAGTTGAACCTTCCAGCTTATTCAAACGACATATATGATGATTTATGACATTCTTGATTTCTACAATGTCATACTATTTTTATCGAAAGTTACCTTCATCAATAAAGAGAACTTCACATAATCGGTCAAATTGTGTTCACTCCCTTCTTTGTAGCGCCTTATAACCTTGTCGATAGGGTTCAGATATGTACTTCCCAGCTTGATGCCAATTGGAAAACCATTAACACTTGAAGTGTCTTGCCACTCACCGCCGAAATTCCTGCGAATTACTTCAC
Organism: Geobacter sp.; assembly: GCA_031396605.1. Classification (GTDB taxonomy): domain Bacteria; phylum Desulfobacterota; class Desulfuromonadia; order Geobacterales; family Pseudopelobacteraceae; genus JACRCG01. Next base: position 10,876 of record JANNLB010000155.1, on the reverse strand, counting down.
CGACATAACACCCTATGGCTACCAGTGGTTCGTTCAATTTTTCCAGTATTGTTGGTTCATCACCACGAGGAAAAGATTCAATGATCCCTTCAAGGTGTTCAATGCTTTCTACCGAAAAATCCAGTTCGATATGAAAGAGGTCTCTGCATCGCTTTGGAACATTCTCGGCTACATAACAAACTGATTCAAGCATTGGTACTCTTAACTTCATGATTCACCCCCTAATTTACTTATACTTTATACTCACCTGTTCAAAATTCATGTTGATCGTCACTTTTATCTGGCCCGCCTCAATGTTGTCAGAATTGACTACTCTGATTCATAACGACACAAGAAGTGATTTCTGACATTTCACCCAAATACAAAATGACGTCCCAGAATCAACTTCACTGTGTTGCAGACATCCGGTTTCTTGTTGACGATCAATATCTGACTGATGAGCAATTCCCGGTTGTTCTTAAAGTGCGATTTCATGGCTTCGCAGATGGCAATGCGGGAGTCCTCGGCGCTGAGCCCGCCGGTGTCAGACCCGAAGAGCGGTACACCGATGGTGAAATCATGACACAGAAAAGCCTTTTCAGGCTTCAATCTGATTTACAATGTCATTAATATCACCCCCATGATAGGGCATGGAATCCAGCAAAGCCTGCCCATAATCAGCTTCCACGTCTGAATTCAGCATATGGATATAGTCAGACAGCTCGGCAGCTAAAGTGACATGCTCCGGAGGCGGTAATCTGTTAAAGCGTGCCCGGTGCTCTCCACATTTGCCGCTCCGTAATATCTGTAAAGTTGTCGATTCTCCAAGGTACTCCAGGTGAAATATCCGGCATTTTCCGGATTGGATCGCATCTATGTACCCCCCTACACAATGGTGTTGTTTTATGCCTTCCTCTTCTAACTGCTGGGCATTGACAAGCTCAATAACAATTGCCAGGTGTTTTCGGGGGAAACCGGACAAATTTACAGGCGACACCAGTTGTGTGGCTGAGACACTTCTTCTGAAATCACTGACAACGTGCTCTATCAACTCCTCAGATAACTCGGTTGCTTCCCGCAGTATCACGTTATTACTGTCTTCCAGCAGCCCGATGACGAACAATCCGTGCTTTTTGACAGAACATCCGATGGTGCGAATCGCCTGCAACTGCTCTGAAAAATTCAAGCCAAGTCGATTAAACAGGCAGATAACGCCAAAATGCTCTCTAGCAAATTGTTCAAGCTTTTTAAAGTTCTTGTGATGATGATTGCAATCCAGAAAGCCACTGTTTTGAATAGCGCAGATTGCAGCCAGTCCTCCTAACTTAATAGCAGTTACAAATTTGCGCCGAGTAACGGATCGGGTGGTTGGGCGGCAGATTTTGTCAAACATTTGGAGCATACTGACACTGCTGAGTTGCAGGCCACCGTATATATAGAAATACGGCCTCAATTCCTGATAAGCAGATGGAACATTTAATTCCATGCTGTAGTAATCAGGCGTCGGAATCCCAGTGCCTGGCAGCAGGAGTTGATTGGTTCCAGGAAAAACAATGCAATAGGGTTCAAGTGAATTTTGATGACAGAGATACGTTTCGTGATACTTTTTCCCGAAAAATCGGGAATACATTACATTATTTCTGTTGCTGCGACCGAGAGCCGACACCATATCGACATATGTAGTCAGAAGAGAGAGCTCTGTTTTCAAGTCGCAGTAACAATTAAGCTCGCCTTGTTTCTTAGCCAGCCTGATAGCTGTGTGGTAAGGGGTTGCAAGATGGGTAACCTTCAACTGGCCGGTTGCGACAAATTCTTCAAATTCCGGTGTCCATATCAGTTGATCGCTCTCCAGGTCAATACCGATCTGGCAACAGTTGAGATCAAAACCCTGGAGAATGAACCTGTATGCGGCGAGAACGGGCAGTTCATCTTCCAGCATCCGAACAGACACCGTATTAATCAAATCAATGCGGTCCGAGTTGACTACCTGATAGCCCCTGTTGCGAACATTGTACCTCCCCTGGTATTCATCGTCTTCTACCTGGTTATCAAGAGCGATCCCGGTTATGCGTACTGGTGTTGCGGGAGGATCTGTTTTTTCTGAATCGGTTAAAAATACATCCAGATCGTTGATCGGAAAATTTCCACCCCAGGCTTCAGAAAGTACCAAGCTTGCAACCGCACCGCCAGCCAGGAAACCCTTTGTCGGAAGTGGTGACTGGTAATTATTCCAGCTGAGCCACCAGAGCTTTGTCCGGAGCGAAGGCCCATTCTCTGGTCGTAATATGTGTTTAAGATCCGTGCGCATAAACAAACCCCGGCCATTATTGCGCGTGGCCATGAATGCCAACCAATATTTTGAATGCTTTTCGGTCTTTTCTCTGTATTTTTAGCCCATCTCGACTTGAAAGAATAAAGACACGAGTTCCCATCCAGACACGGAGATACACTCCTTCAACCCTCATGCTGACGAAACAGGCTTGGCGATACTCCCGCCCGTCTGGCAGCTCGATTTCAGTACTGAGGAAAGTCGAATTCCCGTATCCGAGTTCCGTAAATACCTTTGCCGGCGCAGACAGCAGGTGTAAAACCTTTTCTGTTTTCCACCAAAGATACAAATGATAGGGAGAGCGAAACACCAAATAGGTACCAATAAACGTGAGCATGGCGGTTACAATGGACATATAGATTTTCCAGACTAATGGGAGCATGTATGCAGCAATTAGCAGAAAATATCCGGCACTAAGACCAATTATCAGACCTGCCATGGCAATGGTTTTCAGATAGACATTCTGGGTCGCGATAAATCTGGATTGATAAATGGTAATAACTATCTTTGCTGATATGAATCCAAGGATAAACATCCACCCCGCAACCAGCACGACCATCCACCAGTAAGCAATTAGATCGGGCGTAGCAATAACTTGTATGGGTTTTACAATTAAATACAGATACGGGTAACGTAAATATTCTTCCTCACTGAGTGGCAAAATACGGAGAGGCGCATTCAAGTACCAATCAATTACTGTGGTCGATGAAACAAAGAATCCGCATAGGGTCATAACAAGCCGTTGTTTGTTTAATCGGCTTGTATCGGAATGCTCATCCATAATTAACCACTCCTCGTGACCATTACTATTTGCGATTACAACGGCACAATCCTTCGATGAGCACATTTGCGACTTGAATAAACCTACGTTTTTGTCCGATGCCCAGCAACTTCAGTTACGTGGCCGCTCAATAAGATTAAGGTTGTCATAATGAGCAATGCACGAAAACACAAAATCCGAATTTGCCAGGGCGTCACTCTGAACACCTCATTCGTCACGGCTGTCCCAGCATTCACGGACTTCCTGCAGCCACTCATCAAGACATTCTTTTGTCAACACACTCATGGGGTGGCGGGTAACGCTAAATCCTGATTTTGTCAGTGTCATAACCATCTTCGGTGCTTCTTCAGGATTCATTGAGTGAACCAGAACAGGCGTGTCAGAAGGGACATTTGCAATGATTGTCTTCACCACATTGCTGCCGGAAAGAAAGAAGTCCATATCGGTTGCGACCTGACCTTGCAGGTCATGATCGAGCATAATTCCGGCGTAGGCATCACGGTCTCGCTGTAGAATGCCAATGGCGCGACCGGCGCTGCCAGCGTGCACCAAACGCACATCCTCAGGCAACCATTCCCTTATTATCCTGACACGTCCGTTATCATCTTCAATCAGTAGAATTCTCAGCATGAATCCACTTCTCTCCTTTTCGAAGTCACTTAATCCTTCGATATCCTCAGAAACATGTTTATGCCAGTCAATTCGTAATGGAATCGGATCGAATCCGTCGGTACTCCAGCCCGGTGACAAAGATAGAGCATGTCCTCCTCATCCCGGTGAATAAGGTGCCAATCGCCGCACCACTCCATCCAGGCACGGTCTGGATTGGATGTGTGAAAATTGCCGACGATGACTTCTCCGCCTTCTACTGTCGCATCCCACATCTTGCGGAGCAGAGCAGCAGCCAACCGGTCATTGAGATAATCGAACAGTCCGGCTGACCAGGCAAGATCATGTTTTTTCCTGGTGCGAAGACGGAACACATCAGTTACCTGCCAGCAGATTTGGGTAGCTCTGCAAGGATCTACAACCGACTGGGCATACGCAATCGCACGCGGGTCCATATCGACGCAATGGAATGAGGCGCCTTCCGCCGTATCGCCAGCTTCCTCAAGAGCCTCAGCCACATCCCTGCAAGGACCGCAGGCGATATCAAAAATCGATGGAGAAGCTTTTTTCTGGCACAGTTCAACGAATGTTTCGATGAAAAAGCTCTTGCGGTTGCGAACTGCAGCGGGGGCTTTCTGGCGATGGAAGAATTCATCCATCCTCCTGCCCGCCTCTGTATTGGCAACAGTCTTCTGGTAAATCATGTCGATAAGGATATGGTCGCCGGCATACCCCAAAGGCTTGGTTCTGCTGTGGCAGCTCATGAGCCCGACCTCGAATTCTGATGTCGTTGATGCCAGGAAGTCAGCCATCAACGACTTGCGATTTTCTGGTTCCCGGCGGGCAAGTTTTTCGATATTCCAGAGCCTACTATGAAATTCAATGTCGAACTCGGCTTCCGGGACTGATCCGGCCGTTTTTACAAAAACCTTGAACTCTTCAATCTCCCTGACAATCTGACTATTGTGTGACATCTGCGCCCTCCTGTTTTATCGTTTGTTTCGCCTGCCATCTAATAACGATGGAAAGCGAAAATCCTGACAAACAGGAACTGATATTTATTTCTCAGCGCAGATGCTGATATAACTCAATAACGGAAAACTCTCCTCAAAATCGATAGATGAGGTTCAGGTAGACCTTATAGAGTTTCTCCTGCTCATTCATAATCCGAACAGTGCTGGTTGATGCTTCAGTTGTTTTCTCATCCACATTCATGCGCCTCCAATCGAAGAGGAATCCGAAGGTTGCTGCAGGACCTCCATTCCTGCTGTTGAAGTAGTGATTGTACCAAGTATTTATACTCATGCCGACAAAAGACACATCAGATTTATTATAGTGAAAGGCATTGTCCACCTCGCCGCCTAGCCCAATTCGTACCAGCCAATCAAGGTTAAATCCCGGAGAACCGGGGTCCTGAGTCTCAAAGGAAAGATAATATCCTTGTGACTTGAAGGTAGTGTCACTGATGATCGGCTTGCCGGCGAGGGTGTCGTCAGTACCATGGGAGGGTCTGCTCCACTGGAAATTGAAGTAACCCACCCTGAAGTCCTCCCGGAAGAAACTTATCTTCTCCACCCTCCCGTTATAGTTTACGGTTTTCTTCATATCCAGGCTCACCAAAGGGATGGATATTTCCTGGTTTATAAATTCAGTCCTGAAATCCAGTTTTTCCCCGGCAGAAACGGATTTGCTTCCTGTTATCGTTCTCTTGACGTGGTCAACGATCGCATCTTTCGGAATGTACGCAATTTCTCTTTGAGCGGTAACCTCACCAAAGAAGCGTTCCCTTGAGTATCTGTATTCAACGGAAAGTATTTTTCTCAGCAGCAGACTGTCCGGAAACAGGAGATCGGCGAGAGGGTCGAGTTTTACCTCTCCGGTGAACCGTTCAATGCCGGAATTCTGTTTCATATTGGCCTTGAAGATCTCTAACTGGTTTTTTGTCCCGTCAAAAGGCCTTTCATATTGCAAGGCCAGCATGGATTTGTCGTTGTAGGTAAAATTTGCACCAACGTGATATGTTTTCATCCCTTCGGTGGTGAATTTTACAACTTTATCTTCATCGAAACCAGGATTCCAATAAGTCAGATCAACCCCTGTGTTTATGTCAAAGTTGAAATTCTTGTTGTCGAAATTACCGTTTATCGCATCCGCAAGCATCTCAACCGTAGCCGATCCAGCCTCGGCCTTTTCGATTGGACTCCGGATTTCATATGCATGGGAATGTCTGTACATAGAAAAGAGGAGGAATATCATCACGCTTATCTTCACAAGCATACTCTCCTACTCGGTCCAGCCTAAAATCTCATAATCTTTAACGATAAAAGAGGAAATGTTCGACAGAGGAAATTACAATAAACCTTCAACCATTTCCCAGCACTCCTCAAATGACATCGATTTTTTTGAAAATTTGCCAGCCAGCCGATGGTGATGGATAATTCTTTCCATGCTGTCGCAATTGCCATAATCATCAAACATATCAAGATCAGGCATCCAGCGTAATTTTATCAAATTAAGAAGCAATGCAAACTTTGCTCCTCCTCCACATCTAAATTCACCGCCGCTAGCGACATGCAAGAGAGGGCCGTCATAAACCATAGTATCGTCATATTCTGGGGGCGAGTATTGCTGAAGTTGTTTCAAGGCTAATGAAACTATCATTCCCTCTCTATTTTCCATATAAGCGAGAGAGCCTAGCTGACAACGATGAAATATTAATTGATCCGGCACAGAACTATGATCATTCTGAAGCGGATTTCCATAGAAACTTATTCCATAGAAATCAAACCCACATGACGGGTCCGTGATTCCTGAACTCTGGGTATAACTGCCATCTTCCAGAAGGTTCGAGTCTAATCCGATCCTCGCCAGATATTTTTTGTTACTATCCGGGAGAACCATGAATCCATGATCTCCAGCAAGTTGAGCTGCCAACTCGATGACCTCTTCCTGCGCTTTATGATCCTTAAGGCAACCTTTATAATAAAATGAGCATCCCATACACACCTCACAAATTTCACTACGGTTAGACTTCAGCCATTCGTTTGCGAAAATTACACGACGTCACCACGATGTCACCAAATATCGATATTTGCCAACTTCCTGCAACTTACAATCAGTGAGCCCGACAAACAATTTTATGAACGTATTGAAATAGTTGATGCGGAGGTAGTTCGACAAATCAATTGTAAGAACCGGTTCCGGGGTTTTCTGCAGAGTAATTGCGAGAAGGTTTTGCCTTACCCGTGAATGCTTTTTCGTCTTGAGTGACTTAATAATGCTGAGGAGCCATTTTATTTGAAACCTTGGTAAGGATTCAATCGTATCGTTAATGTCTTCCCGTGTGTATGGCTGGTCAACATAACGATTATGAGCCATCAGAATCTCAAGTACTATGGCTACCACAAACATGCCTTCATTTGTCAGTGGTGATGGGGAAGAAGAGCTATTTTCAGAGATGTTGTTGAGGTGGTGTTGAATAACATTCATCGTATTTTGTGCCTCCATACCGAGGGAATTGGATTCATCTATTCATAACGACAGAAGCGGCGATTTCTGACATTTCACCCCAGTATTAATTTAGCCTCGACCAATCGCCTTACATTTTCTACGTCTTCTTTATGAAGTGTAATTAAAGCAACTTTCTCAACCGAAAACCGCTTTCAAGCTTGTTCAGCTCATTGATCGTCTTGGCAATACCTTCCGCTATAATCGAGTATTTCACTCGATGACCTCTTCCCATCAAGGGAAATGCAATAGTGCGCAATCCCAATGCATCAGCCTCTCGAATAGCGGCAGCATGCACCTTGAATATATGGTTGACCGTATATTCGTTGTCCTGGTTCCACCAACTCACAAAAATTAATTTTCGGACATGATCCGACATGCCGTATGCATTCGTGCTCATCGCCGTCCCTAATGGTAAATCCTTTTCAGAAAAGCGATCATGAAGAATATCTTGAAGTTCAATTTCAAGGGGTTGTCCAGCTTTTCCCAAAATGGCTTTTCCCAATGTGTAATTCAAATTCAGCCGTATATTTGTATTGACCACAATAGCATCACCTACAAAATCCAGCAGGTCCCCATCAACAAAATCAATCTCAAAATCGTCTTTAAACATCAATTACTCCATAAAATCATCAGAAACATCCTTGCAGGTCATTTATTCCACTGGTGCCTACATCATTCCCCATCATCTTCAGTCATTAGCTCAAGTTGCCTTCTCATGTGATTAACTAATGCTATCGCCAGTGCTATTATGACCGGAATGGCGCAATTGATAACAATTGTTACAACCTTTGGAACGTTACCGTAGTGAGCACACACCCCTACTGATGTGAATCACACCCATAATTCCAAGTCCTATCCAGAAAATCTTCATCTATTCGCTCCATGAATTGTAATTAGCCGGCTTTGTCTGAGTAAAGTTAGACAAGGCATCCTCAAGAATGTTGCATTTCCGGGACATAACAAAGGTCAATTTACCGTATGCACTTTTATTTGATTTAGATATGAACAACTGGTATCTGTCCACGTCATCGCTAAGTTGTGCAATGTGATCAAAAACATCTGTGTCCATAACGTCCTTTTGGAGGCTTGAATTTATAACAATGACAGGAATATTCAGTGCTGTTGCTAGCAATCGGATGCTTTTCAATTGCTGCAACGGATTAATTGTGCCGTAGCTGTCCTCCTCCAACCGGCCAGTCGAATCATTAATCACGACAAGCCCGTAAGGCCATTCTGAGGACTGAAGAATATGCTTCAGAAAATCCGTCTCGAAAAAAACATCTTCTTTCCAAAAATCTATGCAGAGGTCATACACTTCACCAGCCGCACGGGTCAAATATGGCCAGTCTCTATCGAGGATTTTGCCATTTAACATCGGCTTGACGCTTCTTCGCAGGCAGTGAGCCATCACGTTTTCAGCAATTTCTATCGGGTGCGTTAACGATATAAATAGAGCTTTCTTTCTGTTTTCAGCCTGTTGAATACCCCTGGAATATTTAAGGAGAAGCATTAGTGACAAAGGCAAGGCCAAACCGGGCCGTACTGAGATATGGCTCATGCAACCAGGCTTAAAGAGATTCATCATGAAATAAAGGAAGCTGGTATTGTCAGCAATGTTGTTCTGACCAACACGAATAGTACCCGGCTTATTCCGAAAGCGTTTATGATCTATCTCCGCACGACTCTCCCATACTTGTTTAAGTCTTTTGAAAAAGGGCTTCAGCGTTTTCCCAATATTGTATGAAGTTTGGGCCCATTTCGGTTGCATCGTGGCTTCTGCGTTTGTGTTCGCAATAGCAGCAGGAACAAGATATGCAAAAAAAGCGGTAAAATCTTTTTCGAGCTGTTCCGGACTGATAAAATTGTAAATCTGATCAGTAAGGAACACCTGTGAAATTGCCGGTGGAACGTTATCCAGGTGTCTTTCACCGTTTGTGTCACCAACAAACAGGCATATCTCAGCCGGTTCATACGGCAACAGTGAATTTACAACCGACGGGAGTGCCGCTTCACTCACCACATTATCTTCTATGATGAATACCCTTCGCTTTCTTATGCTGGATAGGTCATCTATAACCTGAACGTCACCCGAATGGGGCGAAACATACACTTCCATAACCTTGCAACCGAACTGCTTGAAAAAGTATCCGTAGATATGACCGCGCGGTGCTACGACAACATAGTGAGTACAGCCCACAACATTTGCTATGTGACTGGCAATTCCGAATGTAGTTACAGCATCTTTTGGGATAAATGAATTCTCGCCAGGTGCTTCAGCATAGCCCATATCAATGCAATAGAGTTCGATTCTACGACATACCTCTTGCTGCAACCATTCACTCATCTTCTTCTACCTCAATCAGCATCACGGTAATATCATCAACCGACTTCTTGCTGCGCGACCGGGTCACCAATTCCTGTGCTGCAAAGCCAATATCTCCGGTCTTGTTGTAAATCTCCAGCACGAGATTAGCTGCCTCTGTAGTACTGAATGCTTTTGTGACACCGTCCGACACGAGCAGGATCAAATCGCCCTCTTCCAGTCGCTCCGACTTCACCTCGATTTCTAGTCTTCGTCCCAGACCGAAGTAGCGGGAAATTCCGCCATCTAATTCATGTGCGCTGGTAAGAACTTGTGGCGCCTGATTCTGGCGAATGAGTATCCCGGCAGTATCTCCGGCATGGAATAGCGTCAGCCTTTGCTCTTGAATCCAGACGATTGTTCCAGCGGCCCCTCCCAGTGGACTGTCCGTACCATCCACACAACCCCAGTCATTAATTGCCTGGTTTGCTTGAAGCAGAAGCTGATTCAACCCATTGTTGTCAGCCGGAATTTCTTCCGGTTTGCGGTAGAAATCCAAAAGGCAATCGGCAACCGCCTGAGCTGCCTGCATGCCCCGAGGTGCCCCGCCGATACCATCCAGCACGGCAAACAGTTCGCCACGTCCCGACTTGCCAACCAACGGTATATCTTTGCTCAACAGTCGGTAGCGGTCTTCGTATGGCTTCCGGATGTTCTTGGCATTCTTGAGCCAGGATACTGCAGCACAGCCTTTGCGCTCCGTATTGTTCATGCAGTCCCCTTTAACTCTATGATGTACCTGTTAATAACGACATCCTCTCGGTTTCCTGACAATGAAGTCTGTTCATCCTATTTGCACATCGGCACGATTGGCGATGATTTTGTCGATCAGGCCGTACTCCTTGGCCTCTTCTGCTGACATGAAATTATCGCGCTCAGTGTCGGCCTCAAGACGTTTGAACGGCTGACCGGTTGCATCGGCCAGTATCCTGTTCAGTTTATCCTTGACCAGCAGCATCTCCCTCGCCCGGATCTGGATATCGGTTGCCTGGCCGTGGAAGCCGCCCAGAGGCTGGTGAATCATGATTCGGGCATTGGGAAGCGAGAAGCGCTTCCCCTTTTCTCCGACTGCCAGCAGTACTGCCCCCATGGATGAGGCCTCGCCGATGCAGATAGTGCAGACGGGGCACTTGATAAAGCGCATGGTGTCCAGAATCGCCATGCCGGCGGTTACGATGCCGCCGGGAGAGTTGATATAGAGGTGGATATCTTTTTCAGGATCTACCGATTCAAGAAACAACAACTGCCCGACCACGATGTTTGCGACACTGTTATCGATTGGATCGCCAAGAAAGATCACCCGATC
>JANNLB010000125.1:0-4553 GCA_031396605.1 Geobacter sp. | reverse complement strand
AACTGTCATTCCCGAAGCGTTTCTGATCGGGAATCCGGTTGTAATTGCCTGAAAACCATATCCCCGATAGAAGAATTCGGGGATGACAAGCTTTTAGCGGCGGATTAGAACGAATCAGGTGTATTAATTATTTTAACAGGCATCAACCAGATCCATCCGGTTTGCCGGCGGCACCGCAGTGCTCATGGCCTTGAGAGCTGTCAGAATCTGCGAGGGGCGCACCGGTTTTTCAAAATAATGCGACGCACCCAGGGTTTGTGTTGTCTGCCTGAGCTCTTCGTTGCCGTACCCGGTTGAAATCATTACCCGGGCATCAGGCTGCATTTCCCTTATAAAGTGTAAAAGCTCGATCCCGTCCTCGTTGTCCGTACCCTGGAGCCGCATATCCGTAATTATTGCCAGGTAGGGCCGCGTCCGGATCATGGCCATTGCTTCGAAGAGGTTCTCACAGGTATCAACGCCGAATCCCTCGAGTTCGATCAGTTTGCGGTAGGCAAAAAGAATCGCACTCTCGTCATCGACAATCAGAACCCGCTGCCGTGCAGCGGGCAGGACAGGCCGGGTATGTGGAGCTGGTCGCGGAGTCATATGCACTTTTTCATCAAGAATCATGCCGAATAAATAAAATAGAGTTAGAGCCTCTTGCAAAGCTCCAAAAACTGTCATTCCCGAAGCGTTTCTGATCGGGAATCCGGTTGTAACTGCCTGAAAAACCATATCCCCGATAAAGGCGTTCGGGGATGACAGGTACTTTTGCAAGAGCCTAGTTATTCAGGTATATCAGGTGGATGCGGTAAAAAGGTGGCGGGCAAGAGTCTTGAATTGAGATTTATGTCTCAATGTGAGACGGGAGGGTGAGAATGCACGGGGGGCACTTGCGTGATTGCAGATGATTCCAGTTGCATTCAAGTTGACATTTGAGCCTCTTGCAAAACTCCAAAAACTGTCATTCCCGAAGCGCTTCTGATCGGGAATCCGGTTGTAACTGCCTGAAAAACCATATCCCCGATAAAGGCGTTCGGGGATGACAGATACTTTTGCGAGAGCCTCATTTAGCAGGGTCAGGTCGTGGAACCCTTGTTCTGCTTGAGTCTGCGATAGAGCGTGGCACGGGAGATATTGAGGCTTCTGGCGGTTTTTTCAATGTCGCCGCCCATCTGCTCCAGAGCTGTGTTGATATTTGTCAATTCGAGATTCCGGATGGCATGCGAACTGGGCACATTCGGGGTTTGGCGGACGGTTTCCAGGCTGGAGAAGAGTGACTGGCGCAACATCGCTCCACGGGGCGTCAGCAGCAGCGCCCGCTCGAGGACATTCTTGAGTTCCCTGATGTTGCCGGGCCAGGAGTAATTCATCAGAGCCTTCATGACATCCGCGGAGATGACGTCGGCAGAGGCGCCCAGCGAGCGGAGCAGGTAGGTGACGAGTGCCGGAAGATCACCCATCCGCTCCCGAAGGGGCGGAAGCGGAATGGTCATCAGGTTGATGCGGTACATGAGATCCTGACGGAACAAACCAGCCTGCAGAAGTGAATCGATTTCGCGGTGCGTGGCGCAGATCAGGCGAAAATTGCTTCTGAGGAGCTTCACATCGCCAAGCCTGCGATAGCATTTGTCTTCCAGGACCTTGAGGAACTGGGCTTGCACATCCATGGTCATGTCGCCGATCTCGTCAAGAAAGAGCGTTCCCATGTCGGCTATGTCCAACAGCCCCTTCCGGTCCTTATCGGCCGAGGTAAACGCTCCACGGGCATTACCGAAAATTTCCCGTGACAACATTTCGCCCCGCAGGCCGGAACAGTTGAGTTCTACAAATTCACCGGTCGCCCGCGAACTACTCCGATGAATCCAACGGGCGAGCATTCCTTTTCCCGTACCGGTCTCTCCGGTGATAAGTATCGGGCTGTCGCTTGCCGCGGTGGCGCGTGCCAGGTGAAGAATTTCCTGCATCGACGGAGTTGCACCGAAAAAAATATCCTCCTGCTTATCGAGGCGTTTGCGTGCTGTCAGTTGCCGCTTCATGACACCTATTTCAAGCGTCTTGCGTAAAAAAGCGGCCAGAGCGGCATTATCAACCGGTTTGGTGAGAAAATTGTCCGCTCCTCGCTGCATGGCCTCCACGGCAAGCGGGACGTCACCTGAACCGGTGATGACGATGATCGGTATGCTGGTGTCGTTCGCCCGGACCGTGTCGATGAAGTCTATACCATTACCATCGGGCAGGTTGATGTCGAGGATTATGGCATCAAAATGATCAACGGCAATGGCATCGACAGCTCCGGCAAGGTCATCAGCCTCTTTGATCTCGTAGCCATCCTTCGAAAAATAGCGCACAAACCCGAAACGGGTCGCCGGATTGTCTTCGATCAACAGCACCTTCGGCTTCATCATAGTTCCTCGCGGGCACGTGGAATGCATATCTCTGCCGTACATCCGGGCGGCGGAACGTTGTTCCAGATCCGTACCGTTCCGCCCATGTTTTCAATAAAGTGCTTGACCAGCGCCAGGCCCAGACCGGTGCCGCCCTTGCGGTCACTGAAGAAGGGATCGAAAATGCGGGAAATTCTGTCGGGCGATATCCCGATGCCCTCATCGCTGATGCGAACGATTGCCATGCCCTGTTCGTTATCGGGCGAATCCGGGTCAAGAATGCTGAAACGTACGCAGCTCGCCGGCGGGTTGTGTTGGGCGGCATTTTCAATCAGATTGAAAAACACCTGCTGCAATTTCATGCTGTCGGTCTTGACGAACAGATTATCCTTCGGATCTGTGCAGACCAGCTCGATCTGCTTGTTTAGGGCGCTGCCGGATGATTTCCAGAGCGTGATCGTGTCGCTGCAGTGCTTGTAGAGCGGTACGGGCTGCAGACTGGATGCGGCAATAGCTTTGCCCAGGTCAAGCAGGTCATTCATCAGGTTCGCCAGCCGGGTGACCTGGGTCCGGATGTGCATGATAAACGGCACATACTCCGGATTGTTTTCAATCTCTTTTTCCCTGAAAAGAGCCTCGGTGATGGTAAGAATGGCGTTCAGCGGATTTCTGACCTCATGGGCGACACCCCCGGCAAGCTGACCGATCGATTCCAGCTTCTTCGCATCTAACAGTTGCTGTTCAAGCCGCAAGCGATCGGTAATTTCCTGTTTCAGCAGGGTGTTCGTGTCGGAGAGCTCGCGAGTCCGCTCAGCTACGCGCTGTTCCAGCTCGTTGCCGGCTTCCTGCAATTCGAGCGTTCTTTTCTCCACCTGTTGCGACATATCGCGAAAGGCGTCTGAAAGGACGCCGATTTCATCCGTTGATGTGTGCTTCAGGCCAACGAGAAAATTCCCCTTTTTTATCTCCAGCGCAGCCCCGGTAATCTCGGCCAGAGGCCCGACAATCTGCCGGGTCGCCAGAATAATGATCCCTGTTACCGCCAGAACCCCGGCCAGCGAGATCATCAGACCAAAGACGTGCGTGCGCCTGAGCACGACATTGTACTCCCCTTCCGCCTTGCGGTTTTTTTCCGACATGGACTGCGCAACCCGTTGCAGGGTCAGGTCGATGACTGTAATTCGCTTGTCGAGCTGGGCATCCACGACCGCAAGCGGACCGGTCACTGTTGCCCCCTTGCGGATGAGCGGCAGCATTTCCCGCTCATAGATCCGGATTATGTCGTTTATCGCCTGTTCCGCCTCCCTGACATTTGCCCGTTCCTGCGGAGTTTCGACAACTTTGACCACTTTGCCCAACTTTTCCAGGCTTTCCTTCTTGCAGACAAACCACTCCCGGTCCGACTTGGCCAGATCCCGGTTGATAACGGCATCGGCTATGATCTGATACATCTCAGTGCCGATATGCTCGGCGTGCGTTGCCAATTCCAGATACTCGGTACGTCTCAGGGTCTCCTGGTAGAGCTTTTCAAGTTTCAGCAGCGCGAAATAGTTGATGCCGACCACGGTTACTATCAGCAGCAGACAAAGACCGAAACCGGCGGCAAGTTTTTTTATGATGCTGTTTTTCATATATCTTTTCGCTGAAACATGCCTACACTCCTGACATTCCCGGTCTTTCTCCCGATTTTCAGGGAAGGTAAAGGGGACAGGCTACTTATTCGAAATTCCGGCAATAGGATCATTAGCACACAACTGAATACTGATGCCCTCGCAATTTGTCATTCCCGCAGCGATTTTGAGCGGGAATCTGGTTTGTAACTGCCTGAAAAACCGTATCCCCGATAGAGTCATTCGGGGATGACAGATAGAATTTGCGACTGCATCAATACTCATTAAAATTCTACTCCACAAAATCTACTAAACTCAGAAATCCCAGCGACATATTCAGATATCCGGAGGGATCGGCACACTTTTACCAAGCGCTCTATCCCCGTGGTAAAAAAAGAGCTTAAGTACTTATCATAACGAAATGAAAATGTCATTGATTCTAATGTTTGATGCCCTCGCAATTTGTCATTCCCGCAGCGATTTTGAGCGGGAATCTGGTTTGTAACTGCCTGAAAAACCGTATCCCCGATAGAGTCATTCGGGGATGACAGATAGAATTTGCGACTGCATCAAT
>JANNLB010000118.1:0-1632 GCA_031396605.1 Geobacter sp. | reverse complement strand
CTGCCGGTTGTGATCATGACGGCGTTCGGCTCTATAGATTCGGCGGTGGAAACAATCAAGCTGGGAGCATACGACTACATCACCAAACCGTTTCCCAAGGAGAAGCTGCTCGGTGTGCTGGAGAAAGCCCTGGAGCGTGAGAACCTTCTGAAAGAGAACCGCCGCTTGAAGGAAGAACTGATCCGGAACACGGCCCCCGGCGAGATTATCTTTGTCAGCGGCAAATATCGTGCGGTGTATGACATGACCCTGCAAGTGGCGGAGAGCGAGGCAAATATCCTCATTCAGGGGGAATCCGGAACCGGAAAAGAGCTGATTGCCCGGGCGATACACTTCAACAGTGCCCGGCGGGATCAGCGCTATCTGACCATCAACTGTGCCGCGCTGTCTGATACGCTGCTGGAAAGCCAGCTGTTCGGCCACCTGCGCGGTGCCTTTACCGGAGCTGCAACGGCGCAGAAAGGACTGCTTGAGGCGGCCGATGGCGGTACTCTCTTTCTCGACGAGATCGGCGACACGTCCCTGACTCTACAGGCAAAACTGCTGCGAGTCATCCAGGAGCGGGAGTTCATCCCGGTCGGAGCAACTGCCGCCAGGCGTACCGATATCCGCATAGTTGCCGCCACCAACAAGGATCTGGAGCGGGAGGTCAGGGCGGGGCGGTTTCGTGAAGATCTGTATTACCGCCTAAACGTCATCACCATCCATCCGCCTCCCCTGCGGGAGCGGAAAGAGGATGTGGAACCGCTTACCCGACACTTTCTCGCAAAATTCTCCCTCCGGATGAAAAAACAGGTCGACTCCATCACCGGTGATGCCCTGCGACTGTTGGAAGAATATCACTGGCCCGGCAATATCCGCGAACTGGAAAATATTATCGAGCGGGCAATCATACTGGCAAAGGGGAGCCGGATCACCGCCGATCTGCTGCCGATTAATCGTAGTGAAACTGCTGCGTCACCTCTCACTGATACGGGGAAAGACTCCCTTGAAAACGTGGAGCGTGCCCATATTATCTGGATACTGAAAAAAACCGGATACCACAAAAGCCGTACCGCCGAGATCCTCGGGGTGACACGCAAAACTCTCGACCGGAAAATCGCCGAATATGCCCTGATTGTTCCCAAAAACAACTCGGAATAATTGCCGAATCCACTGAGACAACCCACCTGGCCCCGCTCCATCCTTCGAGTCTCTTCTCCTGTTTGGGTTAACTTTCTAACTCAAGTATCGGCATGCTGGATAATTAGTTGTTTTTTATGACGCTTAAGCTATTATGTCGTCTCTAAATTCGTTGCGAGACGGAAACAGCCGGGCTCGGAGCTGTTCCACTGAAAACATCCGCTTCAGACTGAGGCTCACGAACTGGTGTCAATTTTGACCACTATACTTCGTAATGCACGCATCAACAATCAACGAGGTCCCAAATGATTTTTTCTGCATTCTGCATTCTTCATTCTACATTTCATGGTGTATCCAATGCAGCGTAAGTCCCAAATCATCCTCTACACCACTCCCGACGGTGACATTAAAGTTGACACCGTCTTGCAGAATGAAACCATCTGGCTGACCCAGGAGAAAATGGCTGAACTTTTTGGTGTGCAACGCCCGGCAATCACCAAGCACCTGCAA
>JANNLB010000065.1:0-3169 GCA_031396605.1 Geobacter sp. | reverse complement strand
TAAAAAGACAGCCGGGATGGGGATTACCAATAGGGAACTGCTGAATGTGAGCCATGTCGCTCTGTCTCCGACCCAGCAGGTCATGGCCAATCTGGCCACGGTCGCAGCCGCCGTTAAACCTTTCACCAGGGAGATCAACTGCACCGGCATCGTCGCCTACAACCAGGAACGGCAGGGAAAGGTTTCCGCCTGGGTGGCCGGGCGCCTCGACCGCCTGCTGGTCAAAAGCGTGGGGAGTGAGGTGCGCAAGGGCGCGCCGGTAGCCGAAATCTTTTCGATTGACTTGTACAATGCCCAGGTGCAGTACCTGCTGGCCTACAAGACTATCAAGATCCTGAACAACTCCGTATCCGTCCCCTTTCCGATAAACACCCAGATGGCGTTGTCCGACGCCCACGAGCGTCTGACCAGCTCGGGTTCGGGGATGAGCAGTTCGAACAGCTGCAGAAATCGATAAAACCGTCGATCCCTGTCCCGATCTACAGCCCTTTCTCCGGTGTCGTCACCGAAAAACTCGTCCGGGAGGGGCAGTACGTCACCGTCGGGGAGCCGCTCTTCTCCATAGCCGATCTCTCCCGGATCTGGGTGGAACTTGAGCTCTTCGAAAGCGACTTCTCCTTCATCAAGGTCGGCCAGGATGTCACCATCCATTCCCGCTCATATCCGGGAGAGCCCTTTCTCGGGAAGGTGAAGCTGATCTATCCCTTTCTGGACGCCAAGACTCGAACGGTCAAGCTCAGGGTCGAGATCCCCAATTCAGGCCTGAAGCTGAAACCGGAGATGTACGTGCAGGCGACCATCAGCGTTCCACTGGCCGATTCGCTGGTAATCCCCGTTGGAGCCGTTATGGACACGGGCAAACGGCAGCTGGTATGGATAGAGTCAAAACCGGGCGTGTTCCTGCAACGGGAAGTGAAAACAGGGGTCCGGTCCGGCAAGGAGGTACAGATACTGTCCGGCCTGAAGACCGGGGAGAAGGTGGCCACTACAGGCGGCTATCTGATCGACTCCGAGGCCCAGCTGAGCCGTGGTGGTGAAGTGACTACGCAACCTCCCGCGGCACCGGCGAAGCAATAGCTGATGCCCTTGCAATTTGTCATTCCCGCAGTGATTCTGAGCGGGAATCTGGTTTGTAACTGCTTGAAAAACCGTATCCCCGATAGAGTCATTCGGGGATGACAGATAGAGTCATTCGGGGAAGACAGATTGACTTTGCGACGGCATAAATAGTTTTTAAACAGCCTGCTGAAGCCAGTCAGCCCCGATGCTGCCGGACCGGGGATTAAGGAGATTGACACTATGAGATTACTGAGCGTTTTTCTGGCTTCCATGATCCTGGCCTTTACCGTTTCGGCTTCCGCGGGAGATATGGACGGTTTCCGGGGCTTCACCTGGGGGAGCGACCTGAAAGCGATACAAGCTTCCGATTCGGATCTGGTTGTGGGAATGATGGCGGCCATGCCGGGGGTGCAAGCCTTCAAGCGGAACGATGAAGACCTGAATTTTGGTGGAATCAAGGCCGACTCGATCACCTACGTCTTTTACAAGGGCAGATTCACTTCCGTCAACATCGAATTCAGGGGAATCGACAACTTCGAAAAACTATTGGACTATTGCAAGAAACTGTTCGGCCCGGGCAGCGGGTCGGCGATACTGCGACTGGAACAATATGCCAGTTTTGATTCTCCCAAGACCGGCGCCATGCTCCTCTACCAGATGTCCATGCAGACTACCAACTACGGCAGACTTTACCTCTATTCCAAGGAATTCCTGCAGTAGTTAGAGGCAATGGAACGCGGATGACGCGGATTGAGCGGATCAACACGGATATATGGACTAGGAGGAAGCATGCTTCATGCCGATGTAACCGATGGGATAATCAAGGCGTTTTACAAGGTTTATAACTCTCTTGGGTACGGATTCCTGGAACGGGTTTATGAGAACGCACTTCTCCTTGAACTGACTTCGTCTGGTTTTCAGGCCATTCAACAGCACCCAATTCAGGTTTATTATGAACAACAACTGGTGGGGGAGTATTTTGCCGACATCCTTGTAAATGAACTGATTATTCTGGAATTGAAAGCGGCAGAACATATTCGAGATGAGCATGTTGCTCAATTGACAAACTATCTGAAAGCAACCAGAAAAGAGGTCGGCCTCCTGCTGAACTTTGGTTCCAAACCAGAATTTAAAAGAATCGTCTTTACCAATTCTTTTAAAAAATCCGTGTAAATCCGCTCAATCCGCGTCATCCGCGTTCCATTGCCGTAAAAGGTTCTAACTAATGATCGAACGTATAATCGAATACTCCGCCCGCAACCGGATCATTGTCGTGATGCTCTTCGGGTTGATTATCGCCTGGGGGGGCTGGTCGGTCTACCGGACACCTGTGGATGCCATCCCCGACCTGTCCGACAACCAGGTAATCGTCTTTACCGAATATCCGGGCCGCTCGCCGCAGGTGGTGGAAGACCAGGTCACCTACCCACTGGCAGTCAACCTGCAAGGCCTGCCCCAGGTCCGTGCCGTACGGGCCTCCTCGGCCTTCGGCTTCTCGATGATCTACGTGATCTTCGAGGACAAGGCCGACATCTACTGGGCCAGAACCAGGGTACTGGAGCGGCTCAACTACGCCGCCTCGCTGTTGCCCCCCGGCGTAGTCCCGACTCTTGGTCCCGACGGCACCGGTGTCGGTCATGTCTTCTGGTACACTATCGAGGGCAAGGGCTACGACCTGGAGCAGTTGCGAACCCTGCAGGACTGGTTCGTGCGCTACCAGCTCAACACCGTCCAGGGTGTGGCCGAGGTGGCCTCCATCGGTGGATACGTGCGGGAATACCAGATCGATCTGGATCCTAACCGGCTCTTTGCTTACAAAGTCTCTATCAGCCAGGTCGTAGAGGCGGTCAAAGGTTCCAACAAGGACGTGGGCGGCAGACTGATCGAACAGGCCGACGCCGAATACCTGATCCGCGGACGAGGCTACGTGCAGTCGCCGGAAGACCTGGAAAATATCGTGATCGGCGCTGAACAGAGCGGCACCCCCATTTATCTGAAGAACCTCGGCACCGTCCAGTTGGGCGGCGCCATCCGGCGCGGCCTGCTGGAGATGAACGGCAAGGGCGAGGCCGTGGGCGGCATCGTGGTCATGCGCTACGGTGAGAACGCA
>JANNLB010000038.1:0-19094 GCA_031396605.1 Geobacter sp. | reverse complement strand
TCCCTGTCCGTCGCTATAATCTCCCGCAATGAAGAAGCGCGTATCGCGCGTTGTCTTGAAAGTGTGCGCACTATCGCGGATGAAATCATTGTTGTTGACTCCGGCTCATCTGACAATACGATCACAATAGCAGAATCAATGGGTGCCACGGTATATTCTGAAGAGTGGAAAGGGTTTGTCGCTCAGAGAAATTCAGTTTTGGAAAAGTGTACCTGCGAATGGGTTTTGTTCCTTGATTGCGACGAGGTGCTTTCCGAAACTCTCGGCAAAAACATTGCCGAAGCAATCGGGAATGACGAATGCAACGGATACAAACTGAAATATGTTTCCTTTTTTATGGGGCGCTGGATTAAACATGCCTGGAGCCAGGATTGGCATACACGGCTAATCAGACGCGGCAAAGCAGAATGGACCGGGCATGATGTCCATGAAACACTCGACTGCCTGGAGCCAGTCTGTAAACTGGATGGAGATGCGTATCATTATACCTATGTCAATTACGAACAGCATCTGACAAAAGGGATTCAGTACGCGACACTTGGAGCAAAATCACTCTGCTCACGTGGTAAAAAAATCAGGCTTTATATGCTGCTCGTTAACCCATTGTGGAGTTTTGTTAAGCATTACATCGTTAAATGCGGTTTTTTGGATGGTTTCGAGGGATTCGTCATATCTGTTACGAGCATGCATCACAATTTTTATAAGTACCTGACCGCTTGGGAAATGCAAAACAGAGGACCCGCAGAAACACTCTTGAAGCATGATCTACTGCCTCAACATCCCACCTCAAAAAATCATCGGTCGTGAGAAAACATTCCGTCCTCATCGATCTGGATCGCCTTAAAGACCTGAACACCGGACTTGGGCAGTTTGCGTTGCAATTTGGCACAGCAATAAGCCTGCTTGACGAAAGCCGTCTCAATTTCACATTTCTAGTTCCGGAGAGTTACAATGGCTCATTCGGGTCGCGCGTTCAGTATGAAAACATTTCGCTCAAACGGAGATATTTCCCATCGCTCTGCCGAAGCTACGACCTGTGGCATTCAATTCATCAAGACTCTGCTTTTTCCCCTTCAAACTCCCTGACTCCTTTGTTATTAACAATACATGACCTTAATTTTCTTTTCGAAAAAGATCCCGGCAAAGCTGTTCAACGAATGAAGCGTTTACAATCCAGGGTCGACCGGGCCAACATCATCAGCGTAATATCAGAATTTACACGAGACTCTGTAATCAAGCACCTGAATCTCCTTAACAAGAAACTTGTTGTCATTCATAATGGCGTAGAAGTGAGAGAATTCGTTTCACCTCCTCGTCCCCAATATGTCCCAAACGGTGAATTACTCTTCAGTATTGGTGTTGTACAGGAAAAAAAGAATCAGAAAACGCTGGTCGAAATGTTGAAACACCTTCCGGAAAAGTTTTCTTTGATAATTGCCGGAAACAAAAATAGTATCTATGCTGAAGAACTTAAAAAAATGATTAGAGCAGCGAATCTGGAGCATCGAATAGTTTTGCCTGGAACGATTACAGATGAAGAAAAATACTGGTGTCTTACCCATTGCAGAGCACTTCTTTTCCCTTCAAAATTCGAAGGGTTCGGTATACCGCCAATTGAGGCGATGCGGTTGGGAAAGCCGGTATTCGCATCAACCCTCTCAAGCATCCCCGAAGTGTGCGGGGAGCACGCCTTTTATTGGAAACAGTTTGAGCCCGATTATATGGCAACCCGTCTCATTGATGGCTTGAAGCATTATGATAGTGAATCGCTGCGAGCGGAACGGGCAATCGATCATTCACTTCAGTATTCCTGGGGCAACAACGTAAAAAATTACGTACAAATATACAAACACCTACTTGGATTATGATCGAAATGGCTTGTCTGTATAAAAGGAACTCCCGGTGAAGCAAATTTGTTCCTTCCTCAAGGAAGGCAGCAGCTTTTTTCTCTTCTTTTTTCGCTACACCACTTTCTGGCTGTTGTATTTTCTGCTCTGTCGCACTGTATTCATGCTCTATCACACCCCTCTGACCAAGTCGCTTCCATTAAACACGATTGGCGGAGTGTTCATCCACGGCCTGCGTATTGACATCTCGACAGCAGCATATCTGACAGTAGTCCCGTTTTTGCTCTGGTTTATCTATTCGCTTTTTCCCGTACAGTTCATAAAAAAGCTGATCACAGGCTATACCGCTTTCATGCTGCTGGTTGTGGCGCTGATAACCACCTTTGACCTGCAGATCTACAATATCTGGGGAACTAAACTTAATGCCCAGGCCATAGGTTATTTGAGATACCCGAAAGAGGCGATTGCCTCAATGTCCTCTTCGCCGATTTTCTTGCTGGTCGGCATTTGCGTTGCCCTCTTTCTTGGCGGATATTATCTGTACGCGTCCATATTCAAGCGGCTCTCTTTTGAAGCCCCCCCCCGCTCATTGGTAGCAGTAGTTTCCCGGCTTTTTTTGTTAGTCATATTTTCCGGGATACTGATTCTTGCCATCAGGGGAGGAACCGGGCTTGCTCCCATGAACCCCGGATTCGCCTATTTCTCCAACTATCAGTTTGCCAATCATGCCGCCTTAAACGCCAGCTGGAACCTGATGTACGACCTGAAGCACTTTTTCAGGCATAAGAGCAATCAGTTTGTGTATATGGGTGACGCGGAAATGCATGAACGGGTTGCCCGGTTGTCAGCCTCCAGGCTTCCCAACGACCCGGTAACCGTCCTCTCCACAAACAGGCCGAATATTGTGGTCATCATTCTGGAAAGCTGGACGGCTGACGTGATTGCATCACTCGGAGCGGAGAAAGGCATTACTCCCTTTTTTGATGAGCTGACGACAAAGGGAATTCTGTTCACCGATTTTTACGCAAACGGATATCGGACATCATTCGGGATCGCAGCGGTTTTAAGCGGTTTTCCGTCAACACCGGAAGGTAGTATTCTGAACCGGCCGAACAAAATGGAGCGACTTCCGACCCTGCCAGGGAGCCTCAAGACGAATGGATATGCCACCTCATTTTATTATGGCGGCGACACCCATTTTGATGACATGAATGCTTTTTTTGCCCATTCAAAGTTTGGCACAGTGACAAACAAATCCTCTTTCCAAGCCAAGGATATGAACTCCAAGTGGGGTGTACATGATCATGTCCTGTTTGAGCGGGTACTCTCCGACCTGGAACATCAGCCGGAACCGTTTTTCAGCGCAATGCTGACGATCAGCAGTCATGAACCGTTTGAAGTGCCGATGAATACGGTTTTCAACGGCACTGACCCGCCATCACTGTTCAAAAATTCGATTCATTATACAGACAGGAGCTTGAGATCGTTTTTTGAAAAGGCTCATTCGCAGCCCTGGTATAAGAATACCCTGTTCATGTTTGTCGCCGACCACGGCAGCGGCATCCTGGCAAAGAGTCAGGACGGTTTTTCGCCGGAGCGCTATAAAATCCCTCTGCTGCTCTACGGTGAGGTCATAAAGGAGGAATATCGCGGAACCAATAAGTCGACAACTGGTTCTCAGTCCGACATTCCCGCAACAATTCTCGCCCAGCTACGGATACAATGTACTGATTTCTTCTGGAGTAATAATCTCTTCAATGCAAATCGCACCCATTTTGCCTACTATAACTTCGCCGGCGGTTTTGCCATGCGGACGCCCAAGCAAACTGTCGCGTATGATACTGTTTCAAATAATGTGATCCTGAACACGGGGAAACAATTGTCACACGAGGAAACAAGCGAAGTATTAAAAGACGGACAGGCGTACCTTCAGAATCTTTATCAGAAGTACACAAGTTTTTAGTTTTCAGGCCACCAACAGGATGCTTTATGTGTTCAACAATATCTTTAAAAGCACAGCATATCTCGAAGAATCAGACAAAAAACCCTGAGTTTTTTTTACTAAATGTACATATCAAGACGGCATAAATGAAAACATACCTCTTTGTAAACCCCTCATCCGGTCATCATTCTGGTCGGCGACTTCAGCTCGCCCTCGACCGGTTGCGCGCACGCTCAGTGATCCCGGAGATATTTCAGGTGCGCACTCCGACCGATATTTTCGCATGCTGCAACAAAATCAACCGGGGAGATGAACCACAGCTGGTTATCGTTGCCGGAGGAGATGGAACGTTCAATGCGGTGGTCAACGGATTGGATCCCGGTTCTGCAACTCTGGCGGTGCTGCCTTTCGGTACCTCCAACGTGTTAGCTGCGGAAATCGGGATTACGTCACTCGATGATGCTCTTGAGCGAATAGCCGCAGGGAAAACCCGGACTCTGTCGCTTGGCGTAATCGAGTTGGAAGGTCGCTCGCACCGTTTTGTACTTATGGCGGGAATCGGACTAGACGGGGCTGTCGTCAGGGATGTGTGGCCGCTCGGTAAAAGGTTTCTGCGGCAGGGGGCCTACGCGCTCTCTGCACTGAGAAGCGCATTGGCATGGGATAACTCTCTGTTCGAAATGAGTACTCCGGAAGGTGATGTACTCTGTCACACTGTCATTATCTGCAACGCCTCCCGCTATGGCGGAAATTTTATACTTGAGCCGGAAAGCAGCCTTTTCACTTCCGGCCTTTCAGCTATCTGCGTCACCGACAACCAGCGCAAAAGCTATATTCGTATTGCCTCCGATCTATTGTTCGGCGCTACGCATCAGAGCCGGAATCTGGCCAGACTACCGGTATCAAACATTGAAATCCGGGGAACAAAAGCAATTCAGATAGATGGTGACTTCATAGGACATGGGCCGGCACGAATCTCGATAGAGGCCGATTTTGCACAGATAATCGTTTAGTACGTTAGAATTGTTTCTGCGTCTTTTTTGCAGAAAGATTTCGTAAACGCACTTATCCCGTTTATCGGGGCCAGGCGGGACTATTTCTTCCTGATGATGTTCGTGAACAATTTCCAGTAATAACCGAACATTTTTTTTGTCCTGAATAGTTCGTATGGATCTTTCATGTCATCGGCATTGATCCGATAGGTAACTCCTGTCGTGTTGCGCCACGAAGTGTTGATGGCATTGCCGATTCTCATGGCAAATTCGTAATTGTTTTGTACGGGCGAAAAGGCTGTTTTGTCGTACGTTCCGAATGGAAATACGAAGGTATGTACCGATATGCCGAGCTTTTCTTCCAGAATCTGTTTCGATTGTGCCAGTTCAAGATCAAGGTCAACCGAACCATCGCCTCGAATGGCACAATGACTGTACGAGTGGGATGCTATTGAGACGAGGCCGCTTTCAGACATCTCTTTCAGCTCTTTCCAGGTACAATAGGGAGCTTTGATCTGATAGATCCCTTCAAGATGGGATTCTTCATGCAAGACTGAAAGTCTGACCTCTGCTGGCACAGAGGTGTCGTCCATAATATATTTTACCGGGACTGCCAGCACCGCCCGCACTGAATATTTCCGTAACAGCGGAAATACCAGGTGATAAAAGTCAAAGAAGGCATCATCAAACGTCAGACAGACGTTCAGCTTTTGCCTGCTCAATGGTTCACCCGGCAGTACCACGTTGAAGTGCCGTGAAATATGACAAAGATGCGCATCCATAATCTCAAGCGAGTTGGAATAGACTTCTTTATTAACTCTGTGGTACAGCGGACAAATCAGCATGGTGCGCCCTATCAGGTCAGATAAATTACGGGCAGAATAGTATCACCGTTTCCATAAACAGCGCAAATCAATCTACAAAGGCAGACAAACTCTATGGCACTTCATCGTTTTTCCCGTACCGAGCTGCTGATCGGCACAGAAGGCTTATCAACCCTGGCCGGCAAACATGTCATGATCTGCGGTGTCGGGGGAGTCGGCAGCTATGCAGCCGAGGCTCTGGGACGCGCCGGCGTCGGAAACATCACACTGGTGGACTTTGACGATATCTGTCTGACAAATATCAACCGGCAGATTCATGCACTCGCCAGCACCGTAGGGCGTCAGAAAGTGGATGTCATGGCGGAGCGGTTGCGCGACATTAATCCGGCAGCCGACATAATTCCGGTCAAGGAGTTTTTTTCACAAGAGAACGCTGAACGACTGCTCAGGGATCGTCCGGATTATGTACTGGACGCAATTGACCACTTCACTGCCAAAGCGTCATTGATAACGTTCTGCCGGCAGCAGGGCATTCCGGTCATCTCAAGCATGGGGGCTGCAAACAAACTGGATCCCACAAAGATCGAAGTATCCGATATCTCATCCACAAGAAACTGCCGGATGGCCCGCAGCATGCGGAAAATCCTGAAGAAATCCGGCATTACCTCGGGTGTGCAGGTCGTCTATTCGACCGAACTGCACCGTGAGCTTGATCCTGCTTCATCAAGCGCGTGCGGTACCGACTGCATCTGCCCCAACAGATCCGAGCAGACGTTCCGCTGTGAACATCGCCGGGTCATTCTCGGCACCATTTCATATATTCCTTCCATCATCGGAATGACCATGGCTGGAGTTGTTGTCAACGAGCTTTTGAACCCGAATTTATGCCCGGCAATAAAAGATTGAGCATTTACCGGTAAATCATGCTGTTTTTTATTGACAAGCTCTGAAAATAAAGGGTAACGTCACAGCACCTCAGATTGTACATCCTGGCATCCAAACAGATCCCTAGACATCTTCATACAGAAATTATACGAACCTCTGAAAAACAATATTCTGCTTCTTGAGCGAGAAACTCCCGGTTATGTCAGGTTTCATTACTGCGCCACTTCATACTTTCCCCCGGATAAATCGAGTCTACTTATGCTGAATCCCCATACCATGAACAACACTACGCAGGAGAATAGATGAATTTACAAGAGCTTAAAGACAAGAAAATCAGTGACCTCAATGCCATCGCACGAGACCTCAACATTGAAGGGGCATCAAGTCTCCGTAAGCAGGATCTGATCTTTGCCATTCTGAACGCCCAGACGGAGCAGAACGGTTCGATCTTCGGCGAAGGTGTCCTGGAAACGCTTCAGGACGGTTTCGGTTTTCTGCGGGCTACTGATTACAACTATCTGCCGGGTCCGGATGATATTTATGTTTCTCCGAGCCAGATCAGACGTTTTAACCTCCGCACGGGTGATACCGTTTCCGGACAGATCAGGCCGCCAAAAGAGGGGGAGCGTTATTTTGCTCTGCTCAAAGTTGAGTCGGTCAACCACGAATCACCGGAAGTTGCCCGTGACAAAATCCTTTTCGATAACCTGACACCGCTCTATCCACAGGAAAAGCTCATCCTTGAGACAACTTCGGAAAACATGCCGATGCGTGTTATTGAGCTGGTGGCTCCGATCGGAAAAGGGCAGCGAGGACTTATCGTAGCGCCCCCCCGTACCGGCAAGACTGTGCTGATCCAGAATATCGCCAATTCGATAGCCGCAAATCACCCCGAAGTGTACCTGATTGTCCTGCTGATTGACGAGCGGCCTGAAGAGGTGACCGACATGCAGCGGTCGGTCAACGGTGAAGTGGTATCTTCTACATTTGACGAACCCGCCACACGCCACGTTCAGGTTGCCGAAATGGTCATTGAAAAAGCCAAGCGGCTGGTGGAACACAAAAAAGATGTCGTCATTCTTCTGGACTCGATCACGCGTCTGGCCCGTGCTTACAACACGGTATTACCTCCATCGGGCAAGATCCTGACCGGCGGTGTGGACGCCAATGCCCTTCAGAAGCCAAAACGTTTCTTCGGCGCTGCTCGTAATATCGAAGAGGGGGGGTCACTGACAATTATCGCGACCGCTCTGGTCGATACCGGCAGCAAAATGGATGAAGTCATTTTTGAGGAATTCAAAGGCACCGGCAATATGGAGCTGCACCTCGACCGAAAGCTGGTTGAGAAACGCACTTTCCCGGCGATTGACATCAATAAGTCCGGAACCCGCAAGGAAGAACTGCTGATTGAAAAATCTTCTCTGAACCGGATCTGGATCCTGCGCAAGGTTATCCACCCGATGAATGTTGTCGACAGCATGGAGTTCTTACTGGACAAACTTTCTGAAGCCAAAACCAATCAGGCTTTTCTGGATTCAATGTCGAAATAGCTAAAAAATGGTTGCAAAATTGATTCAAAATAGCTACAGTGCTACTTTAATGTTCATAACTTGATTCGTGTTAAGTCGTAAAGCACTACAGAAGGAGGAAGAGATGAAAGAAGGCATCCACCCAGATTATTCCGAGATTACCGTTAAGTGCCTGTGCGGTAATACATTCCAGACACGCTCTACAAAAAAAGAAATCAGCACCGAGATTTGTTCTGCCTGCCATCCGTTCTACACCGGCAAACAGAAATTAATTGACACTGCAGGTCGTGTTGAACGCTACAAAAAACGTTACGGTCAAGCTTGATCGATCGTTTCGTACGCTCATGAAAGGGGCTTTGTCGCAAGGCAAATCCCCTTTTTTTTCTCCCGCCATCCCCGCCTCTGATGGCCAACATCAGGAGATATTACTCCCACATATGAACATGCCAGCTTCTGAAATGACCTTTGCTACCCCTGTGCATGGCTAGAACAGGACACCATGAACGTCACCCTGATCGAACACACTCCCAATCCTGAACGTACCGTAGCGTTAGCTGCCCGACTATGTTACTCGCCCACTTCAATTGATGACTTACGGGAAAAGCTGGCGGCTTCCGATATAGAGTCCTTCCTGGACAAGATTATGTCACTCGGTCACCACTCGGTGCTTGAACATGCCTCGTTCACCTTCGGCATTGAAGGAATATCGCGTGTTACCTCTCATCAATTGGTGCGTCACCGTATCGCCTCCTTTTCGCAGCAATCTCAACGTTATGTTTCGCACAAGGATCAGTTCACCTCCATCATGCCTGAGACCATCGCAGGAAATTCTGAAGCGCGGCAGATATATACCGTGATGTCGGAAACCATCCACAAAGCTTACGCCCAGCTGATCGTGATGGGAATACCGGCCGAAGACGCCCGTTACATTCTGCCAAACTCTACCGAGACCAAAATCATCATGACCATGAACGCCCGTGAGTTGCTTCACTTTTTTGCACTACGATGCTGCCGGCGCGCCCAGTGGGAAATACGCGAGATGAGTGACGAAATGCTGCGGCTGGTAAGAAAAATTGCGCCGATCATCTTTCGCCAGGGGGGACCCGGCTGCGTAGGCGGCCCCTGCCCTGAAGGGAAGTTCTGCTGCGGGAAGACGGCTGAAGTCAGAGAATTTTACAAGAATCTTGAATAATTACAGAGGTAATATGGATAAGATACACGTTGGCGGCCAAGCGGTCATTGAGGGGGTAATGATGCGCGCACCCCGCTCGGTTGCCATTGCAGTTCGTCGCCCGGACGGTGAGATTATTGTCAAAAGAGATCTGGTAGTTCCGCTCTCCGAGCGTTTTCCGATCGTCAAGCTGCCGGTAGTTCGCGGAGCGGTGGCGCTCTTTACCTCGCTGATCATCGGCATCAAGGCGTTGAATTTCTCGGCCGGCGAAGCGATGACCGAAGATGAGAAAGAGAAGGAAAAGGGGAATGGCAAAGAGAGCGGCGGAGAGCTTTCTTCGTGGGCTATGGCCGGAACGATGACGATTGCCTTCGGTTTCGGGATCTGCCTGTTTTTTCTGTTTCCGCTCTATCTGACCAAGCTGCTGACACCGGTTATCGGTGACAACAACATCGTCTTCAACCTCGTGGATGGAGTCATCCGGGTCGTCGTTTTCCTTGTGTACATCTGGGCAATTTCACGGATGGAAGATATCCAGCGGGTCTTCCAGTATCATGGCGCCGAACACAAATCTATCTTTGCCTTTGAAGCCGGCGACGATCTGACCGTGGAAAACGTGCGCCGGTACAGCCGCCTGCATCCACGCTGCGGCACCAGCTTCCTGTTGATCGTGATGCTGGTCAGCATAGCAGTCTTCTCGCTGATTCCCAAGCTCTGGCCGTTCTATCTCAAAGCGGGATCGCGGATACTATTGCTGCCGATGATCGCCGGCATCTCCTATGAATTTCTCAAATGGAGTGCACTGAACAACAGCCACCCGCTCGTCAGGATGGTGATCACCCCCGGATTGGCCCTGCAGCGCCTGACAACCCGCGAGCCGGATGACAGCCAGATTGAAGTCGCTATTCGCGCCATGAATGAAGCGCTGGAGGTAAATGCAGGCTACAAGGACGACCGTTTAGTAGTCTGAGTCCGGTTACCCCAGCCTGTCACCCCGATGCTTTCCTTTGTAATCACCCACCAGGACCACTGCCGCCGACTGGAAAGCTATCTGCGAACCCTGATGCCGACTTCGCCGTTCGGCTATGCCCGTAAACTGATCAAAAGCGGAGCAGCCAGGCTCAATGGCGTTCAGGCACCTGCAGACACATTTCTATCCCTCCATGACACCGTCACGCTCAAGGAGAGTGGTTCTACAATCGGATACCTCTCATCATCCACCCGTCCGGGTCTGGATATACTCTATGAAGACAGCCTGATTCTGATCGCCAACAAGCCCCCCGGTCTCCCGATGCACCGCACGGCCGAATTCGAGGACAACCTGGTGGACATTGGTCACTCGTATATGATTCAGCGTGCGACACCGTGCAAACTTTATCCGGTCAACCGGCTTGATCGCGGCACATCCGGAACGGTCATTCTGGCCAAAAGCTCCAGTTCCGCCGCCATCTACGGGCGGCAGGTAAAAGAGACCGGCCTGGACAAGCTCTACCTGGCGCTGGTATGTGGAACTCCTGAAAGCAGCGGCGTTATCAACGAAACGCTGGACGGCAAGGAGTCCGAGACCCGGTACAAGATATTGCTCACCGGTGACAACTGTTCCTTGCTGGCCGTCACCCCGATCAGCGGGCGGATGCACCAGATCCGCCGCCATCTGGCTTCGATCGGACGTCCGGTTGTGGGTGACAAACGCTATGGCGGCGGCGATCTGCCGGAACTATCAGGATTCGCGCTGCATTCGTTCCGGACGGCGCTTGTTTTGGCTGAATCGGGGGAATTAACTGTTTGCGCTCCGGTATCAGATGAAATGCTGAATCTCTGCGAACCGAGAGGGATCGGGCACGACACGCTGCTGGAAACGGTATATCAGCTGACACAACGGGAGGCACCATGATCGGAAAAACCATCTTTATTACCGGAGCATCTTCCGGATTCGGCGCGGCCTGTGCACGCATATTCGCCACCGGAGGAAACCGGCTGATTCTGACCGCCCGGAGGGTTGACCAGCTCCTGAAACTGCAGGAAGAGCTGGCTGCGCACGCTGAAGTGCTCATAATCCCTCTGGACGTACGTGACCGTGAAGCGGTGCAGGGTGCGATCGAAGGACTGCCGGAGCGTTTTCGCGTTATTGACGTCTTGATCAATAATGCCGGCCTGGCCTTGGGGCTGGAACCAACTCACCAGGTGGATCTGGATGACTGGGATACCATGGTGGATACCAATATAAAGGGGGTGATGTACTGTACCCGCTTTGTACTGTCCGGCATGGTGGCCCGTAATCGTGGACACATCGTCAATATCAGCTCAACAGCCGGTTCCTGGCCCTATCCGGGCGGCAACGTCTACGGAGGCACAAAGGCCTTCGTGACTCAGTTCTCGCGGAACCTGCGCTGTGACCTGCTCGGCACACGGGTGCGGGTATCCTGCATCCAACCCGGCATGGCCGAAACGGAATTTTCAAAGGTGCGCTTCAAGGGTAATGACGAACAGGCAGCCAGCGTTTACCGGGGGACCGAGCCGCTGACGGCCGAAGACATCGCCGAAACGGTGCGCTGGGTCACAAACCAGCCGCCTCACGTCAACGTCAATACCCTTGAGTTGATGTCAATTGACCAGGCATGGGGTCCCTTCGCCATTAACAGAGAACAGAAATAAATTATACTAAGGATCATAACCATGGCAAAAGAACTCTACGTCGGACATATCTCGGAGCAGGCAACCGAAGAAGATCTGCGCAAACTTTTTGAAATTATGGGGGTCGTCACCTCGGTCCATCTGATCGTTGACGAGAAAACCGGTGAATTCAAGCGCTGCGGCTATGTCCGTATGCTGTCAGAAGTCAACCTGGATGAGGTAGTAGAAACCCTGGACGGCACCTATCTGGTTGACCGCTGCATCGTAGTCAGCATCGCCGTACCGCAGAAGGACCGTCCGGCAAAGACACCATACGTCAAGAGAAAACCGCTGGCGACTGCCCGTCCGGTGGCGTCTGCTCGACCTGCTGCGTCTGCCCGTCCGGCAACGGGTGCCCGTCCGTCAGCGGCTAAGGATGCCGGCTTATACGAACGACCAACAGCGGAAAAAAGAGCTAAGAGCGCTCGCCCCGTGATAAAGGAAGCTGCAAAAACCGGGCGATCCTCCGCAGCGAAAGAGGCTGTCAGAAAATTCCGTCCCAAAGCAGCTAAAGATGCTGCCAGAAGTGAGCGCCCGGCGCCGGCGGGTAAACGCACCAGTCGTCCGGCCGGCGGCAAACGACAGGGTGACGGCCCGCGCCCTCCCGCAAAAGGCCGCAGATAAGCAGACACTCCCTGAATCAACTGTGAGTGTTGGGGGATTCGAACTCCAGCAGATGTTTTTGATAGCTCAGCGGAACATGTTTCTGCTGCAGCTTACAGAAACTGATTACAAATGAATCTGTACAACATGGTCCAGAAGCGGCAGCTTTCTCAGACGGAAATCCTCTGTGTACCGATTGGCGGGATCACGCTCAATTTCTACCAGCCCCATGAACCGGGTAAACCTCTCCAGACAGCGCCACGAGTAGCAGTTTCGCAGGCTCTTTTCCGGCGAGTAGTACTCCCCCATAGGCGGCACTTCCCGCAGCACCATCGGGAACGCTTGCAGAAAGCAGTCCTCATAGAACCTGCTCGATTGCCACTCTGCGCCATATTTATTCAGCAGATGGAGCGTAAACAGGAACGAGTGCTGAACCATGGGGATTTCCTGCCACCTGTCAGCGTAGCCCCAGTTGTATTCCCTGACAAAGGCTCGAAACAGGCGCGGATAGATGCCTGCCATCCCCTGTTCCGCCAGCAGCTTCCGGCATTCCTTGCCGATGATGAACTTCCCCTTGTATTTTCTGGTCAGTCCGGCCAGTCCGGCAACCAGCCTGGCTACATTCAGTTCGGCAAATTGATCTTCCGAGCGAAGCTCCCCGTGGCGTGACCATTTTGCGTACTCCTCATCCCCAAAAAAAGCCTTGGCCGCCTCCCGGCAGAAGTTCCGGGGAAGATTGCCGGTAGCGGTCGCTTTCAGGCCGCCATCGCCGATAGCATCGGCCAGCAGGTTGAAGAGGGTAAGGATCGGAGCTTCCGGGGTAATATCGAGACAGGACGTAAAGGTGACCAGATCGGGGGTCTCAAACGGGAAGTGGAGAAAACGGTGCATCTGCTCCGAAGACAGTCCATGGAAGTCATCGATAACAGCTTGATTTTGCCGTTGCATATGCCGGCTTATGAAGGCGTTGGCCTCATCCAGTGAGCCGAAGTTCTGCCCCTTGAGCAGCTCTTTCAAGCCATCCAGGGGTGACCCGGTTCCGGTCTGTTGTCCGCCGGCTTCCTGTTTGTCAGCGCAGCATTTCTTGTATTTGAGGCCGCTGCCGCAGGGGCAGGGATCATTTCTGCCGGTTTTCATGGTTGGTTCCTTTCGCTGTCAAAACCAAAGTTTCACCGACTCACGAACTCTCTGATCCTGGTGTTGGCAATCAAACGGTCGAGAGTTGTAGCAGTGAAAACCTTACCATTCAGGCGCAGCAGCAAGTCATGCATGTCGGCCCTTCTTTGACGAAATCCCCGGCCGTCGATGCAGGCAACCACCTCATAGTGCGGCTTGCCCTCGCTGACATGTTTGTTCCGCTGTGTTTCCAGCTCTTTCATCCTGGTCACCTTGTCTCTGGCGGTGCCTTCGTCGCTGGTGATCTTGGCCTCGATGATCACCACCGGGTTGATTTCGTCTGGGATACAAAAATCTGGGGCCTGCCCAAATCCAGGGATTCTCTCGGCGCGTCCCGTCTTGCGATAGGATACTCCGGCTTCTCGTAAGCGTTGTTCAACTGCGTTCTCCATGACCTCACCTACCAATTCGGAAACTGCATCACGGTGAGTCGCAAAAGGGCGGCCAAGGTAGCGTTCGTAAAGAAGCACGGCGTAAGGGACATTCTCTCTGGTAGCATGCTCCAGCGACTCAAGCCCGAAGGTGGTGTCGAACTTTGCCATGCGATGGATAACGCCGTCTTGCTCAGGTGGAGCGCCTTTTTCGATATACTGAATGGCGATTGTAATCAATGCATTAATCCGATCAATCGTCTTAACTGCCGAATTCCGAGCAATCAGCTTCTGATAGTAGTCAATTGTCTTGCATTCCTTGTCTATCACCCGCGCAGCGCCTTGGGTAACATCGCTGCCCAGCTCGGTCCGCGCCAGTTCGGCCCACTCAGGAGCGGTCAGGCCAAGGACCGAACGAAGCACCCCAAAGACGAGGCTGTTATTTTTTAGGGCATCCTTCACCGCTTCGAGGGAAAGATTCTGAAAGCCTCCCGTATTTCTCTTCAAAGCTTCATAAGCGGCCTGGAATTCGGGGTACCGTACGAAACCGGTTCCGGAAGGCATAAGCAGAAATTCAGACGAAAGATCGTCGAAAGTAATACTGACCATCTCCTCAATACGCGTTTCCAACTCTTCCTGACTCAGATTGAACGGGCGCTCTCGCGTCATAAAATGTTCCTCCTAACCCCGATAAACGGGATAAGTGCGTTAACGAAGTCATTTTCTGCCTGAAAATCGCAGAAAACAACTTCTAACTTACTAAAAAGAAATCTCATCGCCTTCGGTTTCATAGATTACCGAGCCTTCATTCACCGCAAAACGAAATGCAGGCAATTCTCCAACGGAAAGAGCGGTCCCGATCTCCTCCGGAAGCGGCAACGATGCAATGTAACGGGTTACCGTTGCCAATTTCTGCTGTGCGGTAAGGACTGGCTTCCACGTTGCCCTCAGGTTCCAGACTGTCATTCGTATCAGGTGCCCGAAGATGATGCAGCGGGTATCACCTTGCGTAGGATTGAGTCCGCCCTGTCGAAGCTTATCCAAGTCAGCGCACACTATCTCCGCAAATTCCTCGACAGTTTTTGCGAGTGTTTGTCTGGAAACAACACCCGTGGAACGGCAGACGAAAACTGTGTCTACGATCGACGAAGCAGTGCCGCTGATATGGATCGAGCCACCCATTTCTGCCGGGCACGGAATCGCAGCGGTGCATGTTAGACCGGCGTCAAGGATCGCCACTGCGACCGGGTGATAGGCATCCAGCCGGTTGTGGTGATAGGTGAAGGCCAAAGGACGGCCTGGTTTCAGGGCGCGAGACATGTTGCAAAAGACCGCCGCCAACCCCTTGGTGAAGTGGTCCAATCCCCGCTCCATAGTGACGTTACCGGTCAGTTCGTCCTGGTTGCGGGTAGTGAGTGAGTGTAGCTCCGGTATCGCCTCGCGCGCCAGTTTTCGCAGCCACACATAGCAGAAATCCATCAACTCGGCATACTGCACGTTGCCGAAGTAAGGTGGATCAGTAAAGACCCCGTCCAGGCTGGCGGGCGGTAGATCGGTGGTGGTGGCGCTCTGGCAGAGGATGCGTACCGTACGCCCGTATTCATCCCCTCTGCTGTCGCCGATCCATTCCCCCTCGATCGGCACCTGAACCTTGCGAGCGCCGTCATGTCGAGTCTCGAATGGGGTGTCGCAGTACTGCTTGGCCTTCATGTATTTCTCGATGATGTTTGACCAACCGCCGCTCCCGACACTTACCCCGCCGCCATTGGCTATGCCCAGCAGGTTGGATTCGCACTGAATCAAGCCAACCGGGAAACCATGCACCGAAAAGATATCCAGGGACTTGAGCGCCATTGTGTCATAGCGGCAGACCATGTTCTGATAGCGCAACAGGTCGGAGAGATTGGTGACCAGGGCATTCCTGACCCGCTCGTTCCGTTCGGTTGTTATGGCTCTGCAGCTCAGCTCCAGGCTCAGCAACTGTCTCTCGTTAAACATCTCCCGATAGTGGCGATAGCCCCAGCGCAAAAGTCTGCCTGTCTCATCGCCGGGGGGGATTTCGTCATCAGGCACGAAGCGTGCGCCGGTAGTGCTCAGCATGGATGCGGCCTGTTCGTAGCGGGCAAGGTCGGCGGCATCGGGCCGTTTGAAGAACCGCCCGCTGTGATTGGGCTTGCAGGTTCGGCAGTGGTACTCCATGGCGAACATCCGGTGGCGGGGCGGCCCGGCATCCGGGCTGGGATAGGTTGCGATGTTAGTGCAATGCGGGCAGACGCACTTGTTCCGCTTGGCAGGACCTTCCATGCGCAGTTCAGCGGAACAGGAGGTGCAACGACCGGGGTGTTTACGGTCCTGCACCTCGTTCAGGTCGCCGCAGGAGTGGCAGATAAGCACGTTCAGCGGGTGGCGTTTGTCCTCGGACAGCAGATAACCGGGAAAGAGGTCGAAATCCTTGCCGCAGTGAGTGCATTCCTTCTGCTTCACCCAGAGGAAGTATTTCACATGCGCCTGGCCCGAGCCGCAATTGAGGCAGCGGGTGCGATACAGGTCGCCAACCTGATTCTCCAGCGTCTGCATCAACTCAGTTGCGGCTGTACGATACGCTTTCAAGTCCAGGTGTTCGATCTCCCGGTTGACGATCCACCAGGCCATGGGGTTGATGTCGTACCCCAGCACATCGCACCCCACCCGGTTGGCCTCGACCAGCGGTGTCCCGCCACCCATGAAGGGGTCGGCGATGGTGATTCCCTTGAAGTCATTGGCTGAGAAAAAGGCCTCTTTAAGCGGCCGGTCGCTGTATTCGGAGAGGATCAAGCCACGAAACAAGGTCCCCGGACGGCGGGCGAACCACTTGTGTACGGCGATGATGGGCCGGTAGTTCTGCTGAATCTGTTTTTCACGCAGGGCCTGGGCGGAGATGAAGGGGATGTCAAAGTGCTTTTCTATGGGCATGGGAAGAAAAATGTTTCCTTGGTTAATCAATATGCTGAGATACGTTTTTGAGAACGGCATTCAGCATTTCTTGTATTTAATGCAGCGGCCACACGTGCAGGGCCCACTTCTGCCGAGTTTCAAGGTTGGATTCTTTCACTGTCACGATCTGTTCGCAATAGGCTTCATGGCATACTATTCATAAAAATGGAATTTGGAGATGCGACCCTCAATGCCCCCCCTTTCCTGATCACAATAAAAATGGTTTTAAGAGTTTTCTATTTTCTTCAGTAAGTTTAGGCGTGCTCCATGTTCCTTTTTCTAGCCAAATTCTATCAGAAATTCTATGTTCAATTTCGTCTAAAATTAGATCATGCGGATAAAGATAAGTATCGAATCCAGAAATAAAACAAATGTAAATATCCTTACCAATGTACTTTTTACTGAATGTTAGCCGGCCTTTTAATTGAACCTTTAGATATGTGTTGCCATCAGCATGAACAGCTAAAAAATCAGCTCCCTTCCAATCATTATTGAGCCACATTGTGGTAAACCCATAATCTGCAAGTTTCGCCGAAACTTTTTGGAAATTGAACATTTCCTGAGCTCTTGAATTTAGATCTTCGTATTTTATTTTTTCTAACTTCATATTTTGTTTTCTCTCAACTCATTATTCGCCGGTTCACGCGCGCACGCGCAAAACATGCGATCTGACCAAATGGGACATTTATCCGCCGAATGCCGCAATGAGAAGACATATTACTCCTCTCTCAAGTCACGTCAACGCGACATATTCCAGAAAATCTACCCGCGCGATCGCCACAACAACTCATACAGCGGTTTGAGCACACCAAACCCCTCCCGCAGATCATCACAAATCCCCCGCGTAAAGAGCCGGCCATCTAAAGGACGCCGGCAGATAAAACAGATATTCTTGCGGCCGTGCCACGGCTGCAGATCATCCGGCAGGGCCGGAT
This sequence comes from Geobacter sp., assembly GCA_031396605.1. GTDB lineage: Bacteria > Desulfobacterota > Desulfuromonadia > Geobacterales > Pseudopelobacteraceae > JACRCG01. The sequence goes on along the minus strand of JANNLB010000038.1, from coordinate 1,173 downwards.
TAAGCGGGCGTTTGTAGCGATCACCCTCCAGAGTAAAGGTATCCTGTTTGCCGAAAGCAGCCACGATCTTCCTGAACTCGACCGGTTTGGCTTCAATGAACCGCCGCAGGCTGTCCATGGTTTCTTTTGTTGCGTTGTAAAAACCCATGCCATAGCGATAGCCGTCGGCGCTGATCTCGAAAAAGAAACAGGGGGCGGTTTTCCACTCCGGACTCCGACGCTTGAAGGTGATCCAGAGACAGGTCTTGTACGGGGATTTGTTGCGGGAAAAACGTGTGTCGCGGTAAATGCGCGAGATGGTCTTGTCCACTGCCGGGATCACCACCAGCTCGGGATCGATGGCCAGCATCGCCCCGGAGAGGTCGCTGACCAGTCCCTTGAGCGGCACCATCAGGTACTGCTCAAAATCGTCCCGGTGATCCTCAAACCAGGCCTTGTTGTTATTGGCGGCCAGACTCTCGAAATAGCCCAGACTTTCCGGGGTAAAGCCGCTGAATGAGTTGTCCATAACAACCTCCAGATCACTATTTTCAGCTTCAGGATTACTTCAAGATTACTCAAGATTTTATGTTCAAAATCCAGGTAATCGTGAGGTAATCATGAGGCTAAAGGCTTTTTTCGGCTTTGCAGGATCAGGTACAGTTCACACCGCCTGCAGCACAAAACATTTCAGATATTCCGACTCCGGGAATGACAGCAGCACCGGGTGATCCGCTGCCTGTGTACAGGTTTCTACCAGCCGCACCTCGCGCTTTGCCAGGCGGGCAGCCTGGATCAGCATGTCGCGGAACGCTTCGCGACCCATATGGTACGAGCAGGAGCAGGTGATCAGGTAGCCGCCCGGCTCCAGCAGTTCCAATGCACGGCGATTGACGGTCAGATACCCCTTGGTTGCCACGGCGATGTTCTTGCGGCTCTTGACGAAGGCGGGAGGGTCCATCACGATCACCCCAAAACGACGCCCTTCCTGATGGAGCGAGCGGAGCCGCTCAAAAGCATCGCACTCCTCGAACTTCATCCGGTCGGACACTCCGTTCAGTTTGGCATTGCGGCCGGCTTGTTCCACGGCCCGCGCCGAGATATCGACACCCATCGCGGACTTGAAGAGCTGGAAAAGAAATTCAAGAAAAGGATTACGGTGCGGGCCAAACCGGGCTTTCATCAGGAACAGTT
>JANNLB010000014.1:0-8567 GCA_031396605.1 Geobacter sp. | reverse complement strand
ACGCTTCTCATCGCCGAGAGCCGACCCGATGAGAAGGACACCATCGTCAAGGTAATCATAAATCTGATTAATCGGAAGAATGATTGAAAATTAAAGGTTGCAATTTTCCCTTGGTATGTTGAATAACCAAAGAATAAAAAGGAGAAAATCATGGAATTAATCGGCAAGGCATTGACGTTGAGTGAGCTTGTTTCATATCAGGACGGTTCGGTCGTCAGCAAGACGCTGATCGACAAGAAAATCGGGACGGTGACGATGTTTTCCTTCGGCGCCGGACAGGGTTTAAGCGAACATACCGTACCGTATGACGCTTTTGTTCAGGTGGTTGACGGTGAAGCGGAAGTGATAATCAATGGTGAAGCACATACGGTAACCGCCGGTCAGATGATTATCATGCCGGCCACCATTCCCCATGAGCTGAAGGCGGTTAAGCCGTTCAAGATGCTGCTGGTCATGATAAGGGCCTGAGAGATGTCAGATAAAACCGCCGTGCTGCTGCTTCAGATGGGGGGGGCGGATTCGCTCTCCGCCATCGAGCCGTTTCTCTATAATCTATTTTCCGACCGGGATATCATCCGCATCGGACCGGCTTTCCTGCAGCCGGTTATCGCCCGCTTCATTGCGCGACGCCGTACGAAGAAGGTTATGGAATATTACCGGAAGATCGGCGGAAAATCGCCGATCCGCGAGCTGACCGAACAGCAGGCCTCCGAACTGCAGACGGTTCTCGGAGAAGGTTACCGCTGTTTTGTGGCCATGCGTTACTCGAAACCGGATACGGCCGAGGCGCTGGCCGCCATCTCGCATGAAGGCATCAGCAAAGTCATCGCCCTCTCGCTCTATCCGCATTATTCCCGCGCCACGGTCGGTTCCAGCATCAATGAACTGGAGCGCGAGCTGAAAAAGTCCGCTGCCCCGTACAGTGTCTCCTATATCCGTCAGTTCTATGATCACCCCGCCTATATTGCCGCTCTGGCGGAAAAGATCGAATTGGGGCTGTCCGGTTTTCCGGAGCGGAGCACGGTGCAGCTGGTCTTCTCGGCCCACGGCTTGCCGCAATCGTTTATCGATTCTGGCGATCCCTATCTTGAGCATATTCAGGCAACCGTACGCCTGACCATGGAGCATTTCGGCGGAATTTCCCACCATCTGGCCTTCCAGTCCCGCGCCGGCCCGGTCAAATGGCTGGAGCCGTCCACCGAAGCAAAAATTGCCGAACTGGCCGCCGCCGGATGCAGGCAGCTGCTGATGGTGCCGTTGTCGTTCGTATCCGATCACATCGAGACTCTGTATGAAATTGACATCCAGTACAGGGAAGAAGCAACAGCTTTGGGCATTACCGACTTCCGGCGCACCGAAGCGCTCAACAGCTCTCCGGCGTTTATTTCCTGCCTTGCGGAACTGGTGCGGTGTGGTGCAGGCTGATATTGATTTTATAAGCTTCCTGTCGTATAGTGCCGGCAGTTATCTGAGTCACATTATCCGGAGGTTATCATGTTTAAAAAAATGTTGAGCGCCGCAGCGGCTGTCTTTCTTATTGCAGGATTTGCCTGCGCAGAAGTGAAGAATAATCCTGTCGTCACGATGGAGACCACTCTCGGAAACATCAAAATCGAGCTTTTCGAAAAAGAGGCGCCGCTCAGCGTCAAGAACTTTCTTGAGTATACGAAAAGCGGATTCTACAGCGGTACGATCTTCCACCGTGTCATTCCCGGTTTCATGGCTCAGGGAGGCGGTTTTACCGCCGATCGTAAACAGAAGCCGACGAACGCCTCTGTCAAAAATGAGGCCGCCAATGGCCTGAAAAACGATCGCGGCACAATTGCCATGGCCCGAACTTCGGCCCCTGACAGTGCCACCGCGCAGTTTTTTATCAATGTCGTGAACAACAATATGCTCAACCGCCCAAGTCCGGATGGAGCCGGCTATGCGGTATTCGGCAAGGTGATAGAAGGGATGGATGTCGTTGACAAAATTGTATCCGTAAAAACGCAGAACGTAAATATGGTGTTCCAGAATCTCCCCGAAACTCCTGTTGTCATAAAATCTATCAAAGCTGGAAAGTAGGATCCCATGTCAATGACCGAAGAGCTTGTCCAGTGGACTCATGAGCAGAAGTGCCGGAGGGCGGTGGCGTCGCTCGAAAGGAACGGCTTCACCGCGCAGTACTGTGTAGATCCGGAAGCGGCTGCAGAGTATATCCTCTCGGGTGCCGATGATGCGGCGACGGTCGGTTTCGGCGGCTCCATGTCGATCGTTTCTCTGGGGGTAGAGCAGGTACTGCGGGAACAGGGGAAAGAGATTCTCAATCATGGTTCTCCGGCTTTCTCGCGAGACGAAAAGTTGGAGATCATGCGCCGTCAACTTACTTGTGACCTTTTTCTGTCCGGCTGCAACGCTCTGACCCTCAACGGAGAACTGATCAACATCGATGCCACCGGTAACCGCGTCGGAGCAATGCTCTTCGGTCCCCGCCGGGTGATTGTAGTCGTCGGCCGCAATAAACTGGTTGACGGCACCCCTCAGGACGCCATAGAACGGGTCAAGGCCTGGGCGACGCCCCCTAATGCGAAACGTCTTAATTTCAAAACCCCCTGCGCCTCCTCCGGCTTTTGCAGCGATTGTAAATCACCGGACCGGCTCTGCAGGGTGACCACGATTATCGATCGCAAACCGCGCTTTACCGATCTCCATGTGCTGGTAGTCAACGCTGACATGGGTTTTTAGATGGTTCCCGTCAAGCAGTTCCTCAATGCGCTGCTTGACGTTTTTCTCCCGCCGATCTGTCACATTTGCCATTCCTTTATCCCGAATGCCGGCACACTCCATATCTGCCCGAGCTGCCATGATCGACTGCCTCCCGTTTTGTCACCGCTCTGCCCGATCTGCGGAATTCCTTTTGCAGGGGTGGGCGGAGATCACCGCTGTGGCGCATGCCTGACCCATCTTCCCCATTTTGATACTGCCCGGGCACACTTTCTCTATGAAGGGGCTATTCGCGACCTGATCCACTCATTCAAGTACAGCCGGAAGACACATCTGCGGAAACCGCTCGCGCTCCTGATCCTGCAGGGGATGAAGGGCTTCGTGACTGATCAGAATCCGCACCTCATCGTTCCGGTTCCGCTGCATCGTTCCCGCCTTCGTCAACGAGGATTTAACCAGGCGGTACTACTCGGGAGAGTACTATCACACCATCTCTCACTGCCGATCATGACAAATGTTCTCGCCAGAACCCGTCCTACGGAACCTCAGATCGAACTCCCGGCTGCAGATCGGCGCTTGAATGTAAAGGGGGCCTTCACCGCTACCAGACCAGACTCGGTAGCGGGTAAACGCGTACTGCTGCTTGATGATGTCATGACAACCGGCAGCACTGTGGATGAATGCGCGAAAGAGCTTAAAAAAGCCGGGGCAGCAGCCGTGATTGCAGTAACAATTGCCCGCACCGCCCGGTAACTCCGGACATTATTTCGGTGAAACGCAGGAACGTCTTGAAGACGAGATAACCGCGACAACATGCGCTCCTGCTGACTGTTTATTTCCTTGACAACCACAGCCCGCTTCCGTAATGCTTTCCCTCATTTTATTCTAACCGGAGGAACAATGCGCCTCTCCACTAAAAGCAGGTACGGTCTGCGAGCAATGTTCGACATCGCCTACAACTGCGGCTCTGCTCCCGCCCAGATTCAGGACATCTCGAGGCGGCAGCGGATTTCTCCCCGCTACCTCGAACAGATCTTCCAGAACCTGAAACGTGCCGGCCTCCTGAAAAGCAAGCGTGGACCACGGGGGGGGTATGCGCTGTCACGTAAACCTGATGAAATCACTGTTCTTGAAATCCTGACTGCCACCGAGCAGGATGTATTGCTGGTTGACTGTGCCGGAGTCACGCCAAAAAAGCTCCGCCGCAAGAGTGAATGCCCTTTTGAAGGGCAATGCGTGACCCAAACCGTCTGGGCAGAAGCAAATGTGCTGCTTAACTCTCTGTTTGGCGGCATGACCTTGCAAACCCTCTGTCAGCGCGCCCACGATATGGGCATCAAAAATGAGGCTGATCATCGTGTCATGTACTACATCTGATTTTTCCCAAACTTGATAAAGGGGAAGCCATGCTGGAAACAATCGATTTTTACCGCGAGATTCTGGACAACCTGTATGACGGGATCTTCTTTGTAGATAAGGAAGGGTGCATCACCTACTGGAACAAGGGAGCCACTAGCCTGACAGGGTATAACTCCGCAGATGTTCAAGGCAGAAATTACTGTGACATTTTCAAGCCGCTTGACAAGCAGGGGAGAAACCTCTGCGAAAGCGAGACCTGCCCGATCCGGCGAGTATTTGATATTTCAATCCTGACTGAAGTCGAGGCCTACATCTGCCACAAGGAAGGACACCTGCTGCCGATATCGATCAGGATCGCCCCGGTACGCGAGGTAGACCAGCACTATGTGGTTGCCGTAGAGATTCACAGCAGCAGTTCACCACGCTATGCCATGCGACAACGACTTGAAGAACTCCAGGATCTGGCGATGCATGATTTATTGACCGGTATTGCCAACCGGCGCTTTATCGAAATATGTCTTGCGGCACGGCTGGAAGAGCTTAAACGGTACGGCTTTGACTTCTCTGTCATGTTTTTTGATGCCGATCATTTTAAAAAAATTAATGACACACACGGCCACAGTATCGGGGATCGCATCCTCAAAATGATCAGTGCGACTATTGCCAACAGCCTGCGCTCGTTTGATACCATCGGCCGCTGGGGAGGCGAGGAGTTTGTCGTACTGCTGGTAAATACGAATAAGGAAGATCTGTTTAAGCTTACCGACCGTTTACGCAGGCTGGTTGAAAATTCTGCGTTAACACTTGATAACGGAGAAATGCTGAAAGTAACTGTTTCGGTTGGAGCGACGGTGGCTCACAAGGGAGATACAGTGGAATCACTGGTCGAACGCGCCGACAAGCTGATGTTTGAAAGCAAACGGCGGGGCAGGAATCAGGTTTCAGTTGAAATCAGGCAGGGCTAGTACTTGCAGGAGTGTTTGGTGAGCGGAGTCGAACCATCGCGGCAACATGCCGCTCCTGCAACCATTTATTGAAAGTGAACCGGCATTAAAGGTCAAGTATCATCGCATTTTCATCACAATCCGGAAATTTCGGACATTTTATACAGTCACCCCACACCTTATGCGGCAATTCAGCTTTATCAACCAGTCGAAAGCCATGCTTGCCGAAAAAATCCGGTTTGTAGGTCAGGCAGAATATCCGTTTCAACCCGATATCACGGGCTTCAGTGATGCACGCCTGCACCAGACGACTGCCGATTCCCTTGCGACCGGCATCCTCGATCACAGCGACAGATCGTACCTCGGCCAGATCCTCCCACACGATATGAAGCGCAGCGGCGCCCAGAAGAACGCCCCCCTCTTCAACAACGTAAAAATCGCGCAACGATTCGTACAGTTCCGACAGTGAGCGGGACAGCATGTCCCCTCGATTGGCAAAGGTCATCAGCAACTTCTGAATATTTTTTACATCCGCAATCTGAGCTTTTCTGATCATGCAACTCCCCTTTTTACCGGATACCGATTGTTACCAGGTGCGGCTTCAGCACCCTTATAAGCTCGGCCGGCGCCATTCCGACCAGATAGCCCCGCTTACCGCCGTTGATGTAGATCTTCGGCAGAGAGGCGATGCTACCCTCCATATACACCGGCATCCGGAGCCGGGTCCCGAATGGTGAGGTGCCGCCAACCAGATAGCCGCTCTGTCTCTGTGCCGTTTCCGCTGTGCAGGGTGAAACCTGCTTTACGCCAATAACACGTGCCAGTTCTTTTGTTGAAACCTGCAGATCGCCATGCATCAGCACGATCAGCGGCTTGCGGTCTTCATCCTCCATCACCAGAGTTTTTATGACGGCATGTTCGTCAACACCGAGTTCACGGGAGGAAGCTGCGGTGCCTCCTTTTTCCTCATAGGCGTAAAGGTGGTCGCTGAATGTAACCTTTTCGGCGCGCAGCAATCGTATTGCAGAGGTTACCGGTGTTTTTTCCTTCGCCATCTCAACAGATCCTCGGCAGCTGTTCTCCGGAGAGCATATCGACCGACCGCATTCCGCCGATTGTTGTCTCCATCTGTACCCGACCGGCCGGACCGGCTTCAACGGTTCCGATGACAGCGGCGGCGGCTCCCAGCGGATGTTTCCTGATGACATCCAAGGCGGCTTCAGCTGCATCAGCCGAGACAAATGCCAACAGCTTCCCCTCATTTGCCACAAAGAGAGGATCAAGCCCGAGGATCGAACAGACCCCGCGCACGGCCGACTTGACCGGCAGCGCTTCTTCCCGCAGGGTAATGGCAACAGCTGACTGCTGGGCTATCTCCTTGATAGTTGTAGCCACTCCGCCCCGTGTCGGATCGCGCAGTACATGGAGGGCCGTTCCGACTTCTGCAAGCAGGACGGCAACCAGGCCATTCAATGCGGCAGAATCGCTTTTTATTTCAGTACCGACCTCAAGCCCTTCGCGGCCTGCCATGACAGCGATGCCGTGATCCCCGATCGTACCGCTAATAATGACAACATCCCCCGGCTGCGCGTTGGCGCCATGAATCGGAATAGCGTGTTCAATTGAACCAACTCCCGAGGTCGTAATAAAAATCCTGTCGGCCTTGCCGCGCGGTACGACCTTGGTATCACCGGTAACGATTGAAACGCCGGCAGCATCAGCCGCCGCACGCATATCCTCGAGTATTACCTTCAAATCAGCTTTACTGAAACCCTCTTCAATGATCAGTCCGACACTCAGCCAGAGCGGCGTGGCGCCCATCATCGCCAGATCGTTGACAGTGCCGTGCACGGCCAGACTGCCGATGGTTCCTCCCGGAAAAAATATCGGATCGACGACAAAGGAATCAGTTGTATAGGCAATCCGTCCGGGGATCGTCTCCAGCAACGCAGCATCATTCTGTCCCGATGACGGAATCCCGCTGACTATCGGTATGATCAGTTCATCGAGCAGCTGGTGCGAAAGACGTCCGCCACTGCCGTGGCCAAGAAGAATGAGGTCATTATTCATATTAAATATTCTCCTGGAAATCTTTGGCAGCGTAGCATGAAACAGGTACATCTGTCACGCCAGCATTGCGGCGGCGTCTCGCATGTGAACTTGACATATATAACCGGCGTTGCTAGGTTATCATTAAGCAACCAGTTTAATTTCAGGGGTATCATCATGCAGCAGCTTACAGCGCGCCAACAACAGGTTTTGACCATCATAACCAGCTACATTGAACGCAACGGCACACCACCCTCCCAGCGCGAAATTGCTGGAGAGCTTGGCGTGAACGGCACCCTAGGCATCATGAAACACCTCAAAGCCCTGGAGAAAAAAGGCTTCCTCAACCGCCGGGAAGGGAGTTCCAGGGGAATCGTCCTGCCCCCGCCCACCTCACAGGCAACTTCACTTCCCATCGTCGAAGTGGTGCACGCCGGACAGCCGCAGCCGCCGATTGAGGATATTGAAGGGTTCTTTTCCATCGACCGGACCCAGACCAAATGCGGCGGTACCTTCTTTCTGCGGGTCAAGGGTGATTCCATGATTGATGCCCACATTCAGGAGGGGGATTTGGCGCTGGTCAGACCGCAAGATACGGCTGAGAACGGGGATATTGTTGTCGCCATAGTCAACGGTGAGGCGACCTTGAAACGCTTCTTTCTGGAAAAAGGGCAAATTCGCCTCCAGCCGGAAAATCCGAACATGGAGCCGATCATTCTATACCCCGGCAAAGACGACGTTTTGATCATCGGCAAGGTTGCCGGGCTGTACCGGAAATTTTAACCTGATTTTACTTTGTCAGATTAAGTCACATAGTGACAGATTGATGGTAGTCCGGTGTTTTAACGCCGGTTTCGTATAATAATCATTGATTCCGTCACGTACGTGACGATTGACAATTGTGCGGTTCCCAATCCGGGGAATAAATTCCCCGTCTATCGTCCGTCAGTCCCTACAGGACGAAACACGAAATGTGACAAAAAGCAGAACTGATCACGCCGCCAGGTCGAGAGGGCTTCTCGGTTCCTTCACCGTTCTGACCGGAACGCAATGGGTGTAGATCATCGTCGTTTTCAAGCTGGCGTGACCGAGCAGCGTCTGAATGGTGCGGATATCGTAATTAGCCTGCAGTAGATGGGTGGCAAAGGAGTGACGGAAGGTGTGCGCGGTGACTTTCTTGATGGAAACTGATGGGGTCAAACCTATGGAAACTGATGGAAACTGATGGGGTCAGAAACTGATGGGGTCAAACCTACACTCTTGACATTACCTAAAAGCAACTGCGAAAAAGAGAAGTTCCCAACCAGTGTATACAGGGTAGGTATACAGGGGACGCCCTTCATATATTCACATTTGAGGAAAAAGAGATGTCCCAATCGGGTAGCCGGGGGTTTTTCTCCCCCAGCCCCCACACCACCCGGCATGCGGGTCCGCACCGGGCGGTTCGATAGAATTACCGGGCCGTAGCCGGGTAATGGATCTTCACCCACAGTTCTTTGACAGACAATA
>JANNLB010000310.1:0-30657 GCA_031396605.1 Geobacter sp. | reverse complement strand
CCTTCTGTTTGCTTTGCGAAAGCTGATTACTCGGACAGCATTGGCAACCGGGGTAAAACAAAGAATATGAAGACGGTGGTCAAGATATCCGACAGCAACATACCTGGTTTCAGGATAATCATTACGGATATCGACAGTGATCTCAGCGGAACCCCATCCGAAATCAGAGGCTCGATCAAACGACAAGCCACGCTCGGCTAAGTTTTTGTCTGACTTGAACTGATCGAATTCAATCTTCATAACTGTATTTGTAACAACAAAATTGCCGGAAGTCAACTAATAATGTTACAACAAATATTAAACAGACCAAGGGAAAACCTAGGGGGAAGTACCTGCTTTATTGCTTTATGAGAAGAGAAAATACAGGGAAGTACTTTAAGACAAATGAAAAACGAGAGAAAATAAAAAGCTACAACCAGGCAGTTGGAAGAACTCAGACATGAGAAAAGTTGTTGTGCTTGAACATATCTCCCTTGATGGTGTCATACAAGCCCCAGGCGGGCCAGACGAAGATACCAGCGGCGGTTTCGCGTATGGCGGGTGGATAGCGCCATATTCCGACGCAATTCTTGGAACGGTCCTGAGAAGGCAGATGAACATGCCGTTCGACCTGTTTTGTTAGGTCGCAAAACCTTTGAAATCTGGGCGCCGTACTGGCCGCAACATGTGGACGCATGGCCTGGCGTCAACTCGGCGACCAAGTACGTCGCCTCGAATACCATGACGTCTGGCGAATGGCAGCCGTCCGAGTTTTTAAACGGAGATATTGCAGAAAAAGTCGCCAAAATCAAGCAACAGCAAGGGCCGGATTTGCACGTTTGGGGAAGTGGTAATCTCATTCAGACTCTTATCAAGCATGATTTGGTCGATGCGTTCTGGTTGATGATATATCCGATAACGTTGGGCGGTGGAAAACGGTTGTTTGCCGATGGCACGATCCCGATGGCGTTCAAGGTGACGGAAAGCAAAGTCACCCCGAATGGCGTCATTGTCGTGAATTACGAGCGTGCAGGCGCAATCACAACAGGAAGTTTATGAATAAAGCCCTGACAAATATGCGGGGAACCAAATTCAAGGGAGATCACCATGTCAGAGCAGAAATCAGTCACCTGTTCCAAGTGCAGTTCAGTATGGCAGAATCTCGGCACCACCAATTGCTGGAGCGGTGATCCGGCCCAGGCGCCCCCCAGACCGGGCAACTGCCCGTCGGATGCCTATGAAGATGTCGTGCAGGAATCGTTTGATCAATACCGTGGTGAAAGCGAGGATGCGAAGATAGCCTTTGTCGCCGCGCGGGTCGAAGGGCTCTGCTATCAGCCGGTGCCGGGGAGTGATGCCGTTAATGCCCGCTGGACACGGGTTGAGGATACGATCGCTTTTGCAAAGCTGATGGGATACAAAAAAATCGGTATGGCGACCTGTATCGGTCTGCTGGATGAATCGGAGCGGTTGTCAAAAATACTCACGGCACAAGGATTTGAACCGGTCAGCGTCTGCTGCAAGGCGGGCAGTATCGACAAGCTGGAACTGGGACTGACGGAAACTGACAAGGTCAGGCCGGGCACATTCGAACCGGCCTGCAATCCGATTGCCCAGGCAGAAATCTGTAACCGGATGAGAACCGACATGAATATAATCGTCGGTCTCTGTGTCGGTCACGACATGCTCTTCAACAAACACTCCAAGGCCCCGGTCACGACCCTGATCGTCAAGGATCGTGTTACCGGCCATAACCCGATTGCCGTGCTGTACGGGCAGAATTTCTATTACAAACGGCTGCAGAAACAGATGGTGCTGACTGGGGATGAGTAGCTGCGGTTTATTTCAAATTTTATTACAGTTGGTGCGAAACCCAACCACCCCCAACCCCTCCTTTGTAAGGAGAGGAGCTTTTAACATCCCCCTCCTGTTTCAGGAGGGGCTAGGGGTGGTAAGGTTCCGTTTGCACGCCGCGACAAAGGTCATGGCGATGCTACGGTTGCTGCCGAAATGCAGATGGAGATAGGAAGCCATGCAGTTGCGGACACGGTACCCCTCCAGCCCCAACTCTGCGCCCAGACGTGACACCTTGTAGCAGCGCCCGACCTCTTCCGGCATCTGCCCGATCTCCGAGTAGTGAAATTCATGTCCCCGGGCTACCGCACCTTGTTCGCCGATTATGACGTTATCTGTCAGTTCCGCCTGCCGGTAGCCAAGCGTCTTGCGGCGTGGCAGCATTCGACAGCGAACCGGAAAAACCCCGACAAAATCAGCCTGTGACTGATCATCAGACGCATCAATCCCCTCAGTGAGATAGATAAATCCGCCACATTCCGCATACACCGGCAGATCTGCAGCAACTGCCGTCCTGATGGATTCTTTCATGCTTCCGTTGCTGTCAAGCCGCCCGGCAAAAAGCTCGGGATAGCCGCCCGGCAGATAAATGCCATGGATATCGGCGGGGAGCAGGGTGTCGCTGAGCGGCGAAAAAAAAACAAGTTCTGCTCCGGCTTCCCGCAACAGTCGAAGGTTATCCTCGTACATGAAGCAGAACGCAGCGTCACGGGCTACGGCGATGCGGACGGACCTAATCCCCCCCGTCCCTTTATGCCCCAGAGGGTACCCTTTCGCAAAGGGGGGAGCAATCTTGTCACCCCCCTTTATGAAAGGGGGGCTGGGGGGGATTTGCAGTTGACTCAGCCGATCCAAATCCAGACAGCGCTCCGCCATATCCGCCAGGCATCCGATGAATTCGTCAGAAAGCGGGTTATCCTCGGCAGTTACCAGCCCCAGGTGACGCGAGGGGATTGTCAGCGACTCATCGCGGGGAATACAGCCAAAACAGGAGACATCAGGGCAATGTGCGGCAAGTGCTTCCTTGAGCAGTGCGGCATGATGATCACTCCCGACGTTGTTGAAGATGATCCCGGCCAGTCTGACCTGTAGATCAAACCGGGCAAAGCCGGTAACCAGTGCCGCGGCACTCGCTGCCATGCCGCGTGCATTTACCACCAGAACGACCGGCGCTCCGGTTATGACGGCGATCCGGGCACTGCTTCCTTCACGGGAAGAGGCGCCGATGCCGTCGAAAAGCCCCATGACCCCCTCAATGACTGCGATCGTCCGACCGGACAAGCCGGCCATGTTACTCTGAAAAGTCTGGCGTACAAACGCTTCGCCGCACATCCAGTCATCGAGGTTGATCGACGGGCGTCCGCTCACCGCCCGGTGGTAACCCGGATCGATAAAATCCGGTCCGCACTTGAAGGGTGCAACCGTCATCCCGGACCTCACCAGTGCTGCCATGATCGCCAGGCTGACAGTTGTCTTGCCACTGCCGCTCTGAGGGGCTGATATCAGGAAACCTTTCATGTTGCTCACCTTATCGCCCTTCTGGCCCCGAAATACTGAAAAAATGCGATCAGATGAAACTCGTCCTTGTCATACCCCTTGGGGAATCCACCCACCGGTCCGATAGCCCGCAGGGTGCGTAGAACTTCTTCGTCCAGAATCCTGGCGCCGGAACTTTCCAGCTGCTGGATGTTGGTGATTTCACCCTGCCGGTTGAAGGTGATCCGGACCGGGGTGATTCCCTCGATTCCGCGCATGGCGGCTTCCTGAGGGTAGCGCCAGACACCATAGACCGCTCCTTCGAATCGCCGCAGGAACGAACCGAAGGTTATGTCATCGCTGTTGAGAAAACGGGTGTCACCATCGGCAATGTCATTTTCAAATTTTCGGCGATAGCTCTCTTCAAGTTTTGCCAAACGGCTGGCTCCCGGGAACAGCCGCGGTGCTGATGACGATGGCTGCCTGGTCTGTTCTTGTGGTTTCAGAAGACTGGCTGCTGAAGAGCCGGGAGCAACCGGAGGTTGTGCCTGGAGCGGCCGGGATGGTTTGGCGGCGGGTGAAGGTTCCCCTTCAGAAGAAGGAGCGGCCTGTTTCTGCATCTCCTGGGCATCCCGTGCTGCATCACCGCGCGGAGCACTCTCACGGGGAACCCGGACGCGCTGGTCTGAACGCCGCCTGGTGTCCTGCTGTCGCTGCGCAGGCAGTTGTTTCAGTTCATGCATCTGCTGCAGATCAAGAAAAACCGGTTCTTTGGGAGCTTCCGGACGTGCAGGAGGGAAAAGATAGAGAACCGCAAAGAGACCCACATGCAGAAGGAGTGAGAGGCACAGTACGTAGAGAAACGATTTTTCGATATATCTATCAGTCATGGAGTGATGTCGATTCACGCAGGAGCGTCTTGAAGACGCGAAAATCGCGGCAACATGCTGCTCCTGAGCCAAAGATGTTGTTTACGATGTCGGCATCTCCTGAGTATACTGACGGGGAGAATCGGCCTGGGGACCGGTTTCCGCCCGCAGGAAGGAGTGGATCTCTTTCAGGCTTTTCAGGATATTCTGTTCCCCTTTGGGTAATTCATTCGGGTCGAGTTCAAGTGTGACCGTGCTTTGATATTCCGTGTGGCGAAGATGATTCAGGAAGCGGGTCAGCGGCAGAATTCCGTGCCCCGGCAGCAGGTGCTCACGATCATGGCCATAGTCGGAAAAATGGATATTACGAATGCGCCCCGATTCGTAAAAGAGGAAAAAATCGTTGATGAAATTTGTTTTTCCCGATCCCATATGGGTGCAGTCGAACGTCATGAAGAGATTATGCTTGTGGATGAATTCGATCATTTGCTTCGGTTTTGAAAGGATATTGGGGTTGATCTTATGCTCACCGACCCAGGGCATGTTTTCAAGGGTTATGATCACTTTCCCGTCCATGCCGATTTCTTTCTGAAAGTCACGGACCTTGTAGAGCCAGCGCCAGAATCCGATCTCCAGTCTCATCCAGGAGGGGGGGTGAAAGTTTACCAGCGGGATTTCGCATGCAGCCGCAAGTTCAGCACTCCGTTTAAGAGAATCCATGGGGAGTCCCCACCCTTCCAGCATCATGAACGGGGCATGGATGGAATGAATCGTCGTGATTTTCTGAAGCGATGTTACCAGTTTGACCGCGTCGACGTTCTGGAAATTCTGGTTGATTATCAGTTCGACCCCGTCGAATCCGGATTCCGCCGACAGTTCGAATATCCTCTGCAGCGGCAGGGTAAACATGCATCCGGTTGAAAGAGAGAGAATCATTTCGCCCTGTCCCTCGATTGTGGCAGCTGAAAGTCCATTACAGCTCCGGACTGTCGTGCACATCCCGGCTGACAAAGAGCCTGATAGCTGCAGATGGCGGTGCGGTAAGCAATGAGGTGACGATCATGACGGCCATGACCAGCGGTGCACCGATAAAAGCGGAAGATGTCAGTGGGAACAGTTGTGAGATAAAAGGTATCTGATTGCCGAAAACAAGAGGAGCAAAGCTGATGAGCAGGCCGGTCAGCATACCGCAGATGACTCCGGCGGAATTTGCACGGGGCCACCAGATTCCGAGCACGAAGGCCGGAAATATTGTGTTGCCGGCCACTGCAAAGGCAAATGCGGCGATCTCGGCGATCATCCCCCACGGCTGGAAGGTCAGTACCATTACCACCGCCGCCAGAACCATGACAAAACCTTTCGCGGCAAATACTTTATCGCGTTCAGAGGCGCCCGGGCGGATCAGCCGGGGATAAATATCAAATGAAAATGACGCGGAGCCGGTCATCAACAGTCCGGCTGTTGATGAAAAAGCGGCGCTCATCCCGCCGGCCGCCAGAATTCCGACCACCCAGAGCGGCAATCCCCCGAGGCCGGCAGCCGAGAGAACGATCATGTCGGCGGCATCGGCACCCCCCGCGTTGAGCGTCAGGCCGTTTCGCGCTTCAAAAAGCCGGGCCAGAACTCCGTAGGCCGGTGCCGACCAGTAGATCAGGGCAATGAAGAATAATCCCCAAACGACACCCCAGCGAGCGTCGCGGATGCCGGGAACCATGTAGAAGCGGGAAAGCACGTGCGGCAGTCCGGCGGTGCCGAACATCAGCGTAAAGCAGAGGGCGCACCACTCGAAAAGAGTGTTGTTGGCAAACGGTTCAGACCAGTTATAACCGAATTGCTGCTGCAATTCGCCGATGGCCGCCCCGTAGCCGAACTGGGGCAGTATCCAGAAATAGCCAAGTTTTCGGGTCAGCAGCATCAACGGCAGGATAAAGGTGATGATAAGCACGAAATAATGCAGTTTCTGATTGCGGGCCACCCCGAGGGCGCCGGAGACGACGATAAATGAAACAAGCAGGACTGTGCCGGCGATAACTGCGGGAATGTAGGCGATGCCGAACAGCCAGGAAACCAGCAGGGCGATGCCGCGAAACTGGGCGACACAGTAAATGATCGTGATGATGATCGATATCAGGGCTGCCAACGTGCGGGCCGAGTCAGACTCGTAGCGGAAACCGACAAAATCCGGTGTGGTGAATTTACCGAAGCGTCTGATCTGTGTGGCCATCAGTACCAGCAGCAGTACATACCCTCCGGTCCATCCCACTACATAGGCCATGGCAAAATAGCCCTTCAGATAAAACACACCGGCCAGGCCGAGGAAACTGGCGGCGCTCATCCAGTTGCTGGCAATGCCGGCCCCGATGCCGACCCGTCCGGTGTAGCTGCCGCGCAATCCGTAATCCGAAGCCGGTTTGACGCGGCTGTTCATCCCAATAAGGATAATAAGCGCAAACATGCCTGCCACGATGGCTAGCGGCACCAGCTGTATCATACCGTATGCCATTATTCGTCCTCCCCTTTGGCCGGTTTTATCCGAAACCGGAGCGAGCCTTCAGTGGATTGCGCCGTATGGCGATCCATCCAGACATTGAACACTCCGCAGAGGATGATGAACCAGAGCGGCAGCAACTGGCCGCTCAGCCAGAATTGAATCGGCAGATTGAAAATAGTCAGATCTTTGAGCAGCAGTTCAGAATAGTTGACTTCCAGATAATAGGCGAAGAGCTGAAAACCGACAATGGCAATCAACCATCCCGACAGAATAAGTTTGATGACGCGAACTTCGCCGCGCATGGTTTTCCCGCGTGGTTTGAAAAAACTGAGATCCTTCCCTGAAGATGTCTCACCCATGATGTCCCCCAACTCCTAAACCTGTCTTTTCCGGTAATGAACATAATAAATCGGCTGCCCCATATCCAGAAAACGCCGCATATATTTTGAAACAGGATACTCTTCCATTGAATGGCGGAATGTATCGGGAGACAGCTGATTGACGAATCCGGGCTGATCGGTCATGAACGCGGCAACAGCAAGGCCGTAGTCAACAAAATCGGTTGCGAAATATACGTCTGCTTCCGGCTGCATAAAGCGCGACAGGTACGCTACAAACTCAGGGTTTACCAGGCGTCTCTTTCTGTGGCGCAGTTTGGGCCAGGGATCGGGGCAGTTGATGACAACCATCCGCAGGACAGCATCCGGTATGCAGGCTTCGATGAAGCTGCGTGCTTCGGCCCGCAGTACACGTACATTGGTCAGTCCGGCATTGTCAACCCGTTTGCAGGTTTTGATGCACCCTTTGTTGTAAAAATCAAGGGCAATAAAATTCAGGTCGGGATGAAGAACGGCCATCTGCACGATAAAATCACCCACTCCGCAGCCGATTTCAAGCGCCAGCGGGTGGTCGTTTCCAAAGACAGTGCCCCATTGCGGAGCAGGATTATTATCCTCCCATGGCAGGAAGGTGGGGGATGTATTGGGGATCAGCATGAATAGTCCTCGTTTACAGCATATTCGGGAAAAAATCCGCTATCAGTTCCTCAACCAATTCAGCCTGCAGAACGTCCCGATCCCGTTTCAATGGATCTCTATCGTCCTGCGTGGCTATCCAGCGCTTAACCTTTGCAAAAGCCACCGGTGATATCGTGGTCATCCGTGCCATACGGCCGGTGCTGGACACTATCATAGCCGAAAACTTCTCTCCATCTAACAAAATACCGGCTTTTTTTGCTTGAACTGCATAGAACTCATCTTCGTGGTTGGTTAGCCTCAGAGGGTGGGGATCTCCGTATGTTGCTTCCCGGCGGATCACATCCACTTCGAAGCCGTGGTTATTGACAGCGGTATAGAGCTGACCATCTCGCAGATCAAACGTTGAGTCCACCTCCCGGAGCAACCCAAGAAACGAAATGTCGAGTCCTTCCATCTGAGCAATGAAGCTCAACCGCTTTCTGGTATCCCACAACAGATCAACATCCTTTGTTTCCATAGCTTCGTCGACTTCAAATCTGATCCCTGCCCCTGCTTCATACGCGTAAAGCGAGTGGGTACCGATAACGGTGAAATAATCTGCCAAGCCGGAAACGGAAAGCTTGTTAAGAATTGCAACCAATATTTCAGGAGCCCGTCCAACATGGAAAACCTTATTCATCTTGCGATGGCGTTCCAGTTCGGCACGGAGATCAGCTACTCTTTTTTCGACTCGTTGTTTTCTTGCGGTGAATTCCCGGTAGATAGTTTCGTTTTGCTCAGATCGAGGCCCCAGACTTTTCTGGCCTCTACGGGTTGTGGTCCGGATCAGATAGTCTGTTCCGTTCTGGGTTTTCCAGAGCATGCCTCCCCGGACTTCGGCTGCATTTTTTTTTGCTTCCTCAAGCGCGGTGAAAACCGCTTTGGCATCGATGTACTGACGCTGGGCATTTCCGTCTATTTCCTGAATATGTTTTTTCAGCGTATTTTGCATTTCTTGAAATTACGCTGAAATATATATAAAAACAACAGGTATTTGGAAACAATTCAGATCTAGCAAAATAAAACCCCAAAACCAAAAGCAATTTTACAAGGATACAAGCGGATAAAGGGGATAAACCGGTGGAATTTGCAAGACAGTGGAGTAGATATATTGTATAAAAGTGAGCATCGGTGCGCCTCATTTTGTCGCACAATCTGTGTGTAATACCAATTTGAAAATGGAATAAGGAGCTGGTATGAAAGGGAATCGTGGTTTTACGCTGATAGAGGTCATCGTAGTAGCGGCGATCATTGCCATTCTGGCCGGGATTCTGGTGCCGATGATCTTTAACCAGATTGATGAATCAAAAAAAACGCGGGCGCAGGGGGATTGCAAAACCATATCAACTGCAGTCATGATGTTCCGCAAGGAAACCGGGAAGTGGCCGTACTACACACCAGGTGATTGTACCCAAACTTACGCTACCATCCAGGGTGGCGGATCGATTGCTCCGCTTGACAACACGATTGGTACGTGGGGTATGAATTTGAATGATATTTCCCTTGGGTTAATTTTGAATCTTGCCAGCATTCAACCGCCAATAGCACAAACCTGCTACGACAACAAGGCCGGGAACTACTTGCCTGGGGTATCAGCTGATCCATGGGGGAACCAGTACATCGTGAATGCCGCCAACTTTGCCGGAACAAATGCTGTGTGGGTCATTTCGGCAGGCCCAAACGGATGCCTTGACACCAGTGTCAACAGTCAAATTCTCAACGATGCCCAAAACAACTGCGGCCCGGCAGATGACATTGGTGTCAGACTAAAATAGCCTGCATACGAAAATTAGATTTTAAAAGCCCCTTCCAGGATTCCGGAAGGGGCTTTTTCTTAAGTTAACTGGCAGATCAAGCCGGTCAGTCAATCTTTACTGAATGGTTGACCGTACCACTCATTGTGGCATCAAGGGTGCCGCCCAGTGTCCAGGTGACCAGACCATTTCCATTGCCGGCAGGCGGTGGCGTAAATACAACGTTACAGGAGGTAATACCGAGGGGTAAAACATCGCACGCTGCTGAGAGATAGGATGTGTAAACCGGCACCGGATCAGTGATTATTACGTTCTGGAACCAGGCGGTGGCGTTGGGATTTTCGTACCCGATTACATAGTTGATAATAGAGCCGGGTGTCGTTGTGGTAACAACGGGATTTTTGGTTACCAGTAGCGGCATATATGTGGTCAGGATGACCGGTCCGGAATCTGGTCCGGTGGTGGCGATCGGCCCGGTGGAAGCCGGTGTACCGGTGGTGTTGCTTGCCGTGGACGTGGCGGTAACGCTCTGCGTGATGATGCAACTGCCGCCCGGAACGATCGTACCACCGGTGAAACCGACAGCCGTGCCGTTGATAACACCGCCCGTCAACGTAGCACCGCTGCATACAAGACTACCGGCAGCGTTGTTCTTAAGAGTGCCGGTATAGCTGTCGTTTATACTGATACCAGTCAGGTTGCCTGCGTTAGCCGCAGGATTGGCGACCGTAATGGTCATGGTCGACGTGCCGCCGGAGGCTATACTCGCAGGTGTAAACAGTTTAGTCACCGTAGGCGGGGCGTAGACATTTACTATGGCGGTGTTGGAGGTGAGACCGCTGCCGCTTTCATTGGAGCTGATGACGCCGGAGGTGTTGTTCTGAGCTCCAGCAGTCGAGCCGGTGACAGGTACGGTAATCGTACAGTTGGCTCCGCTTGCCAGGGTACCGCCACTGAAGGTTAATGTGTTACCGCCGGTTATGACCATGTTGCCGCCGCAGGCGGCGCTGCTGCCGTTGGTAGCGGTCAGGCCGGCCGGGAGGGTGTCGCTGAATGATATACCGGTCAGGCCGAATGCATTCGGGTTGGTAATCAAGAAGCTGGTGTTGACGCTGCCGCCCAGCGCTACGTTGCCTGCGGCGAACGACTTGGCGATCGTGGGAGGGGGGAGCGTCACAGTCAGTGAGGCGGTTGCCGGGCCACCGTTGGCGGCATTATTGCTCGGCACCAGGCCGGTGCTGTTGATCCAGGTCCCCGGAATCGTCCCCCGCACCGTGACAGACAGGGTACAGGTCATTCCGGCATTGATCGTCATGTTGTTCATTCCGATGGCACTGCCGCCTATAGAGCCGGTGGGCAAACCTGCGCGGCATGATCCGGCAGGGACGTTGGGGGCAGTGGCATTTGTCGTATTCACGATGCCGGAGCCGACCGGATAGTTGTCGGTGAAGGTAATGCCGGTAATGTTGCTTCCGGTCGTGTTGGTGATGACTATGCTCAGGGTCGAGGTGCCGTTAAGCAGTATCGAAGGGGTGCCGAATGTTTTAGTCACGGTCGGAGCGGCTAATGCGACTACTGTGAGAGTCGCTGCCACGACCGATGTTGTCCCGCCACTATCGCTGGTAATATTGAAAATCGGATTGGTTTTATTTCCGGCCGTGCTTTGCACCAGTGCCGTTACGGTACAACTGGAGCTGGCCGGTATGGTGCCGCCGGAGAGAGCCAGGGAGTTGCCTCCTGCGTTCGCCGTGACCGTGCCGCCGCAGGTTGTTGATACCGAGAGCGGAGTGACATTGGTCAGGCCGGCCGGATATGTGTCGGTGAAGGTTACCCCGGTGACAGCCGCTGCGGCATTGGGGTTCGTCAGGGTCACCGTCAGGGTGGTATTGTCCGGAGCGGCGTTGACCGTGGGTGGAGAAAAGGATTTCACCGCCGTGAAGGGGGTCAGAACGGTCAGGGTCGCGGTTGCCGCCGGGCCGGTGCCGCCATTGGTGCTGGATATCGCTCCGGTTGAGTTGTTGTAGGCATTGGCAACAGTGCTGTAGACAGGCACGGTAATGGTGCAGCTGCCGTTGCCGAGCAGGGCGCTCGTATTGGCTAACCCGACTGTTGATCCACCGGAAGCGCCGGTGACATTACAGGTTGAACCGGCTGTTGCTACCGCAGTCGGAGCAGCGCCATTCTTCAGGTTTGTTCCCAGCGGATAGGTATCGGTAAAGGAAACTCCGTTGATAGTGCTGCTGGTCGGATTGGTAATCACGATTGTTAGGGTTGAAGCTCTGCCAAGCGCGACATTGCCGGCTGTGTAAGAGGCATAAGAGGATATCGAAGACGGCGAGAAGTCTTTAGTCGCCTGTGGCGGCGGTGTCACCTGGAGCAAGGCTGAGGCCGGGTTGGCGTTGCTGGCGCCGCCGCTTACGGTCAGGGCGCCGGCCGGGATGGTATTGGTCACCGTATCTGTAGATGTAACATTGGCCCTGACCGTGCAACTGCCGTTGGCCGGGATGGTGCCGCCGGAGAGAGATACGGAAGGTCCGTTATTGGCGGCTGTGACAACACCACCCGCGCAAGTCGTAACTCCTCCCGCAGCAGCAGTGTTAGTCATCCCAACAGGGTAGGTGTCGGTAAATGCAGCCGTGGTCATGGCGACCCCGGTCGGGTTTGTTAATGTGATGGTCATGAGGGAGGTTCCACCGACCAGTATGGGGGAGGTACCGAAGGCTTTGCTTATGCCGGGCTGCCCGACCGAGAGGGTCGCCGATGCGCCGATGGTTCCGCTGCCGGCATTGGCAGTAGTAACCGGGTTGGTTGTGTTGACGTACTCACCTGCGACGGCGGGAGCCCTGAGATTGACCGTCACCGTGCAGCTGCCGCCAACCGGTATTGTAGCGCCGGACAGGGAGACCGAGGGGCCGTTGTTGGCGGCTGTGACCGCACCGCCGGTGCAGGTAGTGGCTCCGCCGGCTGCTGCGGCATTGGTCATCCCGGCCGGATAGGTGTCAATGACTCCGACACCGGTCAGGTCAACGGTATTGCCGGCAGGATTTGTCAGGGTCAAGGTCAGGACCGTGGCCCCCGATGTTGCGATCGGGTTGACGCTGAACGACTTGGTTATGGCGGGTGGCGCCAGCACCAGCAGGTTTCCCCCCCCGCCCGCACCCACGCCGGCGTTGGTGGTAGCGATAAAACCGGTGTTGTTGTAGTAGTTACCGGCGGCAGCACTGGTTACGTTGACGGACACCGTACAGCCGATGGTGGGGATGGTGGCGCCGGTCAGGTTGAGCGAGTTGCCACCGGCAACAGCTGTGACCACGCCGCCGGTACAGGTGGTCGCTCCGTTGGGGGTGGCCGTGTTGACCAGTCCGGCCGGGTAACTGTCTGTAAAAGAGGCTCCGGTGATAACACCGGCATTGCTGTTGGTCAGTACGATGGTCATGACCGAGGCCTGGTTGCGGGCGATCGGAGTTACAAAACTCTTGGTCGTTCCGGGCGTGGCGAATGACGATACGTTGAGGGTAGCGGCCGGAACCGTGGCGCTGCCGGCGTTGGTGGTGGTAATAGTGTCGGCGTTGTCGTCATAGTTGTTCGGTGTGGCGCTGGTGACAAAAACGGATATGGTGCAACTTCCTCCCGGGGCGATAATCCCCCCGCTTATGCCGATGGTACTGCCGCCTGCCACACCTCCGACCAGGGTGGCGCTCGACCCGGCGGTGCAGGTAACAACAGGTGTTGGTGTTGTGCTGTTGACAAGGAGTGCCGGATAGGTGTCGGTGAAGGCTGCGCCGGTCACAGAAGACACCCCGGCCGGGTTGGGGTTTGTGATGGTTATCGCAAGCATCGAGGAGCCACTGGTGGAAACAGATACCGGATTAAATGATTTTGTGGCGGTCAGCGGAGCATACACCAGCAGGTTGGCGGTATTGCTGGTGGCTCCCGCCACGGGGGTCTGGTTGGTGCTGACGCCGCTGGCGGTGTTGTTGTAGGAGCCTCCCGTGCTGCTGGTGACCACCGCAGTGACGGCACATGTACCGCCGCTGGCCGCGAGGACGCCCCCGGTCATCGTCAGGGTGTTCAGAGGGGCACCGGAAAGAACAACGTTGTTTGTGCCGCCGCACTGGGAGACCGGCGCAGAGACAAAGGTCAGGCCGGCTGGCAGGACATCGTTGAAGCTTGCGCCGGTCATCCCCGCTCCGGTCGGATTCGTGAGGGTGAAGGTGATGGTGGCGTTGCCGCCGGTCAGGATGGAGGCGGCGCTGAAAGCCTTGGTGATGGAGGGTCTACCCACCGAGAATACGGCGGTGGCCGAGGGTGACAAGCTGTTGCCGGCGTTGGTCGTTGTGACCTGCCCCAGAGTGTTGGTGTAAATCCCGCTGGCCGTGCCCCTGACAGTCACCGAAAGCGTGCAGCTGCCGTTCTGCGCTATGCTGGTGCCGGTCATGCCGATGGTATTGCCGCCCGCTACCCCGCCGATGATGCTCCCCGCTGTGGAGCCGGGGGTGCAGTTGAGGGACGGGTTTGCCGGAGTGGCATTCACCACCCCGGCCGGATAGGTGTCTGTAACAGTCACGCCGGTCACCGCTCCCAGATTGGAGGCGGGGTTGGTGAAGAGTATACTTAGTGTGCTGGTTCCGGTGGTGTCGCCAACCACCGGCGGGGTAAACGCCTTACTGACTGTCGGCGGGACAAAGACCGCCGAGGCGGCAGCAGAACTGGCGGCGGCATAGACAGCGCCCAGCGTCTGCCCGCTGTAGGCAATCTGGGCACTGTTGGTAAGGACCGTGCCGGCGGGGATGCTGGAACTCAATTGGACATCGAAACTTAAGGAGGTTGATTGACCCTGAGCCAGGCTTCCGCCGGTCGTGGCGTTGGCGCCGCTACCTAGTCGGAAGACCACCCGTGGCGTGCCGGTGGCGATGTACTCGGCGACGTCATCACCGGAAGCATCGCTCATGACACCGGTGGGAGCGCCGGCTGGGCCGCTGATAACCCTAAGCGAGCCGGGAACATATGATGTAAAGGGGGGGATATTGTCGATTACGGAGAGGTTTGTGCCGGTGTCATATCCGGTGTTGTTCATGCTGATGGTGTAGCGGAGAATGTCGCCCGGGACGAGATTGCCGCCGTTGACATCGACGCCTGTCTTGTTGACGTTCGGGACGATGACAGGTACGTAAAGCTCTGTGGCGAAGGTAACGGTGGAGGGGTAGTAACATTCTGCAGCCGTAGTGAGTGTGATGGTGGCGCTGGTGGCGCCGTTGGCCAGAATTCCGGAGGCATTGACGCGGGCAACATCCCAGCCGAGCTGATTGTAATAGTTGGGTGTGTTGGTCGTCACTCTGGCGCCCAGCTCGCTGATAGCGGTATTGAAGAAGTTGCTGGCAACTCTGACCGGATTTACCAGGTTTACCCCGTTCAACTGGAAGTTGTCACCGACAGAGCCAAGATCCCCTTCTCCTGCTATTGATCCGAGTGAAGTGTTGACCGGGCCATTGTAAGGCGTTATGAAACCTGCCACCGGTATGTTAACCGTATTGGGATAACCACAGGCGATGGAGGTAAAACCGTCAAAAATCACCAGATTGCGCATTGGTAGGGAGTTGTTGCTGAATGCGACCACCAGACTCCAACCGGCGTAGGTACTGGCTCCGGCAGCACCGTTGGGAGTTCCACGAACATTTGCGGTGGTATAGGTTCCACTGCCTCCGGCGCTGACCAGAGTTGTCACATCGGCAAGGGCACTGTAACGGTCGCAAGTGTTGCCGGCACAGCCAACATTGGGTATAAAGTCATCCTGGATCGCGTTTACTGCTACGTAACCTCCGGAAGCAGGGGTCTTGAAAAGAACCTGATCACGCGCAACGTTGTTGACATACTCCCCCGCCCAGTAAAGACCCGCCCATAAAACCGTTGAGCCGGCCGGCATCGAAAGAACAGCACTTGATGACTGGAAGGTTGATGGATCACCATCTATATCTACAAAAATCATGCTGTAATTGTTGTTGTTCAGCGCGTTGACCGCGCCGATTCCATCGCGGGCATTAAGACAGACACCACCGTTGGTTCCGGCCGGATCACAGGTCATGGCTGTGTTGCCGATCAGGTGGATATCACCGGTGGCGTTGGATGAATATCGCTGGGTGAAGGCCCTGATTGCCGCAGGAGAAGAATCGGGCAACAACATGCCGATAACCAGGAGCAGTGCAATACAGACTATCCTAAAATTTGTTTTGTTCATGTAGTCATCTCGATTAAACTCATAATTTATTTCTCGACTATCACTGTTTATTCAGCCATCCGGCTGCATCCTTGACTGACTGCTGGTCGAACTTCATTCTGAAACGTACGTACGGCCCCTGGGCTGTGTAGGCGGCGCTGGCAAAATCCTTGTCCTCGAAGCCCCACACGTTGTAGCCGAGACTGATCCAGGCGTTTTCGACAATGTTATAGCCGGTGGAAGGGCCGAAACTGTAGGCGAACTGGCCGCCGTGCCAGGAGTGCAGGACGCTCCCCCGCAGGCCGATATCCCACTTTTTGGTGATGTCGTAGCGTGTTTCGATCCCGATATGGTCGGTGAAACCGCTGTAGCTGCTGCCGTTGATCGTGTCCCTGACGTACTTGGCGCCGTACTGCAGCGAAACCTGCAGCTCTTTACGCGGCCGGTAGTTGGCATTCAGATTGTTGACGAGCCGCCATGAGTTGAACGCGGCACTGTTGCCGCCGCTCTGGCTGTCGAGATAATAATCAAACCGGTTCAGTAAAATCCAGTTGGTGCGCGGCGGACGGAACACCAGACCGTAGCGGAGGTTGGCCTGGGTCGTGTCGATGCCGGTCGCATTGAACGTCTGGTAGATCTGGGCGCGTCCTGACCAGGCCCAGCGGCCATCCACCTCGTTTACTATGCCGCTCAGCAGCCCCAATTTATCCTGACTTTCGGCGATACGGAACTCGGCCCGGTTGTCCCAGGTCAGATGCTTGATCTGATAAGTTGCGCCGGTTGACACAGCGGTAAAGTTATCGTTGCCGCCCGATGCAGGGGGTACATTGGTATTGAACTGGTAGTGTGAGTTTCTGGCCAGCGTCTGGCTGCGATCGAGCCCGGCGTCAGCCTTCCACGCTTCATTGATCTGCCAGGTCTGTTTCATGCCGACGTTGGCAAAAACACGCTCTTCATTTTCATTCAACTGCCGCTCGGCCGTGCTGGAGACGGTTGCGCCTTTCCACGGGGTTGCACGCAAGCCGACGCGACTGTTCTGTGTTGTGGCGGTTTTACTCCAGGTGAACTCCTGTGCTCCGAGTATGGTCAGGTTGCGAGCGGCCTTCAGTTCGGCACCGAAAGCCGTGCGGGTAGGAAAGTCGCTGTTGCTGTTTCCTAAGATCGACTGGGCGTGATCAACCGTCAGGGTCAGACGGTCGTTCAGAGTCAGAACTTTTCCTCCGGCGGTCAACTGCGTTGATTGCCGGTTGCTGCCATCGCCAAGCCGGTCATTGGCATGCAGCACTCCAAAAGATAGTCCCGAATGGGAACCATTGTAGGCGATATTCCCTTCGGCAACATCGCGCACCGCTCCGGCCAGCAGGTTATACTGGCGGTAGACGTTGGCATTACTGCTGAGCTGGTCGTTGAAGCGATAAGTCCCTTCAGCTCCGAATTTACGTGTGCCTGATTCGCCGCCCGGCTGCTGACCGAGACCGAAGCCGGCTTCCTGCTCGCGATAATATGTTTTGGCGTCAATTTTTTTGCTGTTGTGCGTTACTTCGGCCAGATAGGCATTACCGTTACGGCTGGCGGCGCCGGCACTGAAGTCACTGGCAGCAAATTCGGCGCGCAGTTTTGTTCCCTCGCCAAGTTTGAGGGATGTATCCAGGCCGTACAAGTTTCCTGCCTGGATCCCTTGTCCTTCGTGGATATAGCTTCCCCCGAGTTTTAGCCGCTGATCAAGCAGTTTGAGTCCGGCGCGACCGCCGTAGTTATAGTCAAGACCACCAGAGGAGAGTGTTTCATATTCGGCGACAATGGTGATAGGGTTGAACTGTTCATCGCGGTTGAAGACCGGCTCCTTGAAGAAGACGCTGCCGGATTCATAGTCGATTGAATATTCGGTGAAGCGACCGAGTGTACGGCTGGAAATGACTATTTCACTCCGGAAGCGGTCGCGGACTTCGATGGTGATCTTTTCAGAATTCGGGACAAGTTTTTTGCGGGAAAAACGGTAGATACCCGATGTGCCGTCGCCCGGAATTTCATCACGGACATACGCTTGATTACCTTCGCTGGCAAAGACGTTGAGTTCATAACTCTTTGTCCGCAGTTCACTCTTGATGCCGGTCATCCGGCGGCTGTAGCGGGAAAGTTCGGTAACGGTCAGACCGGTGTCATAATCGCCAAACATGGCATAGAACTGTTCCCGTTCGATCTTGATGTACAGCTTTTTGGTACTTGCGGCATCGTACATCTGCTGGGTTGCATCACCATAGAGGGTATAATAGGTCTCCGGGTTGACCGTCTGGAACAGGCCGGCGCCACTGTTTTCTTTGGTCTTGGCGCTATCGTAGGCGGTGGTCAGCAGCCACTTCCCTTTGATCTGCCCCTTTGCGTACAGGGCGACCCGGCCATCCTGATACAGCTCTTCCGACACTCCGGAGCCGCTTAGCGTCTCCATATTGCCTGAAACCGTGTTGTAGCCAACGGTCCCTTCCGCCATACCAACCAGAATCCAGTCACGCAACTTGGGTTGCACGTAAGTCTCGGTTTCGACAGTGACCGCATTATACCCGATCACGATCCGGTAGGGCCCGCTGACGGTGACCGGCTGGAAAGATACCCACCCTTCCCGGTCCATCACGAGACGACGGGAGACCGCTTTCTCTTCAAGAGACTGATTATTCAAAACCAGAGGTTTGAGGTTTCCATCCCGCAGTTCCAGTTCGGCCGCAGCCGGGATCCGGTTTCCGGAGTTGTCGAACAGTTCGAGCCGCATACGGACAGGGGTCGTGCCATCAGCGACATTTCCCTCGGCAGAAATCAGTCGAATCGAGGCGATCTCGCCGGTGCGAATCAGTTTGATGCTTTTGTCGAAGCGGGCATTGCCAAAGGGATCGAGTCCCTGAAGGGTCAGAGTATGCTCACCGGCAATCCCGAAATCAACACCGAGGTAACTGTACTGAGTATTACCTGTGGCAGAATCCTGGCGTTGAAAACCGAGTTGTCTGATCGGGACTTCTATGCCGTCCATCAGTAATTTAGCGGTCAGCTTCGATTCCAGCTTGAACCGTACGGTATTGTTGCGGTTGACCAGCAGGTCTCCCTCTTTTCTGCCGATGAAGCCGACCGGCTCATCGACCGGCACGACCGCGGCAGCCTCAATCGGTGCCGCCTTGCCGACAATGGCGGCAGGTGACAGCGTCGATACCGGGATGTGCGGGTTTACTGCGGCAGTTGCTGCGACTCCGGTGTCACTAGTTGTCCCGACCGTGGCAGAGCCGGGCAGAGTTGCCACGGCTGCCGAATTCTCCGGCGCAACGGAACCGGACCCTGCAATCGCAGCAGCAGGAGCGACGGTCGGGGCGGCTTCGGCCACTTCGGTTATCTGTTCACCGCTGAACGCTTTGAGGACGCGCAGACGGGAGGTACTCAAAATTCTGCGGCTGGAGGAGGTCCGCACCTCAACGCGTCTGTTGAGTGATTTCCCTTCTTCAGTACTGTTGTCGGCAATCGGAAATGTTGCCCCTTTACCGTCAAATGTCAGCTTTTCAGGCGGCAGGTGCAGTTTCTCCATCAGATAGCGCCCGACACTTCTGGCGCGAGCCATTGAGAGTGCAAAATTATCTTTATGGATACCGCGACTTCTGGGAGCAATACGTACGGAGTCGGTATGGCCGGTGACGTGGATCTTGTCGGCATGCAGAGAGATTAACAGGCGTGCCAGGTCGTCGAGACGTTCACGATCATCATCGTTCAGTTCAGCGCCGAATGTGGGGAAATACGGACGCAGGACCATAGTAGGCATGGGGATGATCTGAATATTTTTATCCTGCTCAACGGTGGTTTCGGCAGGCGGCGTCAATACAGTAGCTCCGCTTGTACGATCTGCAGCAATATACGCCTGCGTTACCAGAATAAGTGCTGAAGCGGCTGCAGTCGGCTGTCCGGCAAAAGCAACCTCGTGTTTCCAACTGTCGGGCAGTTCGCCCAGTTGGTACACCAGAATGGTTTTATCGTACTGAACAGGATCAGCCGTCAAAATGCCGTTCATCCGGCTGCTTCCCGGTTGATAGATCACCCCTTCAGGAAGAATAATGTTCAACCTGGTGTTCTGAACCGGCAGAGATGAGGCTTGCATGGAAACTGTGTAGGCGATGCTTTTGCCGTCCACTTTGTTTGACAGTTCCAACGCTACTTTACCTTTAACGGGAACAGGTGCGACTGCGGGAACTGCAGGAGCCGCAGGTGGAGTCACAATCTGTTCCGGTTTTACCGGCGGCGGTGTAACCGTGCTTCTCAGATGAAAATCGGTTCGCCAGAGAGTGCCCCCCTGCGTTTCTACAAACTGGGAGAAAGCCCGTCCGGCAAAACGACTGTTCTCGGTGCAGGGGAAAGCTTCATAGCCGTCGGGAAGCGAATCGAGATCCATCTGAACCACATGCAGGCCGGGACGAATTCCTTCAAAATGGAACAGACCCCGCTTGTCACTGATCACAAACGTTCCGTCCTCCAGATAGACCCTGATGCCGGCAACTCCATCCGGCCCGTCGCCGGTTTCTTCGCTGCAGGCACCGGTGGAGATGCGCCCCATCAGAGTGGAACGGGTACGCAGAAAGTCGTCACGAACCTTGACGGTAGCACGGGCCGTATTCGATCTCACACCTGCCGAGCTCGCGACAGCACTATTGGTTGCCGTTCCGATCTGCGCTCCGACGGTGACTTCCGCCACATAATCGATGGTCGCAACGCCCCCTTTAGCGATAATTCCGATACTGAATGTCAGGGTACGGCCATCGGTGGAGATCGATGGATCAGCAGCGGCCAGATTGTTAAGCAGTACCGATCCTTTGCGCAGCCTGAAACCGATCGGCAGGGTGTCAAACAGTTGAACGCCGCCTGCTGCTGCGGTTGAGCTCATGTTGGTGACACTCAGTTTGTACGGCACAAAATCTCCGTGACCGGCGGAATCTTTTCCGGCACTCTTCTGCACCCAGAGTCCAGCCGGTGCCGGGTCAAGCGGCACGTCAATACGCAGTGCCGGACCGGGATTGATAACGAATTCTTCGCTGCGCGAGCCGTTAACGATGGTGAAAGGCCCGCCGGGAAGTGCCTGGATGACAGTCGTAGCGACCGTGCTCGGGGCAGTGTAACCCGGAGGAGGTGTGACATCGAAGCGATAGCTGCCGGGGAGTACGAACGGGAAGCGGTAACCGCCCGGCGAAAAGGTATAGAGCTTTCCGTTGCTGTCACTGGCGCTGCCGCCGGATGTGAGCACTGCCGGATAACTGCTGACCCCGTCATCGCCGAATACGGTTGCCGGCAGACCGGTCGCGGTGTTGATCATGGTAATGGTTGCACCGTTGAGCGGCAGACCGGTCGCAGAATCAAAGAGAATTCCGTACGGGTCGACCATGATGGTCGTCGCCGAGGTATCGCTGCCGTCAACAATATCAACATAGCGGGTAGTGAGTATATCTCCCGCATTGACCGATATGCTGCCGTTGTAGCTGGCGGCGGCAGAGTCGGTCGTGGGGAGGTACGCAACGAAGATACCGGTATCCGGTCCGGTCTCGGTCAGTTTCAGCTCTTCAACATCACCATTGGCCGGATTGGTAACCGTCACTAAAATTGTTTCCGCCAGGGTCCGGTCCAGATTCTGGTCCTTGTCGGTCACACGGATGAAAAGCGGGTCACCCTGATGCATCTGGGTAGCTGCTGCCAGCGGAATCGGACTGCTCAGATCGACAGGTGTGGACGAACCGGTCATGATCGGCAATGGAAGCGGCAGAAAAGGCGACGCCGGATTGACGCCGCTGCGATACATACCAGCCACCACTTGAATAGCTGGCGTTCCGGAGAGAGTTGGCGCGTACTGAAGATATTCTATTGTAGATGGAGTGCGAATGACCGTCCGTACGATGCACGAAGCGGAAACAGCTGGAGTGACTGACGATGAAACTGCAACAATATTTATAATGGGGTCGCCTTGCAGTGGTGGCACGGCATACACGGAGAGCGGCGTTGTCAGCGCGATAAAAAGCGCCAGCAGCAGTCCGGGCACAAAACAACCCGGACGCAGGACATTCGTATTCCTGTGGAGTGAAGAGTTGCTTTCGCGTATGTGGCGCCAGGCAGGTATCACGCCGGTCGATGTATGTGGTTGTTCATTGTAAATCCGGTCATGCTGAATCTTCCTTTAAGGAGAGCGCGGGGGAGCAGAACTCCCCCGCGACTCGTCGCTATCAGTCAATTGTCACTCGATAGACAACATACGCTGTCTCTGCGACAACCAGTTCACCGCCGCTGGCTGGAATACCGCCATTGGTACTGTTGTTGCCGAGATAGAAAGTCATGGTGCTGCCGGCTGTTGTCCCGGAGGACTTGCCCCAGGCAATGGTGTTGTTACCTGAACTGTTGTCCAGCCTCAGAGACTGGTCGGTCGCATTGCCGGTGCGATATGCCACGGCAAAGGTACCGCTGGCTCCGCCGGTGTTATCAACCCCGTAGGCTGCAGAGGAATTTCTGAGCTTGGTATAGACAGGCACCGCATCGGTTGCGACAACGGCCTTCACAAGGGCCGATCCGGCATTGTTAATGACATACAGGTATTCCAGTACGTCCGTCGGCTTGCCGGAAACGCCAGTCCGGTAGAATGTTACGCCGCCACCGTTGATCGCTGGCGTAACTGCAGTGACGCCGACTACTGGTACCGTCACATTGCGGACATATTTGAAAACGGAAATAACACCGATAGATGCGTTGGTGGTAACCGTATTGGTGCCGGTACCGGCGGATGTCGTGCCGGTAAAGGTTGTTACCCAGCTGCCGGTTGTGTTGGCGCCGGTCATTGCCCCCTGGGTTACGGTTACATTCAGTGTCTTTGCCTCAACGATCATCCAGTCATACTGCGGGGTAAAGGCCACTGCGCCACCGGAGGTGTTCTGCAGGGTTATGCTGCCGTTTGCAGCTGTAGCACCTGCACCGACAGCAGGTGCATTTACGGCGGTAACGAGAAACTTGCCAAAGTAGTTGGTCCCGTCATAGAGATAGACGGTGTCATTAACCGCCAGTGCGTTCATACTGGCACGAACACCGGCTCCACCGGGGCCGCCGCTGACTGCGAGGTCGGTCGGCACACCACCGTCATTGGGAATATTCAAGGTGATGGATCCCAAAATGGCTACGTTCTGGGCCACGTTGATCTTGGCCTCGGTCGGGTCGATGGTAGACGTACCGAGGAAGACCGGATTTCCGGCACCTATAGCAGGTACTGTACCGCTGACGCTCATGTTGACCGGACTGCCATCAGCTGCAGACAAAGTAACGGCTCCAGGACCGCTGGAGTTGGTGATGATTTCCACGTTGTAAATCTGCGTGGCCGCCAATGCTCCGGTAGCACCGGGACTGGGAGTTACGACGCCGATCTTCGGCGCTGCAATTACCGTCGTCACCGTGACTTCGACGACATTGGACAGCACCGCGGTCTGGGCAACACTCAGTGAGTTCTGGTAGTTGACAGTTACCTGGTTGCGGATGATTGTGTTGCCGGCGCTTCCCTGAAGAGCGGCTCCGGCATCCGCCGGCGGCAGGGCCATGCAGGTGAACGCCAGCAAAGCTGCGGCACACACGGTCTGCGTAATGCGTGACCATCTGGTTCTTGTAAATTGTTTCATGGTTTTTCTCCTTTTCTTTGATGCTGATTATGGGGGTATACTGACTTCATTGCTGACACGCGAACCTCCCTGTGTGCAGGATCCCTGCTGCGGCATGGTCCCTCCCGCGAAACTTCAAATGTATTTTTAGATCTTCTCCTGCTCTCAAACCTGTCTTTCATAACTGCCTCCTTTTGTCGTTCGACGTATGTTGTAAATTCTGATTCCTTGCAGATAACTACCTGATTTTAGCCCTGTAGCCAACGGTTCCACCGGCACCGGGCGGAACCTTGCTGACTGTCCAGCGGATGTGAGTGTATTCTTCGGGACGGGCCGTTTGTTTTTCCGTCAACCCGTTCGGCAGCTTGACTTCATATGTCAGATATGACGACTTTTTGAACGTCTTGCCCCCGTCAATCGAGAAGCTTATCTCTGTGCCTGCACCGGTCGCGCTGTTATCGATATAACTCATACTGGCGGAAATGGGGTTATCCATCACTGCGTTGGTGGCAACCTCATTGCCGGTATTCCGGTAGGTAACCGTGAAGGTCAGCACATCACCGGCAACAGAAGTTTCGGCTGGTACGGTTTTTTTAACTTTTTTCCCGTTGACCGTCTCGACAACCTCCTTGCTGGCTGACAAGCTAACCTCCATCAGCGGTTTTGCCCAGACCGGCAGACAGGTGAGTGCCAGCAGTGTCAGGGTGAACAGTGATACCATAAAACTTTGAGATGTTTTTTCCATCGTTGAACCTCCTCAGATTCGTTTTGCTGTTTTTTTCACCACCGCCGCCGTCTCCGTCTCATGGGATCATGGCAAGCGGCATGTTCAGGGGCCGGTTGGACTGGTGCAAATATATGTCAAAAATCACGAGAAATGGCATATCGCTTGACAATAATTGCCCGCCATTAGAGTGTCATAAATACACGTTCAAACTGTAACGCACAGAAATAACGTTGTTTTTAATGAGCTACAATACGAATATGACCATTTTTGTCCTTGAATGATTAATGTAGAATTTTAATAAAAGCAATTTATGTGCCAAGATAAAATTAATTAAGTATTCACTGATAACAGCGACTTCCGGGTGATTTCAGCCGGTCGGACACTGATGGCTTCTGCCGTAACAAAACAGTCGGTGAGGTGATCATTGACCATGCCGGTCGCCTGCATGAAGGCGTAACAGATCGTTGAGCCGACAAAGCGAAATCCAAGACGTTTCAGCTCCCTGCTCATGGTGTCAGAACGTGCTGTTGTGGCCGGGACTTCGCCCATTGTCTCCCTCCTGTTACAGATCGGCGCCCCGTCCACGAAACTCCAGAGATAACTGTCGAGACTGCCGTAGATGGCCTGTACCTCCAGCACGGCACGGGCATTGGTGATGGCGGAAGTTACTTTGAGACGGTTGCGCACAATACCGGGGTCAGCCAGGAGCCTCATGACGTCGTCATCGGTAAAAGCTGCGACTTGACGGGGATCGAATCCGTAAAATGCCCTGCGGTACCCTTCCCGTTTCCGCAAGATCGTAAGCCAGGACAAGCCGGCCTGTGCCCCCTCCAGTGTCAGCATCTCAAACAGGCGCCGGTCGTCGTGCAGCGGCACCCCCCATTCATGGTCGTGATACTCCCGGTAAAGCGGGTCGTTGCCGCACCATGGGCATCGGCAGACGGTTTCAGTCATCAGTCCCCCAGTAATCAAACAAAGGTTTATTATTTATAAACTACTGATCAAAAATGATAAAATATACATAATCAGTGATTCTAAGACAAGAACCAATTACAGCCATTGCAATATCCATTCATTCACCTTATTTTTTGACTTACAACCGCTTCCCATGCTATAAATGTCCACTTTTACCTACAGGAGACATTTATGAATCATTTTCAGTTCAAGGGCGCGGAACTCTACGCCGAGGATGTCTCTCTCAAGAAAATAGCTGCCACGGTCGGCACTCCTTTCTACGCATATTCACATGCCACTCTGACACGACATTTCAAGGCTTTTGACGACTCTTTCACAACAGTGCCTCACACAATCTGTTATTCCGTAAAAGCCAATTCGACCCAGTCGGTTCTGAAAACATTTATCAGCATGGGGGGCGGAGTGGACGTCGTTTCTGGCGGTGAGCTTTACCGTGCTCTCAAAGCCGGCGTTGACCCGAAAAAAGCGGTATATTCCGGCGTAGGGAAAATGGATGATGAGATCGAATATGCCCTTAACGCTGGCATTCTGATGTTCAACGTGGAGTCAGAGCAGGAGCTGACCCGGATCTCCGAAATCGCTTCCCGTACCGGTAAAAAAGCCGGCATCGCCATTCGTGTCAATCCGGATGTTGATCCGGGAACGCATCCCTACATCACCACCGGGCTGAAAAATGCCAAGTTCGGCATCACCATAGATCGTGCCATGGAAGAGTACACTCGTGCCATGACGCTCCCCGGCATCGACGTGATCGGCATCGACATGCACATCGGTTCCCAGTTGACCAAGGTCAATCCCTTCGTAGATTCAATCGAAAAGCTCAAGATCATGATCGAAAAGCTGCGCGGGGAGGGGGTCGCCCTGAAATATTTCGACTGCGGCGGCGGTCTGGGTATCCAGTACAACGACGAAGAACCTCCTCTGCCTGCCGATTACGGCAAAGAAATCGTGGCGGCCACCAAGGGTCTTGGCCTGCATCTGATCTTCGAACCGGGGCGCAATCTCGTCGGGAACGCCGGCATCCTGGTCTCGAAATGTCTCTACACCAAGTCCCGTGACGAGAAAAATTTCATAATGATCGACGCAGGCATGAACGATCTGGCGCGCCCCGCACTGTATGGTTCGTTTCATGGTGTGCTGCCGGTTGTAAAAGATCAGGACGGTATGGTCGTTGCGGACATTGTCGGCCCGATCTGCGAGTCGGGAGACTTTCTGGTGAAAGATCGTGAAGTGCCCATGTTCAAGCAGGGTGACCTGATGGCCTTCACATCGGCCGGGGCGTACGGCTTCGCCATGAGCAGCTCCTACAATAGCCGTCCCCGCGTACCCGAAGTTATGGTAAAAGGTGACAAATTCGAGATCATCCGTGAGCGGGAAACAATCGAGGATCTTATCAAGGGCGAAAAGATAGCGTCATTTTTAGTAAGTTAGAAGTGCTTTCTGCACTTCGTTAACGCACTTATCCTGTTTATAAGGGCTTGTAAATTAGATCAGGAATCAAACCAGGAGGTATTCAGTCATGTTCAAGGGAAGCATAGTAGCCATTGTGACGCCGTTCAAAAAAGATGTCGCGGTAGATTTCGAAAAGCTCCGTGAGTTGGTCGAATTCCAGATTGCGAACGGTACCGATGGCATTGTGCCGTGCGGAACTACCGGCGAGGCCTCCACCCTCGACAATGATGAGCATCTGGCGGTAATCAAAACGGTTGTCGACCAGGTTGCCGGTCGCGTGCCGGTCATTGCCGGTACCGGTTCCAACTGCACCGCAGAGGCCATCGAGATGACACGGAAGGCCAAGGACGTCGGGGCAAATGGCGCCCTGCTGGTGACCCCTTACTATAACAAGCCGACCCAGGAAGGGCTCTACCGTCACTATATGGCTGTTGCCGATGCCGTGGCGCTGCCGCAGATCCTGTACAACGTGCCGGGACGCACCGGTATCAACCTGCTTCCCGAGACGGTGGCCCGTCTGGCAGATCATGCCAATATTGTTGCCATCAAGGAGGCGACCGGTTCTCTCCAGCAGGGTTCCGAAGTCATCGCTCTCTGCGGCGGCAAGATCGATGTTTTTTCCGGCGATGATTTTATTACCTTTCCGATGATGGCCTGTGGCGCCGTGGGGATCATCTCGGTACTGGCCAACATCATGCCGAGAACTGTGGCCGATCTGGTGGACGCGTTCTTTGCCGGTGATTTTGAGAAAGCCCGCCAGCTGCACCTCCAAACGCTCAAAATCGGTAACGCCATGTTCATCGAGAGCAATCCCGTGCCGGTCAAGACCGCCCTGGAGTTGATGGGCAGGGCCCCGGCTGATGTCCGCCTGCCGCTCTGCGAGATGGGCGCAGTCAACAAGGCCAAGCTGACGGCAATAATGAAAGAGTACAAACTGATCTAAATCTGTGTTCACCACGAAGGCACGAAGTTCACGAAAGAAGGCCAAAGAGAAAAAGTCTTTTTCTGATTTACTTCGTGTTCTCGCTTAAGAGCGCCTACTTCCGGTTGTGTCTTCGTGGTGAGTAAAGGAGTAAAAAAATGATTAAAGTAGCCGTGTGCGGCGCTGCCGGACGAATGGGGCAGCGCATCATCAACTCCGTGATAGAGGCCGAAGGCGTACAGCTCTCCGGTGCCCTCGAACGCCCCGGTCACCCGCAGTCCGGGCAGGATGTCGGGTTGGTCGCCGGTTGCGGCGCATTGGGGGTGAATATCTCCGACGATCTGAACTTCGTGGTTTCCGGTTGTGATGTGCTGATAGACTTCACCTCACCCAAGGTGTCGCTGAAGAACCTGGAGGTCTGTGCGCTCAAGCGCAAGGCCATCGTGATCGGCTCCACCGGCTTTACCACCGAAGAACGGGCTTTGGCAGCCGAACTGGCCAAGGATATTCCGGCCGTGCTCGCACCCAACATGTCGGTCGGCGTCAACGTCTGCTTCAAGGTCTTGAAGGATGTGGCCAAGGCTCTGGGAGACGACTTTGACGTGGAGATCGTCGAACTGCACCACAATAAAAAAAGGGATTCACCTTCCGGCACTGCAGTACGGATGGGCGAGGTGGTGGCCGGGGCCCTGGGACGCGACTACAACCAGGTGGCCAACTATCACCGCGAGGGGATCTGCGGCGAGCGCACCAAGGAAGAGATCGGCATGCAGACCGTCCGCGGCGGCGACATCATCGGCGAGCATACCGTCTACTTCATTGGCCAAGGGGAACGAATCGAGATATCCCACCGCGCCATGACCCGCGACATGTTCTCGCGCGGTTCGGTACGGGCCGCCAGGTGGGTCACCTCGCAGAAACCTGGTCTGTACGACATGCAGGATGTACTGGGACTGAAATAGGTTATACCTACACCAAGATAGCTGCCGCTGCCGCTGATCGCCTATGGCTGACACTGACTCTGTATCCAACCGCGCCTCGGAGAGACGATCTTTAATGAAGCCGATATTTCCATCCGGACGCCACAGCATCACCTTCAGGATGACCGTAACGGTCGGCGTCTCCCTGATACTGTTTCAGGCCGTGCTGGCAGCGCTGACCTTTTTCTATTTCAAGCGGGAGTTCAAAGAGACCATCGCGACCCAGCAGTTTACCCTGCTGACTGTTGTGGCGCAAAACATCGATCAGAGGCTGTCATCTTCCCTGAAGGTCATCGTTGATGTCTCCCTGCTGGTTACCCCGAAAATGATTCACGACAATGACGCGGCGCAACAGTTTTTGGATAACCTTCCCGGAGCCCTTAGTCTCTTTGACAACGGCCTGTTTCTCTTTTCACCTGAAGGAAGAATCATCGCTGAATCGCCCTTTCGCCCGGACCGGCGCGGCCGCGACATCTCCTTCAGAGAGTTTTACCAACGGACGCTTGCCACCGGGCAGCCGGTCATATCGGAACCCTACCTCTCGACCCACACCCCGGGAGCACCGGCCGTCATTTTTACCACGCCGGTACGGGACAAGGGCGGGAAGCTGATCGCCATCCTCGGCGGCAGCCTGAACCTGCTGAATGATAATTTTCTGGGTGAGCTGGAGCACACCAGCATCGCAAATACCGGATATCTTTACATGTTTACCCGCGACCGGACCCTGATCATGCATCCGGACGATACGCGCATCATGCAGCTTGCTGCTGCTCCCGGAGTTAACAGGCTGCTTGACCAGGCGCTCAATGGCTTTGAGGGTACCGGCGAGAATGTGAATTCGCGGGGACTGAAGTCACTGGCCTCTTTCAAACATCTTCGGACGACCGACTGGATCATTGGGGCCAACTATCCCCTGGTTGAGGCATATGAACCGATTCTGAGCGTCCAGAAATATTTGCTGGCGCTTATTGTCATCGGGGCAGTGCTTGTCATTATTGTGGTCAGATTGGTGATGGGACGTTTTACCAGCACTCTGGTGCGGTTTGCCCACCACGTGAAGGACCTTTCGTCCAAGCAGGGTAAAGACCGGCTTTTTAGCAATGATTCCAGTGATGAAATCGGTGTCCTGGCCAGGACCTTCAACACGCTGATCCAGCATGAAGACCAGAAAAGTGATATATTGACATATTCCAGTACCCACGACGCCCTGACCGGGCTCTATAATCGCGCCTATTTCGACAGCGAGCTGGAGCGTCTCGCACGTGGACGCCAGATGCCGATCACGGTTGTTGTGGCTGACATCGACGGGCTCAAGAGATGCAACGATACCTTCGGTCATGCAGCCGGCGACTCCCTGATCAGGGCTACAGCGCGGGTACTGACGGAATCTTTTCGCGCCGAGGATATAATTGCCCGAATCGGTGGCGATGAGTTTGCCGTGTTGCTGCCGGGGGTGGATACAGAACAGGTGCAGATGGCTCTGGAAAGGGTTAGAAGTGCTGAAGCCAAAGCAGTGCTGACGGATGGAGTTTGTACGCTCTCGATTTCGATGGGGCATACAACCAGTGAAACTCCGGAGGGTTTGCAGGAGGCAGTTAAGCAGGCAGACCGGCAGATGTACATTGAAAAAACGGCCCGCCAGCATTTAAAGGCTTGAGGCGCTCGGAAATAGTAGGGCTTGCTGAACCATTACAATACTGCTGGAGGAAAATGTGGCAAAAATCAACGACAACTACCTGAAACTGAAAGCCGGCTACCTGTTCCCTGAGATCGGCCGCCGTGTGCGCGCCTTTGCCGAGGCCAACCCGACCGCCAAGGTCATTCGTCTGGGGATCGGCGATGTTACCCGCCCGCTGGCTCCGGCCGTGCTGAAGGCCTTTCACGACGCCGTGGACGATCTGGGCACGGTTGAAAATTTCGCCGGCTACGGTCCGGAGCAGGGCTACGACTGGCTGATCAACGCCATCATCGAGAAATCGTACAAGCCGCTGGGCGTCAGCCTCAAGACCGAGGAGATGTTCATCTCCGACGGTTCCAAGTGTGACTGCGCCAATATCCTGGATATCTTCGCCCTGGACAACGTCGTTGCCATCGGCGACCCGGTCTATCCGGTCTACAACGACACCAACGTCATGATCGGCCGCACCGGCGAGGCTGACGCCAAGGGTTACTACCAGAACATCGTCTACCTGCCCTGCAACGAGGCCAACGGCTTCATCCCGGCCCTGCCCACCGGCAAGGTGGACATCATCTATCTCTGTTTCCCCAACAACCCGACCGGTGTGGTGGCCAGCAAGGCCGAGCTGAC
>JANNLB010000267.1:0-3353 GCA_031396605.1 Geobacter sp. | reverse complement strand
GGATTCCAAGTTGTACATCCTATGGGGGCACAATCCCGACGCCAGCGATTTTCCCTTGAAGCTGGCCTTGGAACGAAACCTCGCCCCGGGCTCCAAACTGGTGGTAATCGATCCACGGCGCATACCATCTGCCGACAAGGCCGACATGTACCTGAAGATCCGGCCCGGCACCGATGGGGCCATGGCAATGGCGATGATGCACGTTATCATCAAAGAAGACCTGGTAGACCATGATTTTGTAGACAAGTTCACCTCCGGATACGACAAGCTGGTGCCGCACATAGAGCCATTCACCCCCGAATGGGCAGAGGAAATCACCTGGGTCCCTGCCGACAAGATCAGGGAATTGGCACGCATGTTTGCCGCCACGAAGGGTGCGGCTATCTATCAGGGCACTTGTACCCAGGACCAGACAGCAGGCGGCACTCAAAACAGCCGTGCGTTCTCCGTTCTCCAGATCATCACCGGCAACATCAATGTGCCCGGCGGCTGGGTTATCAGTCCGCGGCCGCACTTCGGCAATGTTGGGCTCAACGTTGAGGGTGATCCGCTCGGCATGGACGAATATCCGCTGTTCATCGAGGTCTGGGGCCGAAAAAGTCCTTATGGCGTCATCACAATGGTGCCGGAGTCGATTCCTGACAAGTTGAAGGCGTTTTACGTGGTGGGTGGCAACCCTCTTGTATCGATGGCGGACTCCAATGCCTTTCGCGAGGCGTTCCGGCGTTTGGACCTGCTGGTGGTGCATGACATGTTCATGACCGAGACCGCCAAGGAAGCCCATTATGTGCTGCCGGCCTGCTCGCACCTCGAAAAATGGGGCCTGGCTTATACCTACAACGTCTGCCACTGCCTCCCTTTCCTGATGCTCCGCAAGAAATGTATCGAACCGATCGGAGAAAGCTGGTCCGAGTGGAAGGTATTTACCGAACTTGCCAAGCGGCTGGGGTTTGGCGATAAGTTCCCCTGGGAGACCGAAGAAGACCTCATCCGGTTCGAGCTCGGCCCTTCAGGGATTACGTTCGAACAGATGCTCAACGAGAGTCCGGAAGGCCTGTACTACGCTGAAAAGAAATACGAGTCGAAAGAGGGCATGTTCGCCACCCCGACCGGCAAAATCAAGATCTTCAGTGCGGCCCTGGAACATGTCGGCGCTAATCCTCTGCCGGTCTATATCGAGCCGGAGCGGAGTCCGAAGAACAGCAGTACGGAGTATTTGAAAAAATACCCGATCATCCTCTCCACCGGGCATCGCAACTATTACAACGTGCATAGCCAGTTTCGTGGTGTCGCGGCTCTGAAAGCGGAGACCCCGGTACCGATTGCCGAGATGGGGCTGACGACCGGCAGTCAATGCGGCCTGGCTTCAGGTGACAACATAATCATTGAAACTAACCGGGGTAAAGTCAAAATGAAAGTGGCTCTTGATGAGCGGGTGGCGGAAGGGTGCATCTTCGTCCCCCACGGCTGGGGTGGGGAAGCCAACGCCAACCTGCTCACCGATACCGACTGCAGGGAAAAGATTCTTGGTTATCCGGATGTGAAATCGCTTATGTGCTCGGTACGGAAGGCATAAGCGGCAAAAACCCGGCAGAAAATTCAACAGGAATCGGGCATCATAATCATCGTATGAACTAAAACCCCGACAGCTACGCCTCACTCGTATTCCTTGCCTGCATATCCACGATCAGCTTGTGAATTGCAGCAATGGCGACGTTCTGCGCTTCAAGATTTTCCAGGATAACCTTGATTTCGGCCTCCGCCATCAGGTTGACTTCATAATCGATGTGCGCCTCGACACGGTCACGCACCGCCGCCCTGTTCTGGCTCATCATGATCATGGGGGCGGTATAGGCCGCCTGCACCCTCCTTGTTCGTAAAGGGCCAGTCACAGTTGTTCCAATACCATTTTTGCCGCCGCCTCGGACGAAGCGGGGTTCTGGCCGGTGATCAGGTTGCCATCGTAAACAGAAAATGCTTGCCAGTCAGCGCCTTTGGAATAATTGCCGCCGTTTTTCTGCAATTCATCTTCCACGAGGAACGGCACGACATCAGTCAATCCGACAGCCGCTTCTTCCGTGTTGGAAAATCCGGTGACCTGTTTTCCCTGCACCAGCGGCGAACCATCCGGCGCCTTGGCATGGCGCAATACCCCCGGCGCGTGACATACCGCAGAAACAGGCTTGCCCTGGGCATACATAGTCTCAATTAAAGCAATGGAATTCTTGTCTTCTGCCAAATCCCACAACGGCCCATGGCCACCGGGATAAAACAACGCGTCGTAGTCATCTGCAAAAAGGTCTCTCAAAATCCTGGTATGTGCCAAAGCGTTCTGTGCTTCCTTGTCTGCCTTAAATCGAGCTGTTGCAGCTGTTTGAGAATCTTTTTCATCACTCTTCGGATCAAGCGGCGGATGTCCTCCTTTCGGCGACGCCAGGGTAATTTCAACACCGGCATCTTTGAAAACATAATACGGGGCGGCAAATTCCTCCAGCCAGAAACCGGTTTTTTTACCCGTTGATCCAAGTTCGTCGTGTGATGTCAGTACCATCAGGATTTTCATGGTTGTTTCTCCTTTTTGTTGTTAAGTCACCAGTATCGCGTCCATGGTGATGGTCGCATTCAAGAGCCGCGAAACAGGACAGCCTGCTTTTGCCTCCTGCGCCAGCCCGGCAAAGACTTCAGGAGTAGCTCCGGGTACGGTGGCGCTGACTTTCAGATGGCTTTCGGTAATGGTCCACCCTTCGTCTTTTTTCTCGAACGTAACAACGGCTGTTGTATCGATTTTGTCAGCGATCAGTCCGGCGTTGCCCAATTGAACCGAAAGCGCCATGGAAAAGCAGCCGGCGTGTGCTGCAGCGATCAGTTCTTCCGGGTTGGTGCCGATCCCGCTCTCGAAGCGTGTACCGAATGAATATTGGGCTTGTGCCAGCACGCCACTTTCAGTAGAAATATGTCCCTTTCCATCTTTGAGACTTCCTTGCCAGACGGCCGAAGCTTGTCGTTTCATGTAATCCTCCAGATTCATTTTTGATGTTGATTTGCCAGTTATTGATCAGAAGTTATCCGAAGTTTAGATGCTGCTGTAACAAAGCAACTTGAATTTACTTCAATTTCACGACCATCTTACCCACATTTTGTCCCTGGAAAAGACCGATGAAAGCAGCTACCGCTTGGTCTATTCCTTCCACCACAGTCTCTTTGTGTTTCAGTTTGCCGGCTTTGAAAAAGCCACCAGCCTCTTCCCGAAACTCGGCTTGACGATCCATCCAGTCAAAAACCATCAGGCCTTTCATCGTCAAACGTTTAGTCGTTATGTT
Source organism: Geobacter sp. (assembly GCA_031396605.1). GTDB lineage: Bacteria > Desulfobacterota > Desulfuromonadia > Geobacterales > Pseudopelobacteraceae > JACRCG01. The sequence goes on along the minus strand of JANNLB010000267.1, from coordinate 33 downwards.
AAAGAGGTTGGCAGGGCCGGGGAGCGGACGTTC
>JANNLB010000266.1:0-7135 GCA_031396605.1 Geobacter sp. | reverse complement strand
CCTCAATAAGGCGGCATCGTCCTCGCCCACAAGAATGGTCTCGGTTCCGCCACGCAGGGGAGTCACCGCGCTTGTCTCCGTTTTCTCGAACTGCTCCGTGGGCTGCACACGCGGCAGATAGATTTTGAAGATTGTACCTGTTCCGGGCTCACTGTAGACATTGATGAAGCCGTCATGTTTCTTGACGATCCCGTAAGCCATCGAAAGACCGAGCCCTGTTCCCTCGCCCTGCTCTTTAGTGGTAAAGAACGGCTCGAATATGTGTGACTGCCTCTCTTTGTCCATGCCCTCACCACTATCAGATACCGAGAACAGGCAATATGCGCCTGCTGTGCCATATCCGTGGGCTTCTACAAATTCCTGATCCAGAGTTACAGGGAGTGTCACAATGGACAGTTTACCGCCATTCGGCATGGCGTCCCGGGCATTGGCGACGAGGTTCATGAGCACCTGCTCTATCTGCCCGCGATCCGCCAGGACGGTAAGAGGCTCTCCGCTGCAGTTTATTTTTAGCTCGATATCTTCCCTGATCAGCCTGCGGAGAAATGCCACGTTTCCCTTTATTACTTCACTGAGATCGATCACGGCCAGAGTTACTGGCTGCTTTCTGCTGAAGGCAAGGAGACTCCGGGTAAGAGCAGCAGCTCTTTTTGAGGCCTCCATTATCTCTTCGACATAGTTTTTAACGAGTTCGTTGTCCTGCGCTTGATCCAGAATCAGATGAGAGTAACCAAATATTGCGGAAAGTATGTTGTTGAAGTCATGGGCCACACCTCCGGCTAGTTGGCCGACTGCTTCCATCTTCTGGGCCTGGCGGAACTGCTCCTCAAGTTTCTTGCGTTCGGTGATGTCCACGTGTGTGCCTACAATCCGCAGCGCTTCGCCTTGGTTGTCATAAACCGGGAAACCCCTGGACAGGATATCGAGGTAGTGCCCGTCCTTGTGCCGCAAACGGTACTCGATTTCATACGTGCTTGTGCGTCCCTCCAGGAAATCGCGCACCCGAGCCAGGGCGGGCTCCAGATCTTCCGGGTGGACAAGGAGCTTCCAGGTGTCGAGGTGGTTCTCCAATTCTTCATCGGCATAGCCCAGCATGGACTTCCAGCGGTGCGCATAATACACCTCGTCGTGCCTCACGTTCCAGTCCCACAGCCCTTCATTGGCTCCTCGCATGGCCAGCTGGAAGCGTTCCTCGCTGATGCCCAGTGCATCTTCGGCACTTTTGCGCACTTCAACCTCCATCGCCAATATTTTATTGGCTTTCCTCAATTCAGAGGTTTGATCCTGCACAATTTCTTCAAGTCGCTCGTTCAGCCCGTTCAATTCCTTCTGCACGGCGCGTAGTTCCTGGTTCTTGGTAATCGCATTTCCATAGATTGAAAGCAGGAGGTCCAGTATCTGGGTACGCTCGGCAGTGATATAGTAATTTTGTCCTAAAAAAAATACGTTAATGCCGGATTTGCACTGCGTTGTCTTGCGCATCTCCCTGTTAGTGATCAAATACCGAATTTGGGATATGAGACAATTTTCCTCGTAAGGTTTGGTGATAAAGTTGTTCGCCCCGACCTCAAGACCCTTGATGACATCCGTCAGGTCGGACAGACTGGTTACCAGGATAACAGGGATTTCCCTGAGCCGAACATCTTCACGCATTCGCCTGCAAAGCTCGTATCCATCCATTTCCGGCATGACGATATCGCTGATGACTATTTCCGGTCTGCTGCCTTCCAGAAATTCAAGCGCACTCCTTCCGTTAGCGGCTGCATGAACCTTGAAGTCATTATTTTCCAGAATCGATTTCAGTTGTTCGGCCTGGGTCGGGCTATCTTCGACGATAAGTATCTCTATCTGCTTTTCACTCATAATAAACAACCTCGGTCTTGATTTTCTTCCCCAAAAGCAGGGAAAATCGGAATGCAGCTCTTTCGTCGGGCGCTCCCGTGCCCTGTAGCGTGCCGCCATGGTGGTGCACGATGCGCTGGGCCGTGGCCAGGCCGATGCCGGGGATGATTCAGTTCTGCCGTTTTCACCTGCAACCGCTCTTCCGCAGTTCGGCTCGGTTCGGCTGCTGCTGACATGATTTTATCTTTGTCGATTCCCATTAGCAACCCGCACTTGTCCCGGATTTGGTGAAAAGCCTGTATCAATGGCCGATCAGATAAGCACAACTTATTTAAATCAAACCAATCCCGCATTTGCAATTACCGTGCTAAAATATTTACTCATAAAAATAGCATGGTTATGAAAGTTGTTAGTGGAGGAGTGTAAAAATTTTACAACCTGTTTTGTTATTTGGAGACGCGTAGCCCCGCTGAAGGCCGCTCCGAGTGGCTTTACAGGGTATGTAAAAAGTGTATACAGTATCAAATAATTTGGCAGGCCTTTTCCGCGAGAACAAGAAAAGAGGGCCAGGGCATATTGCCCCGGCCCTCTCGCCGCTTCACCTTTCATTCCTCATCCCTTCAATCAACCTCACGTGCGCTTGGTGTTCTTGATCGGAAGCTGACGAATGCGCTTGCCGGTTATGGAGAACAGATTTCTACTCTCTAAAATTCGTAAACTGCATCTCGACATCCAGATCTTTCCCCTTCAAGAGCTGTATCGCATCCTGGAGGTCGTCCCGATTTTTACCGATCACCCGCACCTGGTCATCCTGAATCTGAGCCTGAACCTTGAGTTTGCTTTCTTTGACTGCATTTGTGATGTCTTTGGCTTTCTCCTTGGAGATCCCCTGCTGGACGGTGATGATCTGACGTACCATGCCGCCTGAGGCTTGTTCGACCTTGCCGTACTGCAATGCCTTGATCGAGATATTCCGCTTCAGAAATTTGGACTGAAGTACATCCACAACCGCTTTCAGCTTATAGTCGTCGTCCGCCAGGATCTTGACGGAGTCCTTCTCAGGGGTGATCTGGCATTTGGATCCTTTGAAATCATAGCGCTGGCCGATCTCTTTGATCGCCTGATTTACGGCATTATCGACCTCCTGCATATCAACTTTTGAAACGATGTCAAATGACGGCATTACGAAACCTCCGGAGGTTTTTTAGTAAGTTGGAAATATTTTCTGATCTTTTTAGCAGAAAATTATTTCGTTAACGCACTTATCCTGTTTATCAAGAGCTATGGTTTAATGACTTCAACCCCTTCCGGGATCTTGAAATTGAATTTTCCTTCGGCGAGTCCCTTGTTGACTCGCGCCCGGCTGTAGTCGATCCGGGTCCGGTTACCCCCGGCGTCGTGAACTATAGAGGAAACTACGGGGAAAATGTTTTTGACCTCTCCGGACGCCTGCATCTGTTCAACCGCTTCGGCGGATACCGTCAGCTGAAGCCTGACCAGCACCGGGCTCGCTTTTTTCGGGGTCAGTTCAAGCTGATAGTTGCCGTTTTTATCCTGCGGTTCAGCCGCAAAGGTCACTTCAAAGTCGCGTGAGACGTGACCGAGGCCGGTCAGATACGACAGAGCGATGGAGTTTCCCCCCGAGAACATCGAAGCGACACTGTTGACCAGAACCTGCTTGTTTTCCGGTGTATAAAACCAGACCTGTTTGCCGTTGGAGATGATCTGCTGTTTCGGCTTGGAATAATTGAACCGGAACATGGCGGTTGCAGATGCGGGGCGTTTCAGCAACACTTCACCGCTCCCTTTCTGCTCCCGATTGACGGCGGATATGGTGGTTTTCTGGGAAAAATCAGCCTGCACATCCTGCAGACCGGCATATCCCTTCTCAAGAGCGGAGACAACATCCTTGAGAGATGCGGGTGCCGATGCAGCTGTAAGCGGAGAAGTGATAAACGACAACAGTAGACTTATGATAACCATTCTCAACATCGGTAAAGCCTTTCTCAGCGAGGCTGATTACGTTCGGAGGGTTTTACGACCTGGATTCCGGGAGGAATCATAAATGAGAAGGCTGTATCAGTAAGCCGGTTGTTTATTTTCACGTTGGCGAACTCCATAGTCGTGCTGTTCCCCTCCTGATCTTCCACTGTGGAAGAAAGGAGCGGGAACGGGTCGGAAGTCCCGCCAAAAGCCGGCATGCCCGCGAATGGCGCCGGAGTGCCGAACGGTGTCCTGTTTACCGGCGGAACAGCACGGGATTGGGGAGATACAGGTGCCGGCCCGCTGGTGAGAGGAGTCGCTCCGGTTACATATGAGAGGACGCTGCCACGACTGACAACCAGAAGGATGCGCCTCGTGTTGAGCATGGCGCGGCGCGGATTGAGTTCCAGAACGTAATTACCGGCTGCATCGTACATGCCGCTTGCAAAATTGATCTGGAAGTCTTTCGAGATGCGCCCGAGCCCCTGCAGAAAATTCACTGCGCTGTCACGGTCCGGATTGAAGCCGGGACGGTTGTAGGCCGCGCTGACGTCACTCAGGATTACCTCCCGATTCTCGGGGTGATAGATCCAGAGAGAGCGGCCGTCACTGACGATTTCCTGCTGATAGGGGCGATAATACTGAAAACGGTACATCAAAGGAGAAGCTGCCGTAGCCAGCCTGATCGAAACCAGCCCGTCACCGCGCATTTCACGGCTTTCTTTTTTCAGCAGCGTACGCTGAAAGAAATCTGCCGTAAAATCACTGATCGGAGCCTGGCCGTTGCTGCCGGCCTTGAACGATTTTTCAACCGTTGCGATGACGTCGTTAAGACCTACGTTCACCTGCTGTGCAGCGTACGACTCAGCAGACATAGATGAAATTAACAGGCCGATAAGTAGCCCAATCCGCTTATTCATGGAGTTATCCCCTCGTGATTCCAAGTATGGTAACAATACCCCTGTGGCACCGATGTCAGATTCTGCCATATATGATCGCCTGCCGCAACAGTTTCGGTATTCGACGCAACCACTGACCACAGTTTCCGCTCTGTCAACCTCGATTAAGAGCGTTTATATCGGCGACAAACAGCACTCGACCATCGCCGGTGATAGTCGCACCGCTGATCCCGTACAGATGGGAAAGCGGCGTGCGCAGGGGACGGACAAAAATTTCCTGTTGTCCGGAGATACGATCGACGCTGAAAGCGACCAGCGTACCGCCGACATCACAGACGAGGGCAGGCAGCATAATACCTTCTGTTCCTGATGTCGCCGGCAGATTCAGTGCCAGCCTCAGGCTCCGGACCGGCATACGAGTCTTTTCCAGAATGACGAATGATTGCCCCGATTCTTCCCGGATATCGGAACGTTTCAGCTCCACTGTCCGGGTGACAACATTCAGCGGAAACGCTATCTCGAACGGACCAGACTGGACAATCAGGGCATGAATGATCGAAACCTTTATCGGGAGACGCATGATGAAACGACTCCCTTGACCGCACTGCGACTGAATTGACAGAACCCCGGCCAGCGCGTGTACCGCCTCGTGAACAGCATCCATGCCGACCCCCCGTCCGGAAATATCGGTAATGGTTGCTGCTGTCGAAAATCCGGGTACACAGATCAGCTGATATGCCTCTTGCGGAGTCATATGTACAGCCTGTTCCGGAGTGATAAGCCTCTTTTCGATCGCTTTCGACTTCAGGATCCCGGGGTCCATGCCGCGACCGTCGTCGGCGATGATAATTTCCACATGGTCTTTGTCGCGACGCACTGTCAGGGTTATCGTGCCGCCAAAAGGTTTACCCGCCATCACTCTCTCATCAGCCGTTTCCAGGCCATGATCGACAGCGTTCCGAAGAATATGGACAATCGGCTCGGCGATCTCTTCCAGAATACCGCGATCGAGTTCGATCTCTTTTCCTTCAATCTGAAAGTGAACCTCTTTTCCCTGCCTGCGGGCCAGATCACGTACCAGTCGCGGGAAGCGTTCGGCTATAAATGCAAACGGAAGCATCCTCGCTTTGAATACTTCATCACGCAGAGCCCGCAGCAAAGCAGTAAGCTGATGCAGCGGCTCCCGGCATTCAGCCGCATCGGCTGCGCGGATGGATCCGGCCAGGCGGTGCTGGATGGTTATCAACTCTCCAGTGATATTGACCAGATGATCGAGAGTTTCGGTTTTGATACGGATACTTTTGAAGGAATCGGTTTGCCGGAATTGATGCGATGCTGACGCCGAGGTTTCGACGCTTTCTTGTGGCGGATCAGCGTGAACTTGTGGCTGCGCTTCGGCGAACGGGTCAAATGCCGCCAGCCGTTCAATCAGCCCCGCAGTATCTTCAACAGCATCACTCGTCGACTCGATCAGGTCCACAAGACGACTCAGCGTATCACCCCCTGCCAGCAGAAGGTCTGCAAAAGGTGGCAGCAGCCGGAATTCTCCGCTGCGGACCCGACTCAACTGGTCCTCCATGAGATGGGCGATTTCCACTACCTGCTCATAACCCATCGTTGCTGCCATTCCTTTCAGAGAATGGGCATGACGAAAAAGCTCATCGATAGCAGCAGTATCGCCCGGGATATCTTCGAGCCGTACAATCAGCTCACTGAAGAGGGAGAGATGGCTGCGGGCTTCAGAAACGAACAGATCCCGATAGGGGGACATGTCCATGGCTTACTCCTCCAGGCCTTCCAGCACTTCGGTTACCTTCTCGGGGGTAAACGGTTTCTGAATAAAGGCTTTGGCTCCCAGGTCGAGCGCTTTCCTGATAACCAGCGGTTGCCCGATGGCTGAGCATACGACAATCTTTGAGTTTGGACAGGCCGAGATCATGGATTCCAGGAGGTCGAGACCGTTTGAATCAGGCAGAATAATGTCCAGCAGAATAATATCCGGGTGACTGGTATGCAGGTTTCTCATGGCCTCTATGCCGCTTGCCGCCTCTGCCGACACGATGAATCCCTTTTCGGCAAGGATCCCACGCAAAATCTTGCGCATGAAGAGGGAGTCATCAACAATCATCACCGTCCGGCTCATAGTTAACCTCCATTTTAGTACTTTGTACTAATTATACTTTCGTAGGTTGGGCAAAGGCGGGTTCATGACGTGCCCAACATAGCCGGTTCCGTTAGGCACGCTTTGCTTTGCCCAACCTACGTTTGTTTAAACATTACTGAGCCTGTCCCTTCAATTTGTTCAGCAGCAGTTCGTTAACCATCGACGGGTTGGCTTTTCCTTTACTGGCTTTCATAACCTGACCGACAAAAAAGCCGAAAACCTTTTCCTTGCCGCCGCGATACTCTTC
>JANNLB010000037.1:0-23211 GCA_031396605.1 Geobacter sp. | reverse complement strand
AACAAATAGGGCATCCCCCCGATTAATAGATAAACAGTGAGTCTCCCTATTTATCTTGCGTCAAATTATTTTCTTCTTTCCCTTACCAGTCAACCCCTTGAAATTATCTCCCGTCACCACCGGCTTGCCCGACCGTTTTTCAATATCCCGGCGTGTGCTACCGGCCACGGCTCCACCCTCCTGGGCATCCTTCTTCAACGGATCAAGCCCCTGCGAATCCCGGTCACGATGCAACTATCCCCCACCTAATCCGACAAAACCAGACCCGAGGCGCTCGATTATCGCAACTCCCAGAGACTCCGGATCGGTACGGCATACAGTTTCTCACCAAAGGATACGGTAGATTCTCCATCGTACAGCACGACACCTGCCGCAAAGCGTTCCGCAACCGCGTCCTTCATCTTTCTCAATCCGCGAAAATCAGCCAGAGTGACGGTGGCCGAGGCTTTGACTTCTATACCCGCCAGACGCTGGCCGTTGCTCTCAAGAACAATATCAACCTCCACACCGTCTTTATCGCGGAAATGATGAAATGAGACCGGCGCTTCATGCCAACTCGCCTGGCGTCGTAATTCCTGGAAAACAAAAGTCTCCAGAAGCTGTCCCAGAAGTGGCCGGTCGACAGAAAGCGCCTCTGCGTCCACACCCAACAGGGAGCATGCAACACCCGTATCCCCAAGGTGCAGTTTGGGAGTCTTGATCAGGCGGCTCAAACGATTGGTGTGCCAGGGGGGCAGCTCTTCCAGCAGGAATACATTGGTCAATAGCGTAAGGTAATCGCGGATGGTCGGGCGACTCACCTGAAAAGGTGAAGAGAGGTCGGCGACATTAAGAAGCCGTGATGTCTGTCCGGCAGCCAGCGAGAGCAAACGGGGTAATGCTTCCAATGCGCTGATGCGGGCAAGATGGCGGACATCCCGCTGCACCAGGGTCTCAATATAATCACGGTACCAGATTGCGCGGCGCCGGGGTGTGGAACGCGCCAGTGCTGCCGGATAACCTCCGGCAGCTATCCGCTCGGCCAGATCCTTTCCCAATCGCTCATGGGAGGCGGCCTTGAATCCGCCACGGAACAGGACCTCCAGGAAACCGGCAGAAATACCCGTGAGTTCCGTTTGCGCAAGGGGATGCAGGCGGAGAATCTCCATGCGCCCTGCAAGTGAATCAGCCAGTTTCGGCAGCAGAAGCACATTAGCCGAACCGGTCAGGATAAAGCGCCCCGGCCTGCGGTCACGATCAACTGCAGCCTTGAGGGACGTAAACAGTTCAGGAACCCGCTGCACTTCATCCAGGATAACCTTTTCGCGCAGATCGGCCACGAATCCGACTGGATCGGCTTTAGCCGCCGCTCGCAGGACATCGTCATCGAAGGTTATATAGGAATAGCCGTTCGCGTCACCTATTATCCGCGCCAGAGTGGTCTTGCCGCACTGACGCGGACCATGCACCAGCACAACCGGCGAATCCGCCAGTGCCTCAATCAGTCGAGTTTGTACGAAACGAGTATACAATGAGATACCTATCATGCGTCCAATTGTAAATAAATATGCGGCTGATTGAAAGTATTATATGCGGCCAAATGTAAAGTTTAACAGAACAAATGCGTGGGTCTGGCGGGACGCAGTTATCTTTTTTTCTATTGAATGAGTTGGCAGAGGTATGCTGAACTTAAAACACCCTTTGCATCTTCCACTTCTCCAATCCTCGATCCCAAGTTCTCTGTATTTCAATTCTATTTTAAACAAAAAGGGCGGTCCCGTATAGAGACCGCCCCATTATTACCACATATCGTCGGGAAAACTACATAAGCTTGACTGCCATCTGCGCATATTGAAGAATATATGAGGGAACAATACCGGGGATCAATGTCCCGGCGGCGGCAATGACCAGCGCCAGAGCTACCGGTGCGGTTACCTGTACCCACTCAAACTCTTCAGTAGATTCCTTGAAATACATATAAACCATGATACGCAGGTAATAATACACGGATGCGGCGCTGTTAAGCACGCCGATAACCGCCAGCCAGATGTACCCTTCCTGGATCGCACCTGAGAAGAGGTAGAACTTGCCGATAAAACCAGCGGCCGGGGGCACACCGGCCAGTGAGAATAAAAACAGTGTCATGGCAAGAGCGAGCAGCGGGCGCTTGAATCCAAGGCCGGCAAAGTCCGAGACATTGCCATTGGTTTCACCCTTTTTTGCAACCAGAATGATAATGGCAAAAGCTCCAATATTCATGAAGGCGTAGGAAAGCATATAGAACAGGATACCGGACGTACCGGCGCTGTTTCCAGCGGTAAAACCGACCAGCGCATACCCTGCATGGGCTATCGAGGAATAGGCGAGAACACGCTTGATATTGTCCTGACGCAGAGCTGTTATATTGCCGACAGTCATGGTCAATACGGCCAGTACCCAGAGAACCTGACTCCATTCGACCTGCAGCGTCGGAAGAGCAACCAGAAAGATGCGGAGCAGTGCGGCGAAACCGGCGGCTTTAGGGCCGGCCGACATGAAAGCGGTCATCGGCGTCGGTGCACCTTCGTACACATCAGGTGTCCACATGTGAAACGGAGCTGCGGCTACTTTAAAGGCAAAGCCTGTCATCATGAGCAGCATACCGGCTACCAGCAGGATATTAGCCGAAGGGAGCGTCATCTGGCCAACGACTTCAGCTATCTTATATAGGCGGGTAGTGCCGGTTGCGCCATAGATAAGCGCCATGCCGTACAGCATGAAACCGGTGGAAAAGGCGCCCAGCAGGAAGTATTTGAGACCGGCTTCATTGGACTTTTTATTGCCCCGGTTGAAACCGGCAAGGACATAGAGCGCAACAGACATGACTTCCAGTCCGAGGAATATCGTCATGAGGTCGGTACCGGACGCCATAAGCATCATTCCGACTACTGCAAACAGGATCAGCGGATACAGTTCGCCATGATTACACCCTTCGCGCTCCATGTAATTATCTGTAATCAGTACGGTCAATCCGGCCGCCACCAGAAAGATCATCTTGAAAAACGTCGCGAAGTTGTCGAGTACCACCGAGCCGCTGAAACTCTCAATGTGGCCTCCCCATCCGGCTCCCACCAGCACCGCCGTCGCGACAATACCGATGAAACTGACGTATGCAAGGTATGACTTCTGTCCGCCGGGTCTGAAAACGTTGATCAGCAGTAGAGCCATGGCCAGCACGGAGAGAAATATCTCCGGGAGAATCGGCGTCATGTTGACGGCTGGAATTAAAATCATGTCCATCTAAAATATCCTCCGGTCGGATTGACTCGTTAGTAACTTACTTTGCATTATGCGGATTAGCAGCGGGTGGTGCTGAAGATGAATCCATGGCGGGGTGACCGGCAGGTTTATCGCCACCCGGATGCCCGGCAGGCATCTGGCCGCCCTGTTCTGCGGCAGGCATCTGTTGCATCCCCTGGTGCCCTTCAGGCATCTTCATCTGCTGTGCGGCAGGAATGGCTTGCGCGTTCACCGATGCAACGCGAGCCTGCGCAACAAGCTTTTTGATTGCAGGATCCATTTTGTCTATGAAAGGTTTGGGGTAAAGCCCCATGACAAAGATCATTACTATCAAAGGAACCATGATCGCAATTTCACGGGCATTAAGGTCAAGCAGTTTCTGGTTTTTAGGATTATCAAGCTCTCCGAACATGACGCGCTGGAACACCCAGAGCATGTAGACAGCCGAGAGGATAACGCCGCTCGTTGCAACAACGGTATACCAGCGCAAATGACTTTCAAATGCACCGAGCAGGATCAGGAATTCGCCGACGAATCCGTTGGTACCCGGCAGACCTACAGAAGAAAAGGTGACGATCATGAATATTGTAGCGAATATCGGCATCTGTTTTGACAGGCCGCCGAAATCTGTAATCAAACGCGTGTGGCGTCTCTCATAAATAAATCCGACGATAAGGAATAGCGCTCCGGTTGAAATGCCATGATTGATCATCTGAAGCATGCCGCCGGTAATGCCCTCTACGTTGAAAGCAAATACTCCGAGCATGACAAAACCGAGATGGGCAACCGACGAGTAGGCAACAAGTTTTTTAACATCTTCCTGTACCATTGCGACGAGCGCGGCGTAGATAATACCGATAACCGCAAGTGTTGCAATCAGTGGTGCAAACTTGTGAGCAGCATCCGGGAAGAGCGGAATTGCAAAACGCACATAGCCGTAGGTACCCATCTTCAGCAGTACTGCGGCCAAGATGACTGAACCGGCTGTCGGTGCTTCGGTATGCGCATCAGGCAACCAGGTATGGAGCGGAAACATCGGAACCTTGATTGCGAAGGCAAATGCGAACGCCAGGAACAACCAGATCTGAGTTGCCATATCAAGTTTGAGATTAAAAAATTGTAGCAGGCCGAAATCTGTAATGCCGGCTTCCATCCCTTTGAAATAGAGGAAGATCAGGGCAACCAGCATGAGGAGCGATCCGACCATGGTGAATATGAAGAATTTTACCGCAGCATAAATTTTGTTTTTTCCGCCCCAGATGCCGATCATGAAATACATCGGAATCAGCATGACTTCCCAGAATATGTAGAACAGGAACAGGTCCAATGAGATGAACGCACCCAACATGCCGGTTTCAAGCAGCAGCAGGCAGATCATGTACTCTTTGACCTTCTCTTCAACAGCGGTGAAAGTTGAAAGTACGGCAATCGGCATGATGAATGTGGTGAGAATGACAAGCCAGAGGCTGATACCGTCAATACCGATGTTGTAGCGCATGATGAACGGGCCGGCCGCAATCCATGGCACATTTTCAACAAACTGGAACTCGGCGTTGGTCTGGAAGCCGGTCAGCATGATCAGTGACACCAGAAAAGTGACTACTGTTACCGCGAGGGTGACATTCCGAAGTACTCCTTTGCTGTCTTTCGGGATGAACAGCAGCAGCAGGACACCCAGTATCGGCAGGAATGTCGTCAGGCTCAGTACGTTACTCATGAATTCGTGCTCCTTTATACAAAGTGCTCATAAAGTGGTTATTTAAAAATGAAGTAGCCAAGCATGACAACGACACCGAGTGCCATTGAAAATGCATAGTTATAGATGTAACCGGACTGCATATAACGGAATATTCCGCTGAATCCCATTACCACATTGGCGACGCCGTTGACTACGCCGTCAACAATGAGGACATCGAATCCTTTCCAGAGGAACTGACCAAACACCTTGCAGGGGTTCACAAATATGTAGTCATATATTTCATCAACGTACCATTTATTGTAGACGGCGCGGTGCAGGGCAGGGAACGTGGCAACAAACTTGCCCGGAAGTTCGGTGTTCTTGACATACATCGTGAAAGCAATGCCGATGCCGACGAGAGCGATGACAACGGACAGACCCATCAGCCCCCATTCAACGGCATGGCTTGGATGGGCGCCATGGTGAGCGTATTTGCTGCCATATTCTGTTGCCAGCGCAAATACCGGCTCCAGCCAGTGTTCAAAGTAGTTTGGCAGCATTCCGAGAATTTTGGGCATGCCGAGGTAGCCGCCGACTGCGGCAAGAGCACCGAGAACCATCAAAGGTACCGTGATCACCAGAGGAGACTCATGGAGGTAACCCTTGGCTTTCGGATTTATACGGCTCTCACCGAAAAAGGTCATGAATACCAGCCGGAACATGTAGAAGGCGGTGAAGCAGGCGGCAATCGCGCCGATGACCCACAGTACGATATTGAGATTACCGTGATACGGATTTGCAAATGCCATCCAGAGGATTTCATCCTTGGAGAAGAATCCGGAGAAACCGGGGATACCGGAAATTGCGATGGTGGAAACCAGAAACGTCAGGAAGGTAATCGGCATTGCCTTGCGGAGTCCACCCATGTTGCGCATATCCTGTGCGTCATCATGGGCGTGGATCTTATGCAGGGCATGGTGCATGGCGTGTATGACCGAGCCGGAGCCGAGAAACAGGCAGGCCTTGAAGAAAGCGTGGGTCATCAGGTGGAAGATGCCGGCACTGAATGCGCCGACCCCCATAGCCAGGAACATGAAGCCGAGCTGCGATACGGTTGAATACGCCAGCACCCGTTTGATATCGTTTTGTGCCGTACCGATCGTTGCGGCAAAAATGGCCGTAGCTGCACCGACAACCGCAATGACCATCATGGTTTCAGGTGATTTTACAAAAACGAAACTCATTCTGCCGATCATGTAAACACCGGCTGTTACCATGGTGGCGGCGTGGATCAGAGCGGACACCGGTGTCGGACCTTCCATGGCGTCAGGCAGCCAGGTAAAAAGCGGGATCTGGGCAGATTTTCCTGTGGCACCGACGAAAAAACACAGTGCGGCAAACGTCACGACGCCGCCATAGGGGAGCAGGTGCGATGCAGCCTTGATTTCGGTGAAATTGACAGTCCAGATGTTATGATTGTTGCCGAACCACCAGTAAAGGGTAAACAAACCGATTAAAAAGCCGAAGTCTCCGACACGGTTCATGACAAATGCTTTTTTGGCGGCGTCACCGGCCGATTTTTTGTGGAAATAATATCCGATCAGCAGGTATGAACAGAGGCCGACACCTTCCCAACCGATAAACATGACCAGCATGTTGCTGCCGAGAACCAGGAGCAACATCGACATGCAGAACAGGTTCATATAGGCAAAAAAACGATAAAAACCCTCTTCACCGTGCATGTAACCAATTGAATAGAGGTGAATCAGTGACCCGACCCCGGTGACAACCATGATCATGATCACCGAAAGAGGATCGACCAGGAAGGCCATATCGGCCTTGAAGTTGCCGGAATGGATCCACGGGAAAAGGACTTTTTCAAATACTCTCTGCTCCGGCGGGAGACCGATCATCTGCATGAGTATTCCGCACGATACCAGGAATGACAGGAATATCATCAGCGTACCGATTCCGCCGATAACAGCCTCATTCTTGATCTTTTTCCCGAAGAGTCCGTTGATCAGGAACCCGATGAGCGGGAAGAGCGGGATTAGCCATACCTTGTCAAACATGTAAGACTCCTTTTATACCATCAGTAATCATTGTCGTAGAGGGTGGTGCAGCAACTACCACTTCATCAAATTAACGTCGTCAACATCTATCGACTCTTTATTGTTAAAGAACGCTATGATAAGTGCCAGACCGACAGCAGCTTCAGCCGCCGCAACAGTCATTATGAAAAAGACGAATACCTGACCATCAAGATTGCCGAGATGACGGGAGAATGCGACAAAAGTCAGGTTAACGGCATTAAGCATCAACTCGATGCACATAAAGATTACAATAACATTTTTTCGGGTCAGGACGCCGATCGTTCCTATTGTGAAGAGTATGGCGCTTACAATGAGGTAGCTGTTCAGGTTTTCCATGAAATATATCCCTCTTATATTTTTTTCTTGGCCAGGATGACCGCGCCGATAATGGCAACTAACAGCAGTATCGAAGTGATTTCGAACGGCAGCAGAAAATTCGTAAATATCTCACGGCCAACCAGTTCGGTGTGACCGATCTTTTTGATCATCTCTCCGCTGTAAGGCCCTGTCGGGAGAGCGGCACGGCTTTTAACGAGAACAACGACAAGATTCAGAACAGTAAAAAAACCAATTATTGAACCGAATATAAGTTTATGCGAATGTTTCTTCGTGGCATCAACCCTGATATTCAGCAGCATTATGGTGAACACCATCAGAACCATAATCGCACCGGCATACACCATTACTTGAACGGCAGCCATAAAAGGCGCATCCAGCATGACGTAATAGGTAGCCAGACAGAAGAACGTCATAATGAGCGCCAGTGCGCTATTGATAGGGTTTTTGCAGGTGACCACCAGGATCGCCGATACAATAGCCACAAACGTTATGATCAGAAAGAAGAGGGTTTCCATGCGCTGCTCCTTTATTTCTTTTCTAAGAGACGATCTTTTGAGTAAATGAAGTCCTGACGATTATAATTTGCCAGTTCGAACTCACCGGTCATCCGGATTGCATCAACCGGGCAGGCTTCAACGCAGTAACCGCAGAAGATGCAGCGCAGCATGTCGATCTCGTATACTGATGCGTACTTGTCATGATTTGCGTCTTCAGCCGCTTCAACCGTGATGCATTTTGCCGGGCAGACCGTCGGGCAGAGATAACAGGCTACGCACTTGGCCTTGTCATGCGACACATTCAGAGCGTGCAGGCCGCGAAAACGGGCAGCAACTTTGGGCCGCTCAGTCGGATACTGCAACGTTACCGGCTTCATGAACATGTGTTTCAATGTAATTTTCATGCCGTTTAAAATCGGTGTAATCGGATTCATATGTTCATCCTCGTCTCTGAAGTAACGTTACTCATTCAGCGGATATTAAATAAAGTAGCCGATGATTCCTGTAACCACTATGTTTGCAAGTGCTACTGGAATAAACACTTTCCACCCCAGATGCATTAACTGGTCATACCGGTAACGGGGCAGTGTCGCACGGATCCACATGCAGACAAACATCAGGAAATATACTTTTGCGATAAAGTAGACAGGTCCAAGGAGAGGAACTGCAACTGCCATCGGGCCATTCCAGCCGCCAAGGAACAGCGTGACGGTCAGTGCGCAGACGGTTATCATGTTTGCATACTCTGCCATGAAAAACATCGCATACTTCATTGATGAATATTCGGTGCAGAAGCCGGAAACCAGTTCCGTCTCCGCCTCGGGCAGGTCAAACGGAGTACGGTTGATTTCGGCAAGTGAACAGATGAAGAACATGAAAGCAGCAAGAGGCTGTTTAAAGAGATACCACTCAAAACCGCCGAATCCGGACTGAAGTTCAACGATTTTTGTGAGCGAAAGGGTGCCGGAGAGCATGAACACGGAGATAATAGACAAACCTGCCGCGAGTTCATACGATATCATCTGGGCAGAGGCGCGCAGGCCGCCCATCAGGGAGTATTTGCTGTTTGATGCCCAGCCGGCCAGCACGATCCCGTAGACGCCGAGCGAAGACATGGCCAGGATATAGAGCACACCAACATTAACGTCGAATACCTGGCGGGCTGTGGTGTCATAATAGGCGGCGATCTGCAGAGGGATCTTGTAACCCATCACTTCGATCGTGCCGCCGAACGGAATGACGGCAAAGGTAATGAACGCCGGAATGAGGGCGATCAGCGGTGCGACCAGAAAAGCGAAGGTGCTGGCCTGAGAAGGAATAATCTCCTCTTTAAAGAACAGCTTGAGACCGTCGGCGATCGGCTGAAGCAAACCGTGCCAACCGGTACGCATCGGTCCCAGGCGAACCTGCATATGGCCGATAATCTTGCGCTCGGCATACGTAGCATAAGCCACAGTCAGCAGTACGAAGACAAAAGCCACCAGGACCTTGGCAACCATGGCGATGTAATACATCATCGGCAGTCCTAATATCTCGATTCCCATCTGTCCCTCTTTCTTCACTTGTATGAAATAAGTAATTTCGTCCAGTTACTGTCTGTAACGGTATTATTTTGCCAGAGAAACCAGCGTCACCGGCGCCCCGCTCCAGATTGTATTAATCGGGGCAGCGGTAAAGTGATACGGAGCAAATGCCACGCCCTTCGGCATGCGCGGGGTGACTTTAGCCTTGAGCTGCATGCTTCCCGATGCTGAAGAAACGGTAACCAGGTCATTTTCAGCTATGTTACCGGCGGAAGCATCTATTCGTGACAGTTCGATATATCCCTCCGGGCAGACATGCATCGGCCCTTCGCCAAGCTGTGACAGCGTGCCGCTGTGATAGAGGGCGCTGCCGGTCACCAGGGACAGTTTGCCCGTTTCGGCGGCAACGGGAGTCTCTGCGTTCGGGGCCACGAATGCGGGTGACAGAGCAACCGCCGCAAAAGCGCCATCTTTCCGGAGTGATACATGACTCATACCCTGATAGCCGGGTGTGACTGCGGCTATTTCACCAAAAAGCTCTGCAGACGATAGTGGAGACTCCCCTCCCATGCGGGCAATCAGGTTCGAGAATACTTCAAAATCAGACCTGATCCGCACATTCCTGCGGATTGCAGGCTTGAAGTATTGAACACGACGATCCGTACTGGTGAAGGTGCCTTCTTTCTCGGCGAACGAGCAAACCGGCAGCACAACGTCCGCCATTGCGGCCGTCTCCGTAAGGAAGAGTTCAGATACTACCAGAAAATCTACCGCTTCAAGAGCAGCCTTTACTTTGCTGCGGTGCGGATAGGATACCAGCGGATTTTCACCAGCAATAAAGAGCGTCTTGACGGCGCCGTTTGAACAGGCATCAAGAATCTGCATACCATTCAAACCGCCATCCTGGGGATAAAAGCCCATATCAACGGCGCCCTGACTGTTGTTCTTTTCAGAAAGGCAGAGGACCCCGCACCCTTCTTTGCCGAATTTACCGGTCAGAATCGCCAGGTTTGCCGCCGCTGTTGCCAGTTCGGCATTGTGTCCGGTGTACGCCTGCCCGACCGGAAAAATAATCAGAGCCTTCGCGGCAGCGGCATATTGGGAAGCAGCTTTCCTGATATCGGCAGCAGTCAAACCGCTCTGCTCGGCAACCGCTTCAGCACTAAAACCGGACAACGCTTTTTCAAGCTCAGCGTAACCGGGCACTGTTGCAGCAGCGGCGTCAACTAGTTTCTCGTCGATAAGAGTCCGGGCGATAGCGTTCAGCAGAGCCACTTCTCTTCCGGGGAGGTGAACCAGTGTATTCGCATCGGGAAGCTTTGACAGTTTGCCGCGTTTATCGGAAAGAATCGTGAGTTTTGCGCCTTTATTCTTGACGGCCATATTTATTTCAAAACCGACGACCGGATGTGTTTCATAGGCGTCGGTCTTTATGACAAACAGCAGATCGCTCTTTTGAATATCGAGAATAGATGCCGATGATGCGCTCGTACCAAAACTGCGCGCAAAACCAACTGTCAGTGCGGCATGAGCATAACCGGCGGCATGGTCGAAGTTCTTAGTCCCGACGTTCTCAACCAGCAGTTTTTTAAACAGTGTGAGCTCTTCATTGGTCAGGCGCGGTGTTGCAAGGGCAGCGACGACGCTGCCACCCTTAAGGCGACCTGCAACAAGTTCAAGGGCTTCATCCCAGGTAGATTCTGTCAGAGTGCCGTTTTTTCTCACCAGCGGTGTGGTCAAACGTTTGTCACTATTGATAAACTGATAGCCGAACCGGCCGCGGACACACAGCTGACCTTTATGGAAACCCTGCTCATCGTCATAAATCGTGGTCAGGACCTTGTTATCCTTGACACCCAGTGTCAGATTGCAGCCGGTACCACAATAGCCACAGATCGATGCGTGCTTTGTCATAGCCCACCAGCGGGCTTTATGCTTGAACGGACGTGCCAGCAATGAACCGACCGGGCAGACAGCTATACAAGATCCGCAGAACTCACAGTTAAGGGGGTCATCAAATTCACAGCCTATTTTTGTTTCAATGCCGCGATCGATAAAGGTTAGTGCGCCGAAGCTGACGATTTCATCACAGATCCGCGCACATTTACCGCAGAGTACACAGCGGTTCATGTCACGCTCAATCAGCGGATTATTGTAGTCGATTTCATGATGAAACTTTTCATCGCTGAAGCGGTTGCTGTTTACCTTGTATTCATAGGTCAGATTCTGCAGGTCACAGTCACCTGATTTATCACAGACGGGACAATCGAGCGGATGGTTGAGCAATAACAGCTCCAGAACCAATTTACGGGCCTTGACGATATCCGGTGTCGAAGTGCGGATGATCATTCCTTCGGTAACAGGAGTTGTGCACGCCGGGATCTGGCGCCCTTTCATCTGCTCGACTTCAACCAGACACATACGACACGCGCCGAATGGCTTCAGCTTTTTGTCATGGCACAGAATCGGAATCTTGATCCCGTTCAGCTTGGCCGCTTCGTAAATCGTCGCACTTTTTGGTGCAGTAACCTGTTTGTCATCTATTGTAAGATTTACCATCTCAACCTCTGTTCAGTGAGTTTGACCGTGTGTGCGGGATTGATTCTATTCAAGAGCCATAAAACGGCAGGCATCGTAGCAGGATTTACACTTGGTGCATTTTTCCTTGTCGAGCCAGGCAAGCTGGCCTTTTTCCCAGACAATCGCATCGACCGGACAGGCTTTTTTACACGCGCCGCACTTGACGCACTTATCCTCAACAACCTGCCAGAGCAGCAGCTCCTTGCAGCAGTTTGAAGGACAGCGCTTATCGGTGATGTGCGCTTCGTATTCATGGCGGAAATAGTTGATGGTAGAAAGAATAGGATTCGGTGCGGTCTGCCCGAGACCGCAGAGCGATGCTTTTTTGATTGCAACACCAAGATCCTGAAGAGTCTCGATGTCGGACAATTCACCACGCCCTTCGGTGATACGTTCAAGAATGTCGAGCATGACCTTGAGGCCGATGCGGCAGGGGACACATTTGCCGCAGGACTCCATCCTGGTGAAGTTAAGGAAAAAACGGGATACGTCAACCATGCAGGTTGTTTCATCCATGACGACCAGACCACCGGAGCCCATCATGGCGCCGGCCTTGATCAGGGAATCATAATCAACCGGCGTATCCAGAATGTCAGCAGGAATACAACCGCCGGAAGGGCCGCCGGCCTGGACGGCCTTGAATTTGCGGTTGTTGGCTATACCGCCGCAGACATCATAGATAACTTCGCGCACTTTCATGCCGGCCGGGACTTCCACCAGTCCGGTATGTTTGACTTTGCCGGTAACGGCAAAGATCTTGGTGCCCTTGGTTGTTTCCGTACCGAGAGAAGCGTACCAGTCGCCACCTTTGTTAATGATATGGCGGATGTTACCGAAAGTCTCGACATTATTGATATTTGTCGGCTTGCCCCACAGACCGCGCACAGCCGGGAACGGAGGGCGCGGACGGCTCATGCCGCGATGCCCTTCGATAGAGGCCATCAACGCGGTTTCTTCACCGCAGACAAATGCTCCGGCGCCCATCTTGATACGCATGTCGAAGTCGAGGCCCCATCCCTGGATATTCTTGCCGAGGTACCCTTTTTCGTAGCAGACATCTATGGCATGCTGAAGGCGTTGAACAGCCAGGGGATACTCGGCGCGAACATAGACATAGCCAAAATCGCACCCGATGGCATAGGCGGCTATCATCATCCCCTCGATTATACAATAAGGGTCGCCTTCGAGCAGGGATCTGTCCATGAATGCGCCTGGATCTCCTTCGTCGGCGTTGCAGATCAGATATTTGTGATCCCCGGGCGAGGCTTTGCAGAAAGACCACTTCATCCCGGTGGGGAACCCGCCCCCCCCACGGCCACGGAGACCGGACTTTTTGACTTCTTCGATGACCTCTTCCGGTTTCATGCTCTTGATACACTTCTCGATCGCCTTGAATCCATCTTCCTCTTTGAAGGCATCGATACTGTCAGGATCAATCTGGCCGCAACCGGTCATGACAACGCGCATCTGGGCATCGACAAACTGGTTGTAGTAAGGCTTGGCTTTTCTCTTTTCCATCGTCGTCTTGTTGACGATGTGTTCGTCAATAATCTTCTCTACCTCTTCAGGCTTTACGAAGTCGTAGGTAACGCGACCCTGCTCGGGGGTGATGATGTCAACCAGAACGTCGTTGGCGCAGAGGCCGCGACAGCCGGTTTTGATAACATCGCACCGTTTGCCGACAATGGCGTCAACACCCTTTTCTGCGAGATATTTTACGAAAGCCGCCTCAACCTCTTTGGCGCCCATCGAAACTCCGCCAGTACCCTGGCAGATCAGAATTTTTATTCCTGTGTTTTCGCTCATGACTCAATTGTCCCCTGCTGGATAGTTTCGAGCTACTGGCTATTTATATAGGCCGCTGACTGTAATCGGCAACGATTTCTCCGACTTTCTGAACCGTCATGCCACCATAGGTGGAATCATTAACCATTGCCAACGGCGCCATACCACAGGCCCCCAGGCATGCAACCTTCTCAAAGGTAAAGCGCAGATCGGCGGTCGTTTCGGCGTGGCCGATGTGCAGCTTGTCAAAGAACGTTTCCACGATGCGCGGAGCTCCCTGAACATGGCAGGCGGTTCCGACACAAACCCTGATAATGAACTTGCCGCGTGGTTTGAGATGGAACTGGGCGTAAAAGGTAAGCACTCCGTAGATTTGGCTCGGATAGACATTCAGCCGTTCGGCAACATGATCTGCCACGACTCGCGGCACATAGCCGTACTCATCCTGAACGCCCTGCAGAACGGGCATCAGATTACCAGGAATGTCTATATATTTGTCGATGACCGCATCGGCTATTGAAAGGTCTATTTCCGGCTGTTGCTCTGCGGCTTGTTGCGCTGCTACGTCACTCATGCGCCCCATCTCCTTTGAATCGTACGGAGTTATCTGTCAATTTCACCAAGAACGATGTCCAGGGTACCGATTACGGCAACCAGGTCGGCAATCATGGAACCTACGCTCATCTGCTCGATGGCCTGCAGATTCACAAATGAAGGGGGGCGGATCCTCAGGCGCTCAGGCTTATTGCCGCCGTCGCTGACAATATAGAAACCGAGCTCGCCCTTCGGTGCCTCTACGCCCTGATATACTTCTCCTTCTGGCGCCGCGAATCCCTCGGAGGCAATCTTGAAGTGATGAATCAATCCCTCGATGCTGTTGTAGACGTTTTCCTTAGGTGGATAGCAGACCTGCGGACAGTCAGCAAGCACCGGTCCCGGTCTGAGTCTGTCAAGACCCTGGCGGACAATCTTGCATGCTTCACGCATCTCGATCAGACGTACCTTGTAGCGATCAAAAGTGTCGCAATTTTCACCTACCGGCACCTTGAACTGGTATTTTTCGTAGCCGCTGTAGGGATTATCGCGGCGCAGATCCCAATCCACTCCCGATCCACGGAGGGCCGGGCCTGTAAGACCGATATCAATGGCATCTTCAGCAGAGATGACGCCGTTGCCGACCGTACGCTTGAGCCAGATCGGGTTGGTTGTCAAAAGGCCTTCATACTGATCAAGGTAGCCAGGCATAACGTCGATAAAGTCGCTGACTTTTTTCACAAACTCATCCGGTACATCCTGCGAGAGACCGCCGACGCGGAAGAAATTCGAGGTCATGCGGGCACCGGAGATCAGTTCGTAAATCTCCATGACCGTTTCACGTTCACGGAATGCATAGATAAAGACAGTCATGGCGCCGATATCGAGAGCATGGCACGCAATCCAGACCAGATGCGATTCAAGTCGGGTCAGCTCGGCCATAATAATCCGGATGGTCTCGGCGCGTTCCGGCACCTCGACCCCCATCAGCTTCTCGACCGCCAGGATATAGCCCAGGTTGTTGCTCATGGGCGCCAGGTAATCGAGGCGGTCGGTCAGCGGCAGTATCTGGTGATAGGTACGGTGTTCGGACAGCTTTTCAATGCCACGATGCAGGTAGCCGATATGGGGAGTGATCTTGGTGATCACCTCACCGTCCAGCTCGAGAACGAGCCTCAAAACCCCGTGAGTACTAGGGTGCTGCGGTCCCATGTTCAGTGTCATTGTTTCGGTAGTAGCCATGTATCGCCTCTTCTATTGCAGGAGCGTCTTGCAGACGCGATAATCGCGGCATCATGCCGCTCCTGCGTTTGATATAAAATTACAGAATTCTCTATCCTATGATAAACGCCCTTTGTACGGTTCGCGATCCGGGCCCTGCAGCGGATAGTCCTTGCGGAGCGGGTGCCCCACCCAATCATCCGTCATGAGGATACGGCGGAGGTCAGGATGATTGTCAAAAGTAATACCGAACAGGTCATAGACCTCTCGCTCCAGCCAGTTAGCCGTTTTCCACACCTGTGTCGCGGTCGGGATACGGCAGTCGGACTCGGCAACAGGCGTTTTTATTCGCAGGCGATCCTTGTTGGGAATGGAGTAGAGCAGGTAGACCATCATGAAGCGCTCTTCCTTTTTTCCCAGGTAATCAACCGCAGTAAGATCGGTAAGCAGGTTGTACTGAAGTGACTGTTTGAGGAACGAAAGAATTTCAATAATGGCATCCTTCGCTACGGTTACCGTCACTTCCCCCCTGAATTCGACTACATCAATGATCGAAGCGGAGAACTTTTCCTTCAGCTTCAGTACTGCACGATTGTTTTCTGCCATGATATCCAACCCTTTTGTGGGATTTGTGTGTTCGTTCGTTGATTGTATCAGAAGATCAGGCTGCTTCCGGAATGTAGCGTTCGCCCAGGCCGATGGCGGAACCGAAAGAGTTACGTTCACTCATAATCTTGTCCTGCAGCTTCATCAGGCCGAACAGCAGCGCCTCGGGGCGCGGCGGACAACCGGGAATGTAGACATCAACCGGCAGCGCCTCGTCGATGCCCTGCACAACGCTGTAAGTATCGAAAATTCCGCCGGAGCAGGCGCAGGCCCCCATGGCAATAACCCATTTCGGCTCGGGCATCTGCTCATAGACCGTTTTGATAACAGGCAGCATTTTTTTGGTCACGGTTCCGGCAATGATAATACAGTCGGACTGGCGGGGAGATGCGCGGAAAATGATGCCGAAGCGATCCAGGTCATTATGGGAAGCGCCGGTAGCCATCATTTCGATTGCACAGCAAGCCAGACCAAATGTCATCGGCCAGATGGACGACTTCCGGGACCAGTTAACCAGGAGGTCCAGTGACGTGGTGATAACGCTATCGCCAAGCGGATTGTCTATTCCCATTCCAGCGCTCCTTTTTTCCAGACATAAATATAACCAACAAAAAGAATGACAATGAAAAGTCCCATCTCAACCAGACCGAAAACCCCCAGTTTTTTGTAGAGAATGGCCCACGGATACAGGAACACGGCCTCGATGTCGAACAGGATGAACAGCACGGCAATCATATAGAACTTGATCGAATAACGCTCACGGGCAGTTCCGACAGGCTCACATCCACTTTCGTACGGCTGAAGCTTTAGCTTTGACGGCTTTTTCTGGCCAATCAACGAGGAGAAAACTAGTGAGCAAAGCCCGAAACCTATTGCCACGAGCACCAAAAGTAGTATTGGCAGGTATGCACCAAGCATTAAAATCCTCCTTACTGCGGACGGTATACTGTATACAAACGTTGCATTTAATAGGTTATCTGAATTTCTTTGTCAACAGTTTTTTTACCTCTGTTTAAATCATGAATGACGGACACACTGTTCTATATTTGATAATGAAATTACAGCTTTACCATTGACATGCAGATAGATTATGTGATTAAATATCTCTCTTATATCTACCCGGTAACTATACTATTTGAAACACGAGGTTAAGCTATGATTCACGAGCGCTCCAGCTTACTTTTTCAACAGGCAAAAGCAGTCATCCCCGGTGGCGTCAACAGCCCGGTGCGCGCCTTCAAGTCGGTCGGCGCCGACCCGCTTTTCATCAGGAAGGCATCCGGGTGCACAATTTATGATGAGGACGGCAATTCTTTTATCGACTATGTCGGCTCGTGGGGACCAATGATCGCCGGCCATTGCCATCCTGATATCATAAAAGCGGTCCAGGAAACCATGTCAAGCGGCGCCAGCTTCGGAGCACCAACGGAACGGGAGACCATTCTTGCCAACATGGTAATAGAAGCCGTCCCTTCCATCGAAATGGTACGCATGGTCAGCTCCGGCACCGAAGCGACCATGAGCGCCATCAGACTGGCTCGCGGCTACACCGGGCGCGATAAAATCATGAAGTTCTCCGGCTGCTATCACGGCCATTCCGATGCCCTGCTGGTCAAGGCCGGCTCCGGCGCCGCAACCTTTGGAGTTCCTGACTCTCTCGGTGTTCCGGCCGATGTTGCCAAACACACCCTCACGGCTGAATTCAATTCGCTTGAATCGGTCAAGAAGATTGTCGCCGAAAACAGAAACGGCATCGCCTGCATCATTGTTGAACCGGTTGCCGGCAATATGGGAACTGTACCGCCACGAGAGGGCTTTCTTGAAGGTCTTCGGGAAATTTGTACCAATGAAGGGATAGTATTGATTTTTGATGAAGTCATGTCCGGCTTCCGTGTCGCATACGGCGGCGCCCAGGAACTGTACGGCGTTACTCCCGACATGACAACACTGGGCAAGATCATCGGTGGCGGCCTTCCGGTGGGAGCCTTTGGCGGCAGACGCGAAATAATGGAAAAGCTCTCGCCTTCAGGCGGCGTCTATCAGGCGGGTACCCTGTCCGGCAACCCGCTGGCCATGTCGGCGGGGATCGCAACGCTGAATATTCTCAAACAGCCCGGCTTTTATAAAGCATTGGAGGAAAAGAGTCATGCGGTAGCCGAAGGGGTCGCCAAGGCGGCCAGAGATGCCGGTTATCCGGTCTACTCGACCCGCGTCGGCAGCATGTTCTGTGCTTTTTTCAGTAAGGGCGAAGTACATGACTGGTCGACCGCCTCCCAGTGCGACACGAAGGCTTTTGCAAAATATTTCCTTGCCATGCTGGACGAGGGGGTCTATCTGGCGCCTTCTCAATTTGAGACTGCTTTCGTTTCAGCCGCCCACAGCGAGGCCGACATTGAGAAGACTATTGCAGCTGCCGTAAAAAGTTTCAAACTGATCGCGTAACGCGTGCTTTCGTTTCAGTTTGACATATTGGCTGCACCTATGGTAAGGAGTATCGGTTTTGTGCCGCTGTCACTGTTGACTTTTCATGGCCGGTAACAATAAAGATCTGCTGGGCAGCTTGGCTTTGGTTTCCAGCATGGGTATCTCGGTGGCAATGGCTATTGCTATCGGCGTCTGGCTCGGCCTGACCTTTGATAGCTGGCTCGGCACCAAGCCTTGGTTCTTTTTCATTTTTCTATTTATTGGTATCGCAGCAGGCTTCAAGAATATCTATGTTATTGCCCGTAGGGAGAGCCGAAAAGATGATGACAGCGATCAACGAGGATAACCTCTTCGCCATCATCATCAAAGGGAGTCTGGGACTACTTGCAGTACTTACCTTTGCAGGCGGTGTCTTTTTTTCCGCAAAAATTGGCGCAGGTATTTTGGCTGGCGGTACGATTGCAATCATTAATTTTCTTTGGCTGCGTAATGTGATTCAGCACATACTTGGCCTGCTCCCCAGCAGACCGGTACTGTACGCCCAGAAAAGATTCTTCGCTCGAATTATCCTGACCGGTTTGGTGCTTTACGCTGTAATTACTTCAGGATTGTGCTCTGTAGCGGGTCTTCTGGTGGGGCTTTCCATAATCGTTGTCAATATAGTCGCACTTTCAATATACAGCGCTCTGCGCGCAGGAGGTTAGCTTCATGATTCATCCACTGCTGTTTCTTGAATTTTTCCGTAAATTGCTCTCGCCGCTTCACATTAATGATGCGAGTGCCGATGCTATTGCCTATACGTGGTTGATTATCGTCCTTCTGCTGATTATTTCCATTCTGGCAACCAAAACACTTAAATCGATTCCGAGCGGTCTGCAAAACTTCATGGAAATTATTGTCGGCAGCATAGAAAATATGATTGTACAGACCATGGGGGAGCAAGGCCGGCACTTCTTCCCGCTGATTGCCACCTTGGCGCTCTTTATTCTGGTTTCGAACCTGACTGGCCTGATTCCCGGTTTCTTTCCTCCCACTGCCAATATAAATACCACGGCGGCCTGCGCTGTTATTGTGTTTGTCTCTACCCATGTGGTTGGAATCAAGCACCATGGTACACACTACATCAAACATTTCATGGGACCCATCGCCTGGCTGGCTCCACTCATGTTAGTTATTGAGGTCGTCAGCCATCTTTCGCGAGTTCTCTCGCTTTCCCTGCGTCTTTTCGGCAACATGTTTGGACACGAGATGGTTCTCATGAGCTTCTTTTTCCTGGGGATCAAGTTTTTCGTACCTGTAATTCCACTTCCCATGATGATGATGGGGATTCTGGTTTCCTTCATCCAGGCCTTTGTCTTCATGCTGCTGGCGATGATCTACATCCAGGGTTCTCTTGAGGAAGCCCACTAATTTCAATTTCAAATCCTATACTATTTAGGATATCAACCACGAGAAGAGAGGAGAAGTAAGATGAACTTTTTCACGATGTGCGTTCTGGCAGCAGGTATTGGTATGGCACTGGGAACCTTGGGTACCGGTATTGGTCAGGGTCTGGCAGTAAAAAGCGCCGTAGAAGGCGTTTCCCGCAACCCCGGCGCTTCCGGTAAAATCACAACAACCATGCTGATCGGTCTGGCGATGATCGAGTCTCTGGCAATCTATGCCCTGGTTATCTGCATCATCATTCTGTATGCAAACCCCTATGCAAAATTGGCTGAAGAATTGCTTAAAATGGGCAAGTAATTTGCTGTCTTTTGGTAACGGTTGCAAAGTAAAGGGCATCCAGTTATGGGTGCCCTTTTACGTTTCATATATTAAAGAATAATTTATTCATCGTCCTTCAACATCCCCTCAACCTCCTGTGATTCGAGGCTTTCTGCAATATCCCCCGATGTCGTCACTATCAACGCTCTGGCCGAATATCGGTACTTCACACTCCGTTCAAGAACAGCGTCAACATACGCATTGCCCTTCAACGGTTCCCTGTTGAGCGGCTGGTACGATCGAGCAGTAGTAGCGGATGAGCGATACAGGTTGTAACCGAGCAGGCTACCGGATATCAGGGGTTGTGAGGAAATTTGAAGCTTCACCTCCGTAGGAAGTGACTCTATTTCCAGGAAAGGCGCGGGAACCGGTGTAGCCACCCTGACGATCGAAACTGCCGATGAAGCGCCATCCAAGTTATCCGCAGTGAATGGAATGATACTGTATGAATATGAGTTTCCAACACTCACATCACCGTCAAGAACCACAAGGCGATTACCGAAGCGCTGGACATTAGTCGGCAAGCGATCAAGGTAGAGCGTTTGAAACAACATGTAATCAGTCATACAGGATTGACAGACATCTTTCTGGGCAGTTTCAGCCGCTTTCCTGCTGATTTTTACGCCAGCCACACCCTGCACCGGCCGCCCGGCTCGATCCTTCTCAGGGAGAGTAAACTGGAGCTTTACAACGGAACCGCTCTGCTGGGCAGAAACAACTGCAGGTGCCGCAGGAACCAGCATATCGGGATAGATCAACGCCCCTTTCTTGCCACAGGCGGTTGCCATCAAAGAAAGGCCAACGAACAGAACCGAACGCCGAAGGACATTCATTTTTTCACCTCGACAGGTAACACGGCATCCAGCTTTATCTCGAACAATCCGGCAGCTGAAGAAAACCGGACCCTGTCTGACTGAATATCAATAATTTTCGCTCCCGAAACTACCGCACCTTCCTTTAGCAGAAAGCCGTTGACAACGGCCCTTCGGGCAGTGCGTTCGTCCTGCCAGGCAATTCCGGACAGCTTCATGTCGGCAGGCGCCTGTACGGTTTGAGCAGGTTGTATTGTCTGGGCAGGTTGTTTTGGAGATGCAGGTCGGGGTTTGGCCTGTTTTATTGATCGGCGGACTTCCCGAGCAGAAGAACCGTCACCGGCGACTGTTTCTGCGTTTTCCTGCACGACAGTAACTGCTGCGGACGGCGCTGCAGGCGGCACGACTACAGAAGATACCCGAGACTGAACAGGGGCCGGAATTGCTGGCGTCACACCTGAAGGGTTTACAGGAGTAGCGGGGGGCGGTACTGAGGACAGGGGAATAACCTCGCTACTCTTCCTGCTGCTTTTCTGGAGTATAAACCAGGTTCCTGCGCCCGTTATCAGTGATGCCGCGGCAATAAGCGCCAGCACCTTCCAGAGACCGCCTCTTGAAGGTGGTTGTTTCCGCTCCTGAAACAGATCGCCGGAAATGCTGACCCTGCCGTCAGGCCGGGCTTTTTTGATTTTTTCATGCTCTATTTTTTTCAGGGCATCGAGGATATAACTCATAAGTCAGATCACCTTCCGGCACACAGCCAACGCGAAATGCGGAACCAGAGCCCTTCCCAGAACCCTTCATAGTCATCAGCCGGTCGAAGCTCCGCGATAACCTCAGCAACAATCGAAGGAGAAACAGACCTGATCTCACGGGTCCAGGCCATCACGAGCGCCTGCTCACAGGCCACATTTATCAGTCGGGGGACACCGTGTGAAAAGCGATAGATGCGTTTGATCGCAGCACTCGAGAAGATATCCGGTATCCGGCTTCCGGATATCTTGAGGCGGTGGTTTATGTAGTGAACCGTGTCATCAAGCTTCATCGGGGTAAGCCGACAGCGCACCGTAATCCGCTGATTAAGCTGGCGCAAGTCGTATCTCCCGAGGACACCATTCAACTCCGGCTGCCCGGCCAGTATGATCTGGATCAGCTTATCCTGTTCCGTCTCCAGATTGGAGATCATACGGACCTGCTCCAGTACATCCGGTTCCAGATTCTGCGCTTCATCAATGACAAGAACAACCGTACGACCGGCGCTATGCTGCGCGATAAGAAAGCGGTTGAGTGCGTCGAGATAACCGGACCGATTCAGTTCGTCGGCCTTGATGCCGAATTCCCGGCAGATGGCAGCAAGCAGCTGTTCAGCCGACATACAGGGGTTAAAAATCAGGGCGCTTCCATATTTTTCCGGATCGAGCCGGGATAGCAGCGTGCGGAGCATCGTCGTCTTACCGGTTCCGACCTCGCCGGTCAGAGCGATGAAACCGGCATGACTATCGACGCCGTACAGTAACCGGGCAAACGCCTCGCGATGAACAGTGCTCAGAAACACAAAACGTGGATTTGGAGTAATCGTGAATGGCTTTTCGGAGAAGCCGAAAAAATCGCAATACATCGTGAATCAGTTTCCCGCTCGCACGTTCTGAATTTCACTCCATACGCGCTCACGAGCCGTTCCACCCGGGACATTACGGGCATTGACACTGGCCTCTACGGTAATACATTCAAAAATGTCGGCATCGATCTTGCCCGAAAAAAGTTGCCACTCGGCCAGTGAAAGATCGGTGATGTCCATCTGGTTTTCCACACAATACGCGACCGACTTACCGACCGCCTCGTGGGCATCACGAAAGGCAAGCCCCTTGCGCACCAGGTAATCGGCAACATCCGTGGCGGTCGAAAACCCCTGTCCTGCAGCTTTGCGCATGTTTCCAGAATTAACCCTCATCTCACGGATCATATCGGCAAAGATCTTGAGACTCCCCTTGACCGTGTCAATCGTATCGAAGAGTGGCTCCTTATCTTCCTGCATATCCTTGTTGTAGGCCAGCGGCAGTGCCTACATGGTCGTGAGGAGCGCCATCAGATTGCCAT
>JANNLB010000254.1:0-2887 GCA_031396605.1 Geobacter sp. | reverse complement strand
GGCATATCTCACCGTTCGAGCAGATTCGCCGCACCAACGACGCTGGTAACGAATACTGGTCGAGCCGCGATTTCGCCCAGGTTCTTGGTTATTCCGATTACCGGAATTTTGAACAGGTTATCAATAAGGCCCGCACAGCCTGCTTTAACAGCGGTCAGAGAATAGACGATCATATCGTTGACGTCACCGATATGATCGAAGTCGGTAAAGGTGCGAAACGAGGAGTAAAAACCGCATTTTTGTCCCGCTATGCCTGTTATCTTATCGTTCAAAATGCCGACCCGAACAAAGAGATCGTCGCGCTTGGCCAGACCTATTTTGCCGTGCAGACGCGGAAACAGGAACTGACCGAACAAGCTGTTGAAGATGAACGGCAACTTCTGCTCCGCAATGAGATGCGTTTGCATAATGTTAAACTTGCCGATGCCGCCAAGGTTGCCGGAGTTATCGAGCCAAAGGATTATGCAATCTTTCAAAATCATGGCTACATGGGCCTGTACGGCGGGCTGAAGGCGCAGGACATCCACCAACGTAAAAGTCTCAAAAAGAGCCAGCACATCCTGGATCATATGGGAAGCACCGAGCTTGCCGCCAACCTGTTCCCCGCTACACAGGCCGAAGAAAAATTGCGCAGGGAAAAAATAACCGGCAAGGCAAAAGCCAACAAAGCCCATGAAGAGGTCGGCGCCAAGGTACGTCAGACCATCAAGGAATTGGGCGGGACTTTGCCGGAAGACCTGCCGACAGTTGAAAGCATAAAAAAACTTGAAGACAAACCCAAGAAAATGCTTACTCGAAATAAGGCAGATTGAGGAACTCATGGGCAACATAACTGACGGCAAGCTTGAGTTTCGGAGAACAGTATATTTTAGGGAACGAGGTTGACAGCAGAGCAGGCCGGCAGTGGCGTTTCGGAAAACCAGAATGATTACTGGCTGCTCAAGCTGGGGGCATCAAGGCTTCTTCCCGCTGCCTTCAGTGCCGGCGGCATCCGCAAATTCCGTTTTCGCCTGACCGGCGCTTCCGAGCTGCAGGTCGCACAGAACTGGAGTGATCTGCCTGTGCGGTATGCGTCGTTTGTGGAGAAGAGTGTTGCGGCGATATGAGTGAAGAAACTTGAGGGTCGCATCACCAAATTCCATTTTTCAGAAAAGCGTAGATATGATCCCATTTTTGAAGGTAGAGCAACTGACGGAAAAGGAGATTGACATTGTGAAAGGAGTTCTACCGTGACTGCAAAAGATCTTATCAAGTTGGCCGTATTTCAGGGAAAGCAGATAAGAAAAACAATCCACGAAGGTGAGTGGTGGTTTGCAGTTATAGACGTTGTCGAGGTGCTGACCGAATCGCCCACCCCGCGACAATATTGAGGGAAAATAAAGAAGCGGGAGTTTACCGATCACCAGTTGTCCCCAGTTTGGGTACAACTGAAACTTGCAGCTGTGGACGGTAAGAAATGGACCACATAGGGGTCGTGTCTCAACTCCATACAAATTAACAATAGAAAAGGGGATTATATGAAAAAATACGTCTTGATTCTGTTGACCGTTTGTTGCACGGCCTTGACCGCCTGTTCAAACGACCAAGGGAAGCAGCAGCTTGAAACAGCGCAGTTCGAAGAGAAGCAGAACAACAAGGAACATGCTGTAAAGCTGTACGAAGAGGTGGTTACCAAGTATGCGGGGTCGCCAAACGCAAAGATTGCCCAGGAGCGGCTGAATACGCTGAAGGGTGGCAAATGAAGGGGGGAATTCATCACCCATGAGTGACCTTGCGATACGATTACCCGCATTGGTAGCAGGGCCAGAGAGGAGTAACCGATGAGTATCATGACCGAAATGCGGGATATGGCGCTGGGGCTTGCTGCCCGCTTTGCCATCCCGAAGGTGGTTGGGATCGTCTTCCCGCCATTTTTCCCGGGGGGCCAGCCCAAGGATTGTGAGTTTATGGCCATGGCCCTGGAGGGGGGCGCCGGAGGGATAAGTTACGTGCTTATCCCCGACAACCTCGCCGCGCACTACAGGGCCTTGATGCCGAGCTGGTCATCGTGGAGAAAAATCCTCAGATCATCGAGCGTTGCCCGAAGCTTCCCGTAACCCTGGATGTGAAGGCGCTGAACGGCTGTAACAAGGTGTTGTGTACCGGCACGACCGTGCAGAACGATACCCTTGAGGAGGTGCTGTTGCACTGTAGTGCTGCAGAACATATCTCGGTGCTGGGGCCGACGGCCGGCTATTTTCCCGACCCGCTCTTCGCCCGCGGGGTGCATGTGCTGGGGGGGGCGCCTGGTCAACGACGGTCTGTTGTTGCTGGAACTGATTTTGCAGCGCAAGCCCTGGGGGGCGGCCACCCGGAAGCTCTGTTTTGAGGCCTGTCATTATGACGGATGCCCGGGGTCGTCTTGAAGGAATCCCCAGGCGTGAGATAATTACGATGGTAATCATCTTCGCAACCTTGACCGAAGCTGCTATTCCTGCTAAAAGGTATATTTCTTTTTTGCATCAGATAACCATACTCCCCATCCGGAGGTACATGCGTGACATTTCAAGATCTTATCCTCTCTCTGCAAAGCTACTGGGCCAAACAGGGGTGCATCATCCAGCAACCATATGACACGGAAAAGGGCGCGGGCACCTTCAATCCGGCCACATTTCTGCGCGTACTCGGCCCCGAACCGTGGAACGTGGCCTACGTAGAGCCGTCGCGGCGGCCTACCGACGGTCGATACGGCGAAAACCCCAACCGGTTGCAGCACTATTACCAGTTTCAGGTCATCATGAAACCTTCGCCACTCAATATCATTGACCTGTACTTGGATTCGCTCCGCTCCTTCGGACTTGATCCCGCCAAGCATGACATCCGCTTTGTCGAAGACGACTGGGAATCA
>JANNLB010000054.1:0-10373 GCA_031396605.1 Geobacter sp. | reverse complement strand
CGCAGCAGACGTGCCCGCTCGCTCTCCACCATCAGCATGGCCAGATTCAGAAAGGCACGGAAGTCAAGTATGCCTAATTGCGGGCTTTTTGCGATGTTCCCGAAGTATATTTCGTGAACATCCCGTTCTTTTATAACTTTTTTGAATAATTTCAGCCGGTTACCCTTGATAACCTCGTAACCATTGCTACGAAGTTCATCACTGAAGTTTTCAATATAGTTGTCAATAGTCCTCGGAGTTACTTCAAAGAAATCAGCAACCTGCTCCTTGAGAACCACCGTTTTTCCCTCGAAAGGAATGCCGGTGATATGAGTTGCCTTCTCAATTTCCCGAAGGGCATAGGAATTGTTGAGTATGTTTTGTCGGTCCAAAGCGGAATTGGTCAGGTCTTTGCTCATGGCTTCACTCCGATCCGCTGATTCAAGTCATCGTACACGCCTTCAATGTTGTGGACAATTTCGTCGTTGGTGTAGCGAATAACCTGTAACCCAAGTGCATTAAGGAACCTTGTGCGTTCCAGATCATACTCTACCGTTTCTGCGTGGCTATCGCCGTCGATTTCAATTACAAGCCGTAACTCAGAGCAGTAGAAATCCACTATGTATCCGCCAATCGGCTTCTGACGGAGGAATTTGTATTGTGCGAACTGCCTCATGCGAAGGATTTCACGCCAGATTTTGGTTTCGGCTTTTGTGGGATTGTTCCGGTTTTCTCGGGCAAGAGCGGTGAGGTTTTTGTTGTAAGGCAGAACCAACCCCTCCCCGGCCACACCTAACCCCTCCCCGGCCCTCCCCTTGACAAGGGAGGGAGAAAGGCAAACCTCTTCTGAAATCACCTGATCAACAGATGCAAGGTTTGGTTTAGGCTCCTCCCCTGTCAAGGGGAGGCGGGGGAGGGGTTGGTTTTGACTCATGCATCTTCTCCCCACACCCGCGCCAGGGTGGTCTGGATTTTTTTTTCTTCGTCTTCGATCGTTTGTTTAAGGCGGGTGATTTCGTTCTGATACCCCTCAATCTCGGCCACGATCTCTTGCTGGACTTCAAGGGGCGGGAGGGGGATTTGATGCGTTTGGTAAACATCTGACCGATTGAGGCCAGGTATTCCTGCACCGCCTCGCAACTCAGGTAAATTCAGGCTTTTTAAAACCCAGTATAGGTAAACAAGGTCTGATTGAACAGGGTTTGTTTGCTTTACATAGTATGTAGTATCAATCGGAAAACAGTTTTGCTGAATTAAAGTGACTTCGCCTGCCGAACCTTTACGGCCCACGATTATTGCAGGGCCTTCAACGAGATACTCATTGTGATAGCCAGTTATGCCGTTTGAACCGACAACCGGAAATGCGCCTTCAATACGTTTTTCCTTTGGCAGGCTTGCTCCGTATTCCAGAGTACAAATATCTTCAAACTTCCTTAGTGGGAATTTTGATTTTCTCGTTTCAGTTTCTCGATACCGCTCCCCGCTCAGGTTGTACTCGCCATTAGCGGCAATGCGTTCTTTTGAAACACCAACCCCCCTCAATCCCCCCTTGACAGGGGGGAAGCTGTTGTTTTTGTCTTGCTCCTCCCCTGTTAAGGGGAGGCCGGGAGGGGTTGGTGTCTGCTTTTGACCTTGCATCCACTCCTTCAAAACTGCCGCCACTTCCGGCAGATCACTCCCTGTAACCACCCTTCTCTGCGCCCCCAGTCCAAAGCCATCATTCTCCACCTTAACAAACAACACGCTATCACACCGCTTCGCCAGCGACTTGTCCAGAATCAGTATTGAAGTCTTCACACCAGAATAAGGTTGAAAAACCCCGGCAGGCAGGGATACGACCGCAACCAGACTGGTATCCACCAACATCTTGCGCAACTTTTTATAGGAGGTCTGACTCTGGAAGATGATCCCTTCCGGCACGATGATGGCCGCCCGTCCGTTGGGTGTCAGATGCTCAGCCATGTAATCCACAAACAGAACTTCGCTTCGCGTTGCTTGCACTGAAAACCGCTTGTGCGGCTTGATTCCACCCTTCGGAGACATGAACGGTGGATTGGCCAGAATCACGTCGGCGTACTCGTTCCACTTCTCTTCGCTGGTCAGGGTGTCATACTCAACAATATGCGGATCAGTGAAACCGTGCAGGTACATATTCACCAGCGACAGCCGCACCATATCAGGTGAAATATCATATCCGGAGATATTGGCTGCCAGGTACTTACGCTCGTCAGGTGTCAGCAGATCGCCTATTCTAAGAACTCCCGAAGGCAACCCCTCCCCGGCCCTCCCCTTATCAAGGGAGGGTGCAAAGCCTCCCCCCTGACAAGGGGGGATTGAGGGGGGTTGGTTTGAAGTGTTGCTCTTGAGGATATGCTTCCAAGCGGAGATCAAAAATCCGGCGGTGCCGCAGGCCGGGTCAAGGATGCTTTCACCCTTCTTGGGGTCGATAATCTCCACTATGAAGTCGATAATGTGGCGCGGGGTGCGGAACTGTCCTGCATCACCCTGACTGCCGAGGACGGAAAGAAGGTACTCAAAAGCATCACCCAGCTTCTCGGAGTGATCATACGTAAAGCCGTCGATCTCCTTCAGAAATATGCGCAGGGTCTCCGGGTCGCGGTAAGGCAGATAAGCGTTCTTGAAAATGTCGCGGAACAAGGCCGGAATGCCGGGATTCTCGTTCATTTTTTGAATTGCTTCTGAATAAAGTGCCAGCACATCAAAACCACCCATGTTGGGTGCCATCAGCTTTGACCAGCCGAATTTATCATACTCTCCGGCAAAGAAAGTGCGCTTGCCGCCAAGCTCTTCGGCCTCTGCATCCATGTCATCCATGAATTTATAGATCAGGGCGATAGTTATCTGCTCTACCTGTGATTTTGGGTCGGGTACTTTGCCAACAAGAATGTCACGACAGGTGTCTATACGGCGTTTGGTATCTGTATCGAGCAAGTTTATTATCCTTACATGAATTGATTTAGTGAGACGTAATCCTTGATATACTCGGGGATGCGGTTGCGCCATTCTTTCGGCACAGCCTTAAAATCGGCCATACTAAAGGCGGGGTTGACATTGAGATCGGTAAGTCGCTTGTTTTCTATGGTCTGGCGCAGGTGGCCGTCTGTGGCATAGGCTTTGAAATAGTATTTCATTGGAACGATCTTGGCCGCATCATCCGGGTGACAGTCCAGCAGAAACTTCTGAAACTCGTCATCCAGCAGCTCATCCTTTGATTTGAAGCCTGGAATGAAGCCGAATATTTTCTCCAGAATTTCACGCAATGATAGGCGTCGATCCACGCCAGCTGCCTTGCGCAGCTTATCAAGGTTGAAATACTCCTGCGGCTTGTCGAACAGGTTGTTTACCACATGGTCAACCGCCTGATCCCATTGCTCGGCCTCTACCTGCTCTTTTAGGACGGTATCTTCCTTGACTTTTTCTTCGAACTTCTCAAAGAACATCCGGTCGATCTTCATCCCATTCAGGCCAATCGCTATTTCCTCATTGAAGGCCAGAAAATCCGGGCTGGTATTTTCATAAAGTCCTGACGGCGGTGGAGGAGGCTCCGGCCCTTCGCCTCCAGTACCCGCGCTAGGGCGTGGCACTTTCAGAACTTCATCGTAATCAAACTTCTCCTCAAAATATTCGCAGTTGGCAAAGAAGTCGAACAGCTTGTAGCGGCTCTTCTGTGGTTCTTTGACCAGACCTTTCAGTTCATTGTCGAAAAGCTGCTCCAGAAAGTTATGTTTACGGGTGCCGCGCCCTTTTATCTGCACAAAATCTGACGGCGAAAATACCGGACGGATTAGCGCCAGGTTGAGAATATCCGGACAGTCATAGCCGGTGGTCATCATCCCCACGGTCACGCAGACACGAGCCTTACTGGTTTTGTAGGTATCAAGGAAATTGGCCGAACCGAGCAGATTGTTGTTGGTGAAATTGATGGTGAACTGCTGCGCGTCCGGTATCAACGAGGTAACCTGAACTGCAAAGTCGGACTGATACTTGCCGGGAAACATCACGTCGGCCAATTCATTAAGCGTCTGGGTTAGTTTGGAGGCATGATGCTGGCTGACTGCAAAAGCAATCGACTTGCCGATTTCTCCGCTGATGGGGTCACGAAAGGCATGTTTAAGGAAGGTTTCGCAGAATACCTTGTTGGTGGCATCGGAGAAAAACTTCTTTTCAAAATCCTTCTGATAAAAGGTCTGCTCGGTATCTTCCCCATTCTCGGTAACGGCCATTACCGAGTAGCCTTCATCCGAGAGCAGTTGTGTGGTGATGTCGGTACGGGCGTCAACAACCAGCGGGTTGATGAGAAAACCGTCCTTTACTCCGTTCAACAGGGTATAGCGGAATGTCGGTTGACCTGTTTCACAACCAAATGTGCGGTAGGTGTCCAGCAGCAAGCGGCGTTCCAATTCTCGCGGGTCGCGGGTGGTGGGCTTCGTCTTGTCAAATTTCTTCAGGTAGTCTTTGGGGGTAGCGGTCAAGCCCAGTTTGTAGCCGACAAAATACTCGAACACTGCACGGGCATTGCCGCCGATGGAGCGATGGGCCTCGTCGGATATAACCAGATCAAAATCAGTCGGGGAAAAGAGACGCCGGTACTTGTCATTGAACAGAAGTGACTGCACGGTAGTTACAACGATCTCGGCCTTGCGCCAGTCATCCCGTCTTTCCTTGTATATGACGGATGTACAATCGTTCTTGAGCAGGAGGATAAAGGCCTTGTTGGCTTGATCCTCCAACTCCAGGCGATCCACCAGGAACAACACTCGCCGGGCATTTCCGGTGCGCAGAAAGAGCTTGATCACTGCGGCTGCGGTTAGGGTCTTGCCTGTACCGGTGGCCATCTCGAACAGAAAACGGCTACCACCTTCTTTCACCGCCTGCTGTATGGATTGAACAGCCCGTAACTGATACTCTCGCATGAAGCGCAGACGGTTCTTTTCGATGAAAGCAGGTCGCTCAGCCTCGTTCTTCCAGCCCGCTTCGTTGGCATAGGTTGGCATCTGGGTCAGGGTGATGTAGTCCTTGCCTACCGGTTCAGAAATCAGCTTATCTGGATTCGGCTGGAAGCGGTTATAGCTCTTGATAGAATCAGGAGCGGGAAAGCGGGTTATCAGGTGTGGATTGCCCTGCTGAAGATCCCAGAAGTAATGCAAATTACCGTTAGAAAGTATGACGAATCGGCAGTTCTGTGACTTGGCATATTTACGGGACTGTTCCTTGCCGACCAGTGGATTCTTGTCTTCAGATTTGGCTTCAAGAACGATCAGCGGATAACTGCTTTCATCCAGCAGCAGAAAGTCGATAAAGCCGTCGCTGATCTTCTCAAAGTTCTCACCAAGGGCGTCAACTTTCGCGATGGTGAGTTTTACGTTCGGTTCCAGAACCACATTGGCTTTGCCAGATGCATTATCGAAAAAACGCCAACCTGCTTCTTCGAGGAGTTTGTTTATCTTGATGCGGGCTTTAGCTTCTTTAGCAGACATGCCTTGTCCCCAACCTGCCGGAATGTTATTGAACAAAAGGCCGCCCCGGTGGGAACGGCCTTGTTATTAAGCACAATCAAAAAGATTGTTACAGCAGCTCTTTTGCGGCAAGTATCAGCTCAAAACTATCACGGTTCATCGGGCAATCAACCAGCTCAAGAAATTGCTGTTTCGTCAATTTGCATTGCCTTGCCATTTGCGAAAGCAGTTCATCAGAAATACTCTTCATTTTGGGGGTATGGCTGGTTTTGGTAAATACAACGGTTTTTTTACCCGCCTTTGACCAGTAGGCATAAAAGTGGTGGTCGCCTTCTCTTTGTTCAAAACCTTTTGCGATCAGACTTGATTCAATCTGTCTTTTTTCACGCGGCATCAGTAACCTCCTTCAATGTAGCCAGGAGGTTTCTTTTCAGTTGCAAGGCGGACTCTGTCAATTCGGCATCATTAGCCAATGCGTAACTATCCCACAGAAAAGCTATCTGTTCCCGTAACTCCAGATCGAGCTGGTCACGAGTATAGGCATAAACGTTAATGCCCAGGGTGGGATAATCAAGGCAATACAATTGCTG
This sequence comes from Geobacter sp., assembly GCA_031396605.1. GTDB lineage: Bacteria > Desulfobacterota > Desulfuromonadia > Geobacterales > Pseudopelobacteraceae > JACRCG01. The sequence continues at coordinate 4,327 of JANNLB010000054.1, read as the reverse complement.
AGTTTCGTCAAGATCGGGAGTCAATTCCAACGGGGTTGTGAAGGCAAAAACTCTGCCTGAATGCTCGATAGAAAGTAGATAGAACGGGGAGAAGTCAACTTCGACGATGCTTTCAACATTAACTATCTTTTTCGGCTGTTCGTTGTCATCCAGAATAACATCACCTGTGACCTGGATCAGTTCGCGAGGGCTATCAAGAAGCAAACCTTCAACTGATTCAGTGTAAAAACAAACAAGTTCCTTATTTGTTACCGGATAAACCAGCGTGATTTTTCTTTCATCAAATTGAATCTGGGACAAGCGCCCGGTAACGGTACGTACTTGCTGTTCTTCTGTATCAGTAGTTGTCGATAGGCATGCTTTTCCCCGCTCTTGCAAGGTATTGAGAGAAATATTGAATGTACTATCAATATGAGACAGTCCAACCTTGATGCCGCTCCCTTGGCTGGGGGCCATACTCCGGGCCGCCTTAATAAAAAGGTCACGTCTTGATTGGTCAGGAATTTTTTCGATAAGACCGGACTTGTTGCCTGACGTAAGGAGAGTACAGCAATCCGTAAATAGCGAGCTGACGTTTTCAATATCTTCCAGCACGAAAAGCCCGGCGCTGGGATTACCTATTTCAACCGGCATAATGTAACTGCCCTGTTTCGGTATCGTGCACAGTAAGGGATATTTCCCCTCAATAGTTTTATTGATGCGCTCCTTCTGGCGCACCTCCACTTTCTCCTGCTGCATCGCGAGAAGATGTACGGCGCGTTGCATGGCCGCAAGCACTGTTGTCAGTGTGGCAACAGGCAAAACCTGACCGTCGGCAAATCGCCCGTCAAATTTAAGTTCAAATTGCCTTTTGTTGCTCATCAGTAATCTCCCTGATATTTATTGCAAAAAGTGACTGTACTTTGCACAATTATGACAAAATGTAAACAGATATTAACGACGCCCATTCCGCCCCCGATGTAGGCGAACGGTACTTTCGCGTATCTACTATTGCCTGTTTGAAATCAAACCGACAGTTCTTCCCACTCTCCGTACAACTCTTCCAGCCGGGTATTCAACGCGGCATGGCGTTCACCCCCCTGCAGACCCCGCTCCGGGTCATCGAAGAAACCGGGCGCGTTCATCTCCACTTCCAGTCGTGCCAGCTCCTTTTCGACCCCGCCGATCTGCGACTCTATCTCGCCCATTCGCTTCTGGCGCGACTGGTCCTCCCGCTTGCGGCGTTTTTCCTCTTCGCGGTCCTTGAGCCGCAGGTCCTTGTTCTGAGGCGGCAAGGGCGCCGGAGAGGCATCACGTGAAACAGCCGGAACGGCGGAACCGTCGGCAGGCGTCGCCGCGACCGGGGCATGCGCCCCCGCCTTCTTCCCCAGATAATATTCATAATCCCCGAAGTAATTCTCTACCTTGCCGCCGTCGACCTCTACCACCCGCGTTGCCAGGGCGTTGACGAAATAACGGTCATGCGAGACGAACACTACCGTACCGTCAAAACCCTTGAGAGCGTCCAGCAGCACCTCCTTGCTGTTCAGATCCAGGTGGTTGGTCGGCTCATCCATCAGCAGCAGGTTGGAAGGACGGAGCAGCATCTTGGCCAGAGCCAGGCGGTTGCGCTCTCCGCCGGAGAGGACGCTGACCGGTTTGTGGATGTCGTCGCCGGAAAAGAGAAACGCCCCCAGGATGTCACGCAGCTTCGGCACCATATCATACGGGGCATCCGCGTAGAGTTCATCATAGGCCGAACGGCTCTGGTCGAGGACGTTGGCCTGGTCCTGGGCGAAGTAATCCATGGCGACATTGTGCCCGACGACCCGCTCACCCCCCTGAAAATCTCCTCCGGCCAGCACCGCCATCAGGGTCGATTTTCCGGCGCCGTTGTGTCCCACCAGGGCGACTCGCTCCCCTTTTTCGATCGTCAGGTCAATCCGGTTCAGAACGATATGGTCGCCGAATGAGCGTGTCAGCCCCCTCAGTTCGACTACATTTTTGCCGCTCTTGGGCGCATCCGGGAACTGAAAGCGGATCTTTTTTCTCTCGGGAGGGAGAACAATCCGCTCCACCTTTTCCAACTGCTTGACCCGCGACTGTACCTGCGAGGCCTTGTTGGCCTGGTAGCGGAAGCGGCGGATGAAATCCTCCGTCTTTTCGATCTCCTCATCCTGGATACGCTTGGCGCTGCGCAGGGCGGAGACCCGCTCCTCTCGCTGCTGGAGATAGGTCGAGTAACGGCAGTGATAATCGGCAATCGTGTGGTTCCAGACTTCGGCGATGCGGCTGCAGACACTGTCCATGAAGAAGCGGTCGTGGGATACGAGGATAACTGAACCGGGATAGGCGCAGAGATACTCCTCCAGCCAGTTGCGAGCCTCGATATCCAGGTGGTTGGTCGGTTCGTCCAACAGCAGGACATCCGGTTTCTGCAGCAGCAGGCAGGCAAGGGCGATACGCATCTGCCAGCCGCCGGAGAATTCGCCGCAGTCGCGGTGCCAGTCGGACTGGGCAAAACCTAGCCCCTTCAGCACGGAGCCGATCTCGGCCTCCATCGTATAGCCGCCGCCATGTCGGAACTGCTCCTGCAGTTCGCCGTACCGCGTCAGGATCTGATCGTGCTCAGGTGAATCATGCGGAAGACGCTCCAGGTCCAGCCCGATCCGGTGCAGCTCCTCCTCCATTGCCAGCAGTTCGGAGAGTGCGGCACGGGCTTCATGGAACAGCGACTGGCCGGCCGTGACGATCCCGTCCTGCGGCAGATAGGACGCTTTGGCGCCGCGGGCGAACTGGATTTCGCCCGATGACGGTTCGGTCAAACCGGCGACGATCTTCATCAGCGTCGATTTGCCGGCGCCGTTCTCACCGACCAGTGCCACCCGCTCACCCTTTTTCAGGTGCCAGGAGATGTTGGTGAAGAGCGGATTGCCGGCGAAATTTTTGGATAGGTTGATTAGTTGGAGCATGCACCCCTTGTAGCATGAAATGATGGCTGTCGACAAGGTGGAGGGGGGTGTTATTTGACAAAGAGTGAAACGATGATAGATTAAAGAGCGTCCAGCCAGCGAAGAGCTGTTGAAACCGACCTTACAGTCCCCCGTGACTGTAACTCCACCTTCGACCCAGCCATCATCCCCAAGGGAGAATGCCGTTTCAAGGGCTTCTAATATTCGGAATTATGCAGCTGCGGTATAATTCCCAGTTAGCTGTACAAATCCAAACCTGAAATGAGAGGAGAGCAGAGATGAATAAAGATAGCAAGTGCCCGGTAACGGGTAGAACTGACAAACCTACGGCCAGCAGTGGCACGTCGAACCAGCACTGGTGGCCAAACCAGTTGAACCTCAAGATTCTTCATCAGAATTCTTCCATGATCAACCCGATGGGGGAGGAGTTCAGCTACGCTGAGGAATTCAAAAAACTCGACCTGGAGGCACTGAAGAAGGACCTCTGTGCGCTGATGACCGACTCGCAGGAGTGGTGGCCGGCTGATTACGGTCACTACGGGGGGCTCTTCATCCGGATGGCGTGGCACAGCGCAGGCACCTACCGCACCGGCGACGGCCGCGGCGGCGCCTCCTCGGGCTCGCAGCGTTTCGCGCCGCTCAACAGCTGGCCGGACAACGTCAATCTCGACAAGGCGCGCCGCTTGCTTTGGCCGATCAAGCAGAAATACGGCAGGAAAATTTCCTGGGCCGACCTGATGATCCTGGCCGGCAACTGCGCTCTGGAGTCGATGGGTTTCAAGACGTTCGGCTTCGGCGGCGGGCGCGAAGACGTCTGGGAGCCAGAAGAAGACATTTACTGGGGGGCTGAGGAGACCTGGCTTGGCGACAAACGCTACAGCGGTGACCGGAAACTCGAGAGTCCTCTTGCCGCCGTGCAGATGGGCCTGATCTACGTGAACCCGGAAGGTCCGAACGGCAACCCGGATCCGGTCGCATCGGGCCGTGACGTTCGGGAGACCTTCGCACGAATGGCCATGAACGACGAAGAGACCGTCGCGCTCATCGCCGGCGGGCACACCTTCGGCAAATGCCATGGCGCGGGCGATGCGGCGCATGTCGGACCGGAACCGGAGGCCGCCGGCATAGAGGAGCAGGGACTCGGCTGGAAGAGCAGCTTCGGCAGCGGCAAAGGGGGCGATGCGATCGGCAGCGGCATCGAGGGCGCCTGGAAAGCGAACCCGACCAAATGGGACATGGGCTATCTGAACACGCTGTTAAAATACGAGTGGGAGCTGGTCAAGAGCCCGGCCGGCGCGAATCAGTGGCTGGCCAAAGACGTGGCCGCAGAGGACATGGTGGTTGACGCCCACGACCCGTCCAAGAAACACCGGCCG
>JANNLB010000026.1:0-2726 GCA_031396605.1 Geobacter sp. | reverse complement strand
CCCGGTATTGCCTTGCGAACGTCTCTGATCGTCGGTTTTCCGGGTGAGACACTCGAAGACTTTACCACCCTGACCCACTTTGTTGAGCAGACCCGCTTCGACCGCCTGGGGGTATTCTGCTACTCAAGGGAAGAGGGTACGCCCGCGGCAGAGATGCAGGATCAAGTGTCGGAACGTGTCAAGCGGGAACGCTACCGCAAACTGATGCGTGCCCAGGCGCGGCTTTCTTTCCGTCACAACCGCACGCTGATCGGGACAACCGAGCAGGTTATTGTGGAGGGGTACAGCGAAGAGACCGAACTGCTGCTGAAGGGGCGATCATCCCGACAGGCGCCCGACATCGACGGCCAGGTCTATATTACTTCCGGAACCGCCGATATCGGCGACATTGTCACACTCAAGATCACCGACTCATCGGATTATGATCTGATCGGCGAAATGGTCGAATCACATTAGGCACCCATGAAACTTAATGCCAAACTGATCATCATCATGCTCTCCCTGCTGGTTTTGGCAATGATGACCCTTTTCATCCTCAACCAGTTTGCCCAGACCGCCTTGGTGAACGAAATTCAGGATAGTTCTCAGGAGATCTCCAAAGCGATCCAGATGAGCATTGAGGATCTTACTTCGAATGAAGAGACCTCGCGCCTGACCGATTATTTGATCAAGGCCCGTGAAAAGGGAATCAACGAGATCAACATCATCAATACGGAGGGGGAGATTATCGACTCCTCCGATCCTGACAAGATCGGCAAGAAGCGCGAGCTCAAAAAACTGGAAAAAGGGATTCACGCGGTACAGCGTCCGGTTGGCGGTGCGGTGCTCTCCCAAAAACCCTATGAGGTAGTGGTGCCGGTTATTGTCGGTGACGAGCAGCTGGGATATGTCCAGATCAATATGCTGCTGGACAATATCCGTGATATTCAGCGAGCCAATTTTATTCGCCGCCTCTTTGCAACAGGTATGGTTTTCACTGTCGGCATCGCCCTGATCATCTTTCTCGCCCGGCGCTATACAACCCCGATTCAAAACCTGGTGGAGGACTTCAAACGGATCTCTGCCGGCGACCTGTCAGTGACCATTCCGGTCGAAAGCCACGACGAAATCGGAGAGATGGCGGAAGGTTTCAACAACATGGTCGAAAAGCTGCGTGAGCGGGAAGCTCTGGAAAAACGGCTATATGAGGCCGAACACCTCTCCCGGGTCGGTCAGCTGGCATCCGGTATCGCCCATGAGATCCGGAATCCGCTTAATTATATCAGTCTGGCGATTGATCACCTTAAAACAGAGATGCTCCCCCGCTGCGGTGACAAGTGCGACGAACTGGAGGAGTTGACAAACAAGATAAAGGAAGAGGTGCGCCGCGTAAATTATATGGTGGTGAACTTCATGAACTATGGCCGGCCGCTCAAGCTGCGCCGGACTCTGGTTGTCTATCGGGAGCTGCTTGCCAAGGTGCTGCCGGTGCTGCAGAATCGATTAACGGAGCAGCGGGTTGTCGTCGACCAACAGATCCCTTCCGATTTGCCGCCGCTCTGGATTGATGGCGAGCTGTTTCGGAACTGCATCCTCAACTTTATCACTAACGCCTCGCAGGCAATGCCGGACGGAGGCACGATAACACTGGGCGCACTTTTTGAAACAGGCCAGATGAAACTGACCTTCAGCGATCAGGGGAGCGGCATAAATCCGGAAGATATCGGCAAGATATTTCAGCCCTATTTTACCACCAAGGATGTCGGTATCGGCCTGGGATTGGCAATTACCGAACGGATAATCAAGGAGCATGGCGGCAAGATCAAGGTTGAAAGCACGGTTGGCAGCGGAACGACCATAACCGTTTCGCTGCCGCTGGAACCAACGGAAACCTGAGGAACTATGGAATATAACGGCAGCATACTGATTGTTGATGATGAAAAAGGACAGCGTGATATCCTCAACCTGATCCTGAAAAAAGAGAACTACGATGTCGTTGATGTGCCCGGTGTACGTGAAGCGCTGGCACAACTGGAAAAACGCGAGTTCGACCTGATCATGACCGACCTCAAGATGCAGGGGCAGAGCGGGCTTGACCTGCTCGAAAAGGTCCTGGCCGATGACCCGCAGCAGTGCATAATCATGATGACGGCGCACGGTTCGGTTGATTCGGCCGTGGAGGCGATGCGCAAGGGAGCCTTCGATTATCTGGAAAAGCCGCTGGAGCGCGACAATCTGCTGCTGACATTGCAGAGGGCCTTCGAGCGCATCTGTTTGATGCGTGAAAACCGGGTGCTTCAGAAACGGATCGAATCAATCGCTACGATCCCGAATATGCAGGGTGAACACCCGAAAATGAAGGAGGTTTTCCGGGTCGTTGCCAAGATTGCTCCTTCAAATTCGACCGTCCTGATCGTGGGTGCCCTGGCCGATGATGGCGTAGGCGCGTGGGCCCAGGCCGGTGCCGAGGAACACGTCTTGCACGTCGCGGCGGCGCACCGGCTGGTTGTTGATGTAGTAGCTCGAGGCACCGTCGCGCGTGAGCACGCGCTTGACCGCGATCTCGGCAAACTGGTTCCACGGGCCTCCGGCGCGGGCGCTGGCGTTGTCGAAGACGAGCTCCACGCTGGCCCGGCCGGCCGGCTTGCGCTGGCCGCTGCCGTTGAAGATCACGTCCTGCATCGACTCGCCGCGCAGCTCCGACGCCTTGCTTTCGCCCAGCACCCAGCGCACCGCGTCCATGATGT
>JANNLB010000021.1:0-23787 GCA_031396605.1 Geobacter sp. | reverse complement strand
GCAGGACAAAGGCGAAGAGCAGAATACTTCCCATCGAATACCAGACATTTATGTTGCGCGGCAGGAGATAGCCGGTCAGCTCCTTCTCCACCACCTCGCGGATTCCGACACGAACATCGATCCAGTCAACAGCCTTTTTTATGAGTGCCATGCAGGCTCCTTCAACACTTAAGTTCATCTTAAACCGGCAAAACCGGAACCAAACTGGAAAAATCAAATGCAATGGAACGCGGATCAAATCTGATTTGAGCGGATTTACACGGATATACCAAACCAAAAATAATATTTCTAAATCCGCTCAATCCGCTCAATCCGAGTCATCCGCGTTCTATTGCTGTTCAGGTTTGCTTATAAAATATGAAATTTATCCTACGGTAATATTCCCGCCGGCCACACTGAATGGAAGCTTTTTCAGTGGCTTGGGAGGGGGGCCGGCAGTCACATCACCGTCGATGGAATAATGTCCGGCATGACAGGGGCAGAGGAAATCCTGCTTCTCCTTCTCCCATTGTACGATACATCCGAGGTGAGTACAGACCGCCGAAAAAGCGACGAGATCGCCGCCCCGTTTGCGTACCAGAACCGCCGAAGAACCGGCAAATTCGAAAAATTTTGCTTCGCCTTCACGAATGTCCGTATCAGGAATAACGACCTTTCCGGCATTCTCACCACCCGATCGGGGCGCCAGATAGCGGGAGAGCGGCCAGGAAACCGCCGCTGCTGCAATTGCCGCGAGGACGCCAAGGCACACCCCGAGAAACGTCCTTCTGCTGCTGTTACTGTCCATACTTCCTCCCGACAACGAGTGTATAGTGTCAACTATATCCCAGTTATCAGTGATTGCAAGAAATTGCCGAGGCACATAATCGGGATAATTCGAGAAACCACTTCATTACACCGGTTTTTTGTTGCAGAGCTATTTTCCGGATTTGCACTGCTCCCGGCAACAGAAAACAGGCAGCCGATCCTGTGTCGGTTGCCTGTTTTGAAAGGTATTACATGTCGCCTGAGTCAGATGTCCGGGGTTACAACTGGCGACTCCAGACGCTCTTCGACGGCTCCCATCCGGCTGACCAGCCGGGAGAGCGTTTTGCGCATTTCCGGCAGAAAAGGATAAACCGCCGCACACTTGAGCCGCTCCTTGTGCGGCATGGCCGGCGTGCCGCTCACAATCGCCCCGGCTGCAACCTTGTTGAACACTCCCGACTGTCCGGAGATCATGGCATTGTCGCCAATGGCAACGTGATCCGCAATCGCCGCCTGCCCCCCCATGGTGACATGTTTTCCCAGCGTGACGCTTCCGGCGATGCCGACCTGGGCCACGAGGATACAGTCTTCACCAATCTGGCAGTTGTGAGCCACCTGCACCAGATTGTCGATCTTGGTGCCGCGTCCGATACGGGTCGTCTCAAGAGCTGCCCGGTCAATGGTCGCGTTGGCGCCGATTTCCACATCATCTTCAATCACCACAATGCCGATCTGCGGAATTTTGAACCAGGAGTGACCGTCAGGGGCGTAGCCGAAGCCGTCGCTGCCGACGACCGCTCCGTTGTGGATAGTGACGCGGTTGCCGATCCGGCACCCCTCCCGGACCGACACCCCGGCATGCAGGGTAACATCATCCCCAAGGACGACCCCTTCATAGAGGGTGACATTCGGGTGCAGGGTGACTCGGTCACCGATCCTGACTTCGGCGGCTATGGTGACGCCGGGGTGGATGGAGGCTTCCGAGCCGATGACGGCACTCTCGCCGACGGATGCTCCCGGCATGATCCCTTTAGCTATACGCGGACGGCTGGTGAAGAGCGTCAGCAGCCTGGCAAAGGCCAGGTAGGGATTGTCGACCACGATCACATTGCGTCCAAATGTATCCGCAGCTGCTGTCAGGACGATGGCTGATGCGGCGGTCAGCTCAACCTTGGCGGCGTAGCGCGGATTGGCCAGAAAGGTGATCTGTCCCCCGATCGCTGAATCGAGTGTGCCTAGTCCCGAGATGCACACAGTGGGGTCGCCTATGACCGTGCCACCAAGGAGGACAGCCAGTTCCTGCAGAGTTTTGTTCACGTCAGTTTCCTTTGGGGCGGGCTCGGAACGCCTGATCCGCCAGAGTTTGTATTTCGCGTTTCAATATGGCGCATACGGAGCCGAAAGTATCGTATTGCCGTCCGGTTAAACAGGTGACGAAGTTGCTGGTGATCGCCGGGATACAGACATTTTTCCTTCTTTATTCTTCTTTCTCCACTGGCGGCGTAGATGCCGGGATGACGGCATCTACGCCATGTTTTGGACAGTATTCGGTCGGCTCGGTCCCGGCGATAAATATCTCTTCCCGCCTTTCCGGACAATCCACGGAGGCCAGATAGCCGGTCCCAGGGTCAACGGTTACAGAAATGACTGAATCCGGTTGCGGAAAATCAGCAGCCGGCTTCGAGACCAACGCCTTGCGCATGAACCTCTCCCAGATGGGAGCCGCGACAGCACCACCTGTAAAACCTCTACCCCCGGGTTTCGGCTTGTCATAGCCCACCCAGATGCCGGTTACTATCTGCGGCGTATAGCCGACGAACCACACGTCCCGAGAATCATCGGTAGTGCCGGTCTTCCCGGCAGACGGACGTTCCTGGCTGAATTTTCTGAGCCCCTTGGCGGTGCCATAAATCATGACATCATTCAGCATCCGGGTGGTGACGTAAGCGACCGCCGGAGAAAGTACCGGCGTGACTGCCGGAGGGGTTTCGGTCCAGGTACGTCGATTGCGGTCATAAATACGAATAATAACTCTCGCTTCAGGACGCACGCCGCCGGTTGCCAGTGGGGTGTATGCCAGTGCCAGGTCAATCAGGGTGACTTCATCCGTTCCGAGGGCCAGGGAGAGGCCGTTTTCCGCCCGGAGCGACAGCCCCATTTTACCGGCAAAATCGATAAAGTACGGGATCCCGATCGTGTCCAGCAGCTTTACCGCAATGACATTATTGGAATAGGCCAGCGCCTGCCTGAGTGTAAGCTCCCCGTACTGCTCCCTGCCATAGTTCTGCGGTTTCCAGACTTCACCGTTCCCCCGGTTATATTCGACCGAAGCATCATCCCAGATGCTGGCGGCAGTAATGCCCTTATCCAGCGCCGCTGCATAGATCAGCGGCTTGATTGCCGAACCGGGCTGACGCCTGGCAAGGAAGGCGCGGTTGTAACCGATCTGGATCGAATCGACTCCACCCACTACCGCCAGGAGATCACCCGTGGCGGCATCCAGACAGACCAATGCACCCTGCAACTGCGGGGAAACCTTTTTAACCCCTTCGTTTAACACCAGCTCTGCCTGTTTCTGGAGGTTCAGATCCAGGGCAGCAGTCACTTCCAGGCCCCCCTGTTCGATGATCTCCGCGCCGTACCGCTCGACCAGTTTACCCCGGATATGGGCCAGATACTGCGGCGCCTGTCCCGGCTTGACAACAGACGCAGGATTGGCCCGCAACGTTTGTCTTTGCCGGGCCGTGATCATTCCCAGCTCCTCCATCCGCCTGATTACCACATCGCGCCGCCCCGTGACGTTGGCCGGTTTTCCGAGCGGATTATAACGCCCCGGATTTTTCTGCACCCCCGCCAGCTGGGCACACTCTGCGTCGGACAACTCCTCCGGGTTTTTGTCGAAATAGAGCCGGGCCGCCTGGGCAATGCCCCAGGCCCCGTTACCGTAATAAATTTCGTTGAAATACATCTCCAGTATCTGCTTCTTGCTGTATTTCTGTTCAAACTCAATAGCCATGCGGGCTTCGTCGATCTTCCGCTCGATGGTTTTCTCCCCGGTGAGATACAGGTTTTTTATCAGCTGCTGGGTGATGGTCGAGCCCCCTTCGGCCATTCTCCGTTTGACCACATCCTTCACCAGGGCTCGGGCGATCCCGCGGATATCGATCCCGCCATGTTCGTAAAAGCGGGCGTCTTCAACAGCCACAACAGCCTTTTGCAGGAACAGGGGGATGCGGTCTATAGTTGCCCAGTATCGCTTCTCCGGCAGAATACGGCCGACAAACTGACTCTGGTTGTCGAAAACCTTGATGGAGGAATAACCAACCGGCAGGGGGGGATAGGCGGCAAAATTGGCATGAGCGTCGACCGGGGCTACCAGAGTCATGAGCAGGAACGGAACAGGCACGTAACTACATGTTTTTTTGATGTATTTCAGCAATAGGACCAAGAGTTCTTCCTCACGGGGAATACGTAGCCGAATGATAGTATGCCATACGGGAGAGTTTGTCACTCTGATACATGACTGATATTCAACTGACTTATTTATATGATACTTTTAAACGCGACGAAAAAGACTCCTTTACTCTGATTTATGTTTAACATAATCTCGACAGTGGGTATGAACATGAAAACGAGAAAAAGTCTGGTACGTGGGGTGTTCACCGGTGTAGTCTCTATCCTGATGATTTCGGCCTTTGCAAACAAATGTTCGCCTCCATGTGACATTCATTGCTTTTTCACATTATTTGGCTATAATTCCTGACTCTGATTCCATCTTTGTACTGCGAGGGAGAACCATTTCTGTGAAGACTGATGCGCCTCACATCCTTTTGGTAGATGATTCACCGATGATCCTGAAGGTCTTAGGCGACCAACTTGTCAAGAAAGGGTATCTCGTAACCCTGTGCGAATCGGCTGAAGATGCCTTAAAGGTCTTTCAGGAAAAGGAATTCGACCTCGTGTTGGCCGATATCATACTCCCCGGCATGAGTGGCCTCAACATGCTCAAGCTCATGAAAGAAAGCAAGCCTTACATCGACGTCATTGTTATCTCGAGTACCTCTTCGTCATATACTACGATCAGGGCGCTGCGATTGGGGGCCTACGACTACCTGGTGAAACCTATAGACGATGAGAATATCCTTTCCAACGTCGTAAAGCGGGCTCTTGAAAAAAAAGGGCTCCAACAGCAGAACGAGCGCCTCGTCGCAGACCTTTCCGTAAAAAACAGGCAACTGCAGGAGGCACTGGATATGATGAAGACCACAAACCGCCTCTGCAGCCTCCTTTCTTCGACTCCGGAGGTCGGCAACATCCTTCGCATTCTGGTGGAAAAAGCGGTAGAACAGCTTAACGCGGAAAAGGGTTATCTCCTTCTTCTGGACAAGTCCGGCAGCCATTTTTCCATGAAAATCAGTGTCGGCATCGGCCTTGAGACGGTAAGAAAGTTTAAATTGCCCTGTAACCGCGGCATATCGGGACTGGTCGCCTCCACGAACAAGGCATTGAGAATCGACGCAAATGATGTATCAAAATACACCCGCCATATTAACGAAGAAGACCTGAGCGGCGACCTGTTAACTGCTCAAGGATGCATATCTTTTCCGCTCCGGGTCAAGGACAAAGTGGCAGGTGTGGTGACCATCTGCGGCAAAAAAGGAGGCAATTCGTTTTCTGACACGGAATGCGAGTTTATCGCACTCCTTGCCAACCACGCCGCAATAGCGATCAATATCGCCGGTCAGTTTTACCAGATGAAGAAAGCCGCCTGACGCGTTTCCTCGAACCTGGGAGCCGGTGTCAACCCTTTTCCGGGGGATGGTGCGGTTTAGCATGCGTAAGCAGACTTCACCGCTGGCTGCTCTGATCTTCCTTCGCCGATATTCATTTAATTGACAGGGGTCAAGTACCTTCTCCCTGTCTTCGCGCTATACTGAAATCATGAAAAAACACTGGTAGCAACCTCCACATACAAAAGGATAAACACCATGAAAGAATCAACAGATGAGCAGATGGCATCCTCTTCGGAAGCGACCGTCGGCGCGATAGTTGCCGACGACTTCCGGACCGCCGGGGTTTTTGAGAAACACGGCATCGACTTCTGCTGCGGTGGCAGGATTTCCCTCGCCGTCATCTGCCGGGAAAAAGGGCTCGACCTGGCCACGCTCCAGCAGGAGATCGCAGAGGTAAAAGGTGCGCCGGTCAATCGAGGCCACAATTATACTGCCTGGGCCTTGCCGTTTCTCGCCGATTACATCGTCAATACCCACCACGCCTATCTCAACGAGAACACCACGCAGATCGCAGCCTACGCCGACAAGATCGCCGAGGTCCATGGAAAACACCACCCCGAGGTGATCGAGATCGCCACAATTTTCGCCAAGATAGCCACCGATATGGCGGCCCATCTCCGAGAGGAAGAAGATGTCCTCTTTCCGGCCATCAAACGGATCGACGCCGCCAGAAAAGCCGGCAATACACCGGAGGCTCTGGATGTTGAAACAATCAGGTCAACCCTCATCAGGCTCGATCATGAGCATCAGGAGATCGGCGACGCCGTCCACGCCATACGTCACCTTGCCAATGGGTATGCGATACCGGATGATGTCTGTAACACCTTCGCGGTCACGTACCGGAAGCTCCAGGAATTTGAGGACGACCTTCATAAGCACGTCCACCTGGAAAACAACATCCTCTTTCCGAAGGCGGCCCGGCTGTAGTAAGTTAGAAATGATTTCGTTAACGCACTTATCCTGTTTATCAGGGTTAGCAGGCTGTTCCCGGTCTGGCCGGCAGAAACGGCGGACGATAACGGCATGACGTATACGGGGAGATCTGGTAATCCGGAACTCGCGGTTTTATAAGCAAACATGCCTTGACTGGTCCGACCTTTTCTGAAATAATCCCGTCCGCTTTGTCAAATCTTTGTTTGAGGAGATGAATAACATGAAAAAACTGCTGTTGCTCCTGTCGTGCCTCGTTCTGTCACTGCTTGCTGTGAGCGCCTTTGCCGGTGACGGTTCCTGGGACAAAGTCCAAAAAGATGGCAAACTTGTTATCGGCCTTGATGACTCTTTCCCGCCGATGGGCTACCGTCTGGCTGACGGCAAACTGGTAGGCTTCGATATTGATGCCGCTGAAGAAGTCGGCAAACGGCTTGGCATCAAGATCGAGTGGCAGCCGACCGCCTGGGACGGTGTAATTCACTCCCTGGACGCCAAAAAATTCGATTGCATCTGGAACGGCATGACCATCACCGAGGAGCGTGCCAAGCAGGTTGCCTTCAGCAAACCCTATATCATGGACGGTCAGATCGCTATCGTCAATTTCAAGGAGAAGCGTTTCAAGGGCCTCAAGGATCTAAAAAATTTCAAAGCCGGTACCCAGAAGGGTTCGTCAGGCCTGCAGGCCGTCAAAAAACTGGCCAACGCGCCGACCGAGCTGAAGGAATACGCGGACTATCCCAAGGCCCTGCTTGACCTGGAAGCTGGTCGCATCGACGTGGTTGTGGTGGACAATGTCACCGGCCGTGACATGATCGCCAAACGTCCCGGCAAGTTCAAGATCATCCCCGGCATGATCAGCAAAGAGCCGTTCGGCGTGGCCTTCCGCATGAGCGACAGCGACCTGCGTGAAAAAGTACAGCAAACCCTGGACAAGATGGTCAAGGACGGTGCCATGGCCAAGATCTCACGCAAGTGGTTTGCAGAAGACCTGACCAATCCCAAGAAATTTTAGTCCGTGAAGGTTTCGATGAAATATTTTACCAGCAGGGCCCTTGTGGCCCTGCTTTTTTTGTGGACTCTGTCCGGAAACTGCCTGGGAGCGGTAGAATACGATCAGCTCTTCCGTCAGTCCAGCGACTTGATGGCCCAGGGTGATCTCGACGGCGCATTGACGCTGCTCAAACAGGTTCCGGTACCTGCCGCCGGCGAAGAAGCCGGCGCTTTTGTTTCAAGTCGTATACAGGCCGCCCGCATCCTTGCCTCACAGAACGCCACGGACAAGGCAATTGCCGCCTGTCAGGAAGTCCTGAGACTCTTTCCCGACAACAGTGAAGCCCGCAACTTCCTCGCGGCATTGCAAGATCAACTCAAACCCGGCTGGCACACCGTTCTGTCCGACACCCTGCGCTTCCTGCCGGCCCTGGCCAAGGGCGCACTCATGACACTTCTGCTGGTGCTCTGCACCATGCTGGTGTCACCTCTGGGGGGGTTGCTGATCGCGCTGGGTCGCCTCAGCACACTGCGACCGGTTTCCGGCCTGTGCTGGTTCATCATCTGGTTCTTCCGCGGCACCCCGCTGCTGCTGCAGCTGTTCTTCATCTATTATGGCCTGCCTTCACTCGGCATCACCCTGTCGCCGTTGACCGCGGCTGTACTCGGCCTTGGCCTGAACTACTCGGCCTATCTGGGCGAGATCATCCGTGGCGCAATCCAGAGCATCGATCACGGCCAGATGGAGGCGGCCAAGGCTATCGGCATGAGTTATGGCCAGGCCATGCGGCGGGTAATCATTCCCCAGACCTACAAGCGCCTGATGCCGCCCGTCGGCAACGAGTTTATCGCCCTGATCAAGGACACGGCCCTTGTCTCGACCATCGCCATGGTCGAACTGATGCGCGCGGCCGATCAACTCTTCAACACCTATTTCAACATTACAGCCCTGGCGCTGGCAGCGATGATCTACCTGCTGTTGACTACCATCTTCACCTTCATCTTCGAAAAGATCGAATATCGGGCAGGGATCTATGAACAGCGCTAGCCAGCCACTCCTGTCACTGGAGAACATCACCAAACGCTTCAAAGACCTGACGGCGGTTAATGGGGTCAATCTGGAAGTTTTTCCCGGTGAAAAACTTGTCATCATCGGCCCCTCCGGTTCGGGCAAATCCACCCTGCTGCGTTCGATTAACCTGCTGGAGGAGATCGAGGAAGGAACCATCCGTTTTGAAGGTCACGAGGTGGGGTATGTCATGCGCAACGCCAAGCGTCATCCGGACCACCCCCAGGCGATCAGCGCATTGCGGGCCGAGATCGGCATGGTCTTCCAGCATTTCCATCTCTTCCCGCACATGACCGTACTGGGCAACGTGATGGAAGGACCATTGACCGTGCTACGCAAACCGGCCAATGAAGCTCGTTCCATCGCCACTGACATGCTGGTCAAGGTGGGGCTGTCTGATAAGCGTGACGTGTATCCGGCCACCCTGTCAGGCGGGCAGAAACAACGGGTAGCAATCGCCCGCGCCCTGGCCATGCGGCCCAAGCTGATGCTGTTCGATGAACCGACCTCGTCCCTGGACCCGGAGCTGGTCGGCGAGGTATTCGATACCATCCACACCCTGGCTGACGAGGGTATGACCATGATCATTGTCACTCATCACATGGGTTTTGCGCGGGAACTGGCTGACCGGGTTATCTTCATGGAGTCGGGGAGTTTTCTGGCCCAGGGGACGCCTGAGGAACTCTTCAGCAAAGGGCAGGACAACGAACGTATCAGGGGCTTTCTCAATCGTCTTTTGTAAATTGGTCCTGTTGAAAAACGGGCGCTATAGCTACTCACCGATAATTTTGAAAAAAGGGGGCCGGCTACTTTTCAAAAAGTAGCCGGCCCCCTTTTAATTTAGCGCAGATCTCGGGACAGCTTGATCGTTGCGGCAATATTGCGCGCGGTCAGGCGGACGTTGGCCGCGGCGTTGGTCAGGGCATCCTCCGTGAACCGGCTTCTAAAATTGACCCACATCGGCGCCGATGTGTGACTCACCTAACTTTATAACATGCTGATTTACAATGTTGTTTCAAGTTAAAATGGGTCAAAGTGGACGCCGATGGTGGGTCAGAGTTGAAATCTGATTCACACGCAATCTCCTTATACCCACTTCTATACCCTTGCCGGAGAGGAATTTATACCGCCAATTCCAGTGTAATCTTTTCGTACTTCACGTGTGGCGCCTTGTTCCGACCGCTTTGTGAAGTTTCCACCAGACCGAGATTAATCAACGCCTTAACATCATCTGAAACATTCTTTATGTTTCTGCCTGAAATAGCAGCCAGGCTGCTTATGGAGTCGGGATGCTTCTCCCGAATCAGCTTTAGAATCGTATAGCGCTGCGGAGTCATGGCCTTGCGGAACGCTCCGAAATCCGTAAAATAAATACCATCCGGCTGGGGTTTTACCTGTTCTCCCTGCTGAACGGCTTTAAAGGTATCTGCAAAATCCTTGAGCCCGTCACGGAGCGATTTTATACCCATTGTCACGTTTTTAGCCTTCATAATACCTCCTGATAAACTCTTCTACATCGTTGGCAAAATCTTCAACAAGCACATCTATGTCAACAAATACATACGAGATTTCTGTACCTTCAATGTGTCTGTGATCGCCCTTGCCCCGCTCATTATCGTAACCAACAACGCGCTCACCGTTCACGATATAGACAAGCGAGTATTTGACACCATATGGAGTATGTCCCGTGACCGGAACCGACCATAGTTTCGTCTCAACAAGATTACCAAAATGATCATTGAAACGGTCGTGTTTTATGAGAACAGCTTTCATGTTTGGTATGTTACACCATAGGTTTTGATTTGTCTACAACGCGGGAAGGCTTGTGGGACATGGTTGATTTGTTGACTCACGCAACGGCGCAGAGGCACAAAGATTTCTTCTTACCGATAGACCTCGTTCAGACCGGCCGCAGGGTGGTCTCGATGCGCACCTCTCCCGTCAGGGTGCGATGCACCGGGCACCGTCCGGCCATCTCCAGCAGGCGCTGTCGCTGCGCCTCGTCCAGCTCCCCGTGCAGCTCCAACTCCCGCTCGAAGCTGTCGATCCGGAGGTCTTTCTCGTCGCAGTCGCGACAGTCATCGGCGTGGACCTTGTGATGGGAGAGGCGCACCACAACCTCCTCCAGCGGCCACCCCTTGCTGCGGGCGTACATCCGGAGCGTCATTCCGGTGCAGGCGCCAAGCGCGGCCAGCAGGTAATCGTATGGGGATGGTCCCTCGTTGCCGCCGCCGTATTCCACCGGCTCGTCGGCCACCAACGGGAAACCGTTGGCGAACAGCTCGGTGCGAAATCCCTCCGCCCCGGTGCGCGCCGTCACCCGGTTGTCGATCACCTCCGGCGGGAGGCGGGAGGTAGCCGGCGATTCGGTCAGCTCCAGGTAGCGACCGGCCCAGGTAGCTATGATCTCGCCGGCGTAGCGCGAGTCGAGGGCTTCGGAAAGCAGATGGTCGGCCGGGTCGAGGGAAACGAAGCTCTTGGGGTGGTGTGCGGCCCGGTAGATATCGGCGGCGTTGTCGATGCCCACCACCTGGTCTCGGGGGGAGTGCATCACCAGCAGCGCCGCAGTGAGCCGGTGCAGGGACTCAGCTGGTTGCTGGGCCTCCAGGTCGTCCAGCAGGCTCTTGCGGATGGTAAAGGTGCGGCCGCTGATGTTGACGGTGGCCTGACCGGCCTGCTCGATCCGTTCCGCCGACTCTCCCAGCAGGTCCCGCAGCTGGGCAGGATTGAACGGGGCGGCGATGGTGACTACTGCTGATGTCGAGGGAATCGCCGCGGCCGCAGCCAGAACGGCCGCACCCCCCAGGGAGTGGCCGATAAGCAGCCGGGGCGCCAGATACTCCCGCTCCAGAAAGCGGGCCGCAGCCACCAGGTCGCTCACCTCGGAGGAAAAGGTCGTCGCGGCGAACTCCCCCTCGCTCTCCCCCAGGCCGGTGAAGTCGAAGCGGAGCACGGCGATGCGCCTGCTGCTCAGGGCACGGGCGATGTTCACTGCCGCCGTGAGATCCTTTGAGCAGGTGAAACAGTGGGCGAACAGGGCGTAAGCCAGCGGCGGCTCATCCCCGGGGAGTTCCAGCCGGGCGGCGAGCTGCTCCCCCCGTGCATTGGGGAATGTTATCTTCTTCGTGTTCATTGATGTTTCCTCTTCCTGTGCTGGAAATCTGTACGTAACTGTTTCAGGTGTTTACCAGATGCGGCCCATCCTGCCCCTGTGCAGCTATGGCAACCACTCCTTCATGTTTCAGTACTTCCAACAGTTTTTCCGGAATCATTGTGACATCCTCCTGTTTTTTTATTGTGTTATGCAATGTGATACATGGGGCTGTTTTGGGGTCTATCATCATTCCCCATGACCTCCGGCACGCTCACGGCCGCCACAGGTACATGAAACCCCCGGCAGAAAAGGCATCCAGCCCACCGAACATCTCCAGCACGCCACCCTTTTCACCGGCATCTGCGTAGATGCTTCCCTTGTACGTGCCGGGACGATAGTAGCTCACCACGCGGGCACTCTTATCCCCCGCCAACTTTCTGATCGAGGCGATGACATCGTCCAGATAGCCGATCCTGTCTACCAGCTTTCCTTCCAGCGCCTGACCGGCCGTATAGATGCGGCCGTCGGCCAGCTTGCGCAGTTCGTCCCGCGACAGCCTGTTGCCCGTCCTCGCCATGACGATGTCCAGAAAACGCCCGTAGAGCTGATCGATGATCTCCTGCCCCAGCTTGACCTCCTCCGTGGTTGCCTTGCGGAATGGAGACATGATGTCCTTCTTGTCACCCGATTTGATTGTCTGTTCCTCTACGCCGATCTTGCCCATCAGTCCTTCCACGTTGAACTTCATCAGGATCACGCCGATGCTGCCGGTGATGGCCGTGGGATGGGCTATGATCTCATCCGCCGCCGCTGCCACATAGTAACCGCCCGAGGCGCCGACACTCATGATGCAGGCCAATACCGGAACCTTCTTGCGTTTCCTGAACTCGACAATCTCATGATGAATGATATCGCTGGCCGTCACCGTTCCGCCGGGAGAATTGATGCGCAGGATCAGGCCGGCGATCTTGTCGTCTTTTTCAGCCTTCCGGAGTGACTCGCGTATCAGCGAGACCATGGATGGAGCGGTGCGTCCCAGCAGACCACCGGACTTCTCCTGTTCGGAGATGGTGCCGCTGATATCGAGCAGCAAAATTTTCCTGGTTCCATCCCCTTCAAGCAGTTGCTCCTCCAGAGGCATTGGCGGCGGCATGAGCGGTACGTTAACGAAGGCGCAGCCGCTGAGGGACGATACCAGCAGAACCAGCATAACTACGACAACCCTCTTTCTCATGCAAGTCTCCTTCATAATGAAACCAATTAATGGGACGACAATAACGCAGCTGCGGACAAATGTCATGTGAACTTCAGGGGAAAAACACTTCCGGAAGGGTTTAAGTATCTTTAGAGGACAAGTCTCCAAATCAGAGATCACTTTTCAGCCATGGCCGTTTTATGATAGAATGAAAACCATAAGAAGAACAGTGAATGGTGCACTGTTTAAGTGAGTTGCAGAAAAAGAGCGCTGTGAAAGATGTTGTCAGCAGCAAGGGGGTCTATCATGAAACTCAGCACAAGATATCAGGCGAAAGGTATGTTTCGTATAGTAAAGGGTACGGTCAAGGAGATCGCCGGTAAGATCAGTTCGAACACGACGCTGGGAGTCAAGGGTAAATTTGAACGCTTCGCCGGTAATGTTCAGAGGAAAATCGGCAAGGCCCAGGGATTGTGCGGATTTTAAGAGTACTGGTCCGGGTGTGCCCATTGAGTTCCTGACGGTAGCGACTTGACAGCAGTTTGAAGTGTTTTAATCCCTTCATCCAGGCTGTCAGGTCCTCTCGTATGCGGGTTTATGCCGGTGTTTGCGGCCAGCCTCCCGGTAGAGGATAAACCCCGAGTTGTTCAAAATCCCGCCCTCAGGCCAAGAATGGCATTGTGGCTGATGTAATTCATCTCGAATTTGTGTCCGTTGACTTCGGTGAACCTGGGTCTGCTGCTGCTGAAATAACGATAGCCGAGATCGAGATTCAGATAGTCGGTCAGGGCAACATCAATTCCACCCCCCAACTGGTAGGCAAAGACAACGGTTGAGCCGGTACTCATGGGCTGACCGGTCACCTTCAAGCCGGAGGAATTGATACGGGCAGCGCCGATGCCGCCTCCGGCGTAAGGTGACCATCGGCTTTTGTCGTGGAGGACACCAAAAAAGTTAAGCAGCAGACTGTCTGCTGACACGCTGCCACCTCCCTTGAAGTTCCCTTCAACAAACTTCACTTGGTCGAGCGGGTTGCTGCGCCGGGTATATTCAACCTCGACCCGCCCCTCTCCCACCGGATTGCCCGGTTCAAAGTCCCAACCGGCGACGGCGCTCCCCTGCAGAGCCTGTTTAAACCTGAGGCTGAAGCTCCCCAGATCGTCGGCACCCTCGGCGGTCATCAGTGCGTTTCCCCCGATGAAAGCCCCCACATAAGGGCCCGAGTGCTGTGCCATGACCGGGCCGCAGAGCAGGAGCGGAAGGCAGAGGGCGATTATTATCTGGCAGGTTCTTTTCATGTAATCCCTTCTTTGGTTAAATAATCCCTCCCCCCCTGATAAGGGAGGACTTAGGGAGGTTAGATGTTAATGTTGCAGCCCTTAAGGTCCTGTGACCGTGATCACCGCAGTTCGGGGCTTGTCGCTGTTGCCGCCTAAAATCACCGTAAGAGTCGCCGAACCGATATCGACTCCCACGACCTGCCCCGGTTGATTCACACTGTCGGCAAGGATTGCGACGTTTGGTTTGTCTATAGACCAGGTCGTATCTTCGGTCACATCTTTAATAGTGAGGTCGGTGTAGTTTGCTGTTGCCGTAAATGGAACCTGATTACCGATAGTCACGGTGGGGGGCGTGATTGTCAGGCTTTGGAGGATCCTGGACCTGACCGTAAATGTGGCTGGATTCAGAGCCGTTATGCCGCCATACGTGGCTCTGATGGTGGTGGAACCGGCGGCAACTCCATTGACGCGCCCCGCTGCAAGCCCGCTGGTACCGACCGTGGCTACTGTCGGTGCGTCGGAGGTCCAGGTGCTGAGGGTAGTCACATCCTGGGTCGCTCCGTTAAAAGTGGCGGTCACGGTGAAGCGGGCGCTGGTTCCAGCAGTCAGCGATCCGGCAGTCAGCTCCGGACTGGTCGTAAAAATCGCAATGGACAGGAGCTGTGGAGCATCGATGACCGTCAGAGTGGTTGTGAAGGGGGTTAACGTGCCGGACGTGGCCGTAATTATGGTCGTAGGTGTCACCGCGAGGGCGTTCAGCCACACCAGATTTCCTCCAGCGGCAGTC
Organism: Geobacter sp.; assembly: GCA_031396605.1. GTDB lineage: Bacteria > Desulfobacterota > Desulfuromonadia > Geobacterales > Pseudopelobacteraceae > JACRCG01. The sequence continues at coordinate 8,899 of JANNLB010000021.1, read as the reverse complement.
ACCGATGCAAGGGATGAATTGGCCGGAGACCACGTAAACGCCCCCGTCGGTGCTCCGGTGATGTCCCGTCTGCTGCCATTGCTGAAGGTTCCTGTGGCGGTTATTCGACCGACAGTGCCTTTGACCAGCGTTACGATGGCAGGTGAGACGGTAAAATTGTTCAGATTACCGCCCGTCACCTTAAGGTTCGTTGCTCCGCTGACGCCGGGGTCACTGGGGACACTGGGCAGAGGAGTGGCACTGATTGAGGTCGTTCCCTGCGAGAGGGTTGTTGCTGCACCACCGCTGGTGGCAATCGTCGCTATTCCAATACTGGATGAGGCCCAGTTTACCTGATCTGTGATGATTTTAGTCGATCCATCAGAATAAGTTCCGGTAGCCGTGAAACTATCTGTGGTGGACAAACTCAGTACCGAGGGATTGGCCGGCGTGACCGCAATAGATTGCAGCACCGGTTCGGTTACGGTCAGCAGCGCAGTGTCGCTGATGCCGTTAAATGTCGCCGTAATCGTCGACGTGCCGACCGTGAGGGTTTGGGCAAAGCCCTTGCTGCCGACGACGTCGCTGACGGTCGCAACGGCGGGAGCACTCGAAGCCCAGGTGGCATCAATGGTCAGATCCTGGGTCGTTGAGTCCGAGAAGGTTCCGAGTACGGTAAACTTGGCGGCCAAACCCTTTGCGATCGATGGAGCGGCAGGGGTGATCGTCAGGGCAGTGACGGTAGCCGAACTCACCGTCAACTTGAAAGTAGCTGACACGCTCCCCATGGTTGCGGTCAGGATGGCAGTTCCCGGAATTTTACCGGTCACCCGGTTCGGGCTCGCCGCAGTAATGAACCCGGCCACGGTCGGCGTATCGCTCGACCAGACCACCTGATCGGTGATGTCACGGGTGAACAACTCCGAGAAATTACCTTTTACCGAAAGTTTGGTGGAAGTGCCCGCAGCAACGGTCGGGGAAACCGCACTGATCTCGATCGAAGTCAAAGGCGTAAAATCATTGTTGCGGGTCGGAGTGCCATTCCAACCGCAGCCTGATAACAACAGCACCATAAAAACAACCGACCATAACAGGTTAATCATGTTCACCCTCCAGGAAAATCAAGCGGACTGTTTGAGAAGAACAGATATATTGACAGCAACGCAATATCCGGCTGTTTTACGTGACGACATGTATCACCTGGCATGAAGCATCGTCAACATGCATTTAATTGAATCAAGTAATCCGCCCCCGGATTATGCAGGTTTCTTGACCCTTTTACTTATTGGTTCTAGCATTATAACAGGAAGTCGCGGATGGCGATTCTCCAGGAAGAATCAAGGCAGAAACGTCATGCAGGAAGACGGAAGGGGGCTTTACCGTGTCAGCTATTGAACTGAGTGAAAAAAAAGTGGCAACCCTGGTCGGTGCGCTTGCATCATATCTCTCCGACTTGACAACGGAGAGGGTCGGCACTGACAACAAAGAATGGCATGCGGAACTGAAGGAACAGGAGGCCATACTCGGCGATATCCTGAAACGTCTGAAAACCGTGAAGGGATAACGTCGGGACAGGACATCCTGCTGGAAAAATTTGACGGCTACCTGATGAGCGCGCCGCCGATCGGAATAAAACGCATCAGGAAAAAGCGCAACGAACCTGCTGCCGGCTCCCAGTCTATCTCCAGTCCGTTGATTCTCTCCCGCATCCCGTAAAGCTCGATAATCTTCTCGGCCACGTAATCCATGTGGGATTGGGTATAGACTCGACGTGATATGGTGAGCCGCACCAGTTCCAGTTCGGGGAAATGCTGTGTTCCGGTCTGCTTGTCCCGACCGGCGGAGATGGCCCCGCGCTCCATGGTCCGTATGCCGCTGTGCAGGTAGATGGCACTTGCCAGGGCCTGGGCGGGGAACTGTTCCTGGGGTAGATGGGGGAGGAACCTCCTGGCGTCGATGAAGACCGCGTGCCCGCCCACCGGCACGACGATCGGTATGCCGGCATCCAGGAGCAGCTGCCCAAGGTACTGGGTCTGCCCGACCCGATAAGCAATCCAGTTGTCGTCGATGCACTCTCTGATTCCCTGGGCAAGCGCCTCCATGCTGTAGCCCGCCATGCCGCCGTAGGTGGGAAACCCCTCGAAGTCCACCAACAACTCGCGGGCCTGGGCGGCCTTGTGTTCATCGTTGAGGGCGAGAAAACCACCGATGTTCACCAGATGGTCTTTTTTGGAGCTCATGGTGCACCCTTCGGTGAGATCCCCCATCTCCCGGACGATCTCGGCGATGCTTCTCTCCCGGTAACCCGGCTCGCGCTGTTGCACGAAATAGGCGTTTTCCACCAGGCGGGTGGCGTCCAGGAGGAGGGGAATGCCGTAGGTGTGGGTCAATGCCCGCAGGGCACGCAGGTTTTCCATGGAGAACGGCTGCCCCCCCGCCATGTTCACGCACCCTTCCAGATGCACGTAGGCAATGTGCCGTGGACCGTGAACCTTGCCCCAGTGATCGATACAGTCGTCGATCAGCCTCTGGAGCTTGGTGATATCGATGTTGCCCTTGAAGGGGAGCCAGGAGGTGGAGTCGTGGGCCTGGTCGATGATCACGTCGATGAACGTTCCGCCGGCCCTCAGGATATGGACCTTGGTGGTGGTGAAATACATGTTTTTAGGTACGTAGATCGGGGCGCCCGGGTACTCCTCCAGCAGTGGTTTGATGTAAATGGTGGAGAGGATATGCTCCGCTCCCCTCCCCTGATGGGTGGGGATCACCTCCCGCCAGCCGTACACCTCCCGGATGGCCTTCTCCAGTGGATAGTAACTGCGGGAACCGGCATAATCCTCGTTTCCCCTCAGCATGGCTGACCACTGCAGGTCGCTCATGGCGGATGTGCCGCTGTCTGTGAGGAGATCGATATAGATGACGACCTTCTTGTCCTCCTTCAGCAGGAAGGTGTTGTAACCGGCCTCTTCGATGGCCTGCATGCGGGCCTCGAAGGAAGGACACCCTTCGCCGCGCAGCTCGACGCTCTTGATCCGGTAAGGTTCGGTGGGGTGGCGGGGTAAAGGGATGATAACTCCCGCGGCTGTCCCAATCCCGCGAAGCGCCAGGATGCCCTCCATCTCCTGTAAGGAGTCGCCGACGCGCTTTACCCGGTTACAACCGGCAAGTCTTCCGGCCAGAATCTCCTGTTGCCGAGCGGGAGAGAGTTGGCCATCCCCGTCCCTGAATCGGAGCTTATCCATATTCAAACTAACCTTCATCTCTACCCCTTCCGCCGGACCGGCTTTCCCTCGTTGTTCGCCCTGACCCGGCTCCAACCGGACCAAGGTGGTGACCGCATTCGACACTATGATTACCACACCATTTATAACAGTGTAGCGCCAACCGCCCCGAATTCAACCCCTGCACCTCACAAACTTCAAAAGCCCGCTATTGGCTGGCCTTTGCAGGGATTTTGAATTACACCTCCAGCTACCGGCGAAGCGCATCCAGCAGTGGCAGAAGAAATTTTTCAAAGATGACCTTTTGCTTAGCGGTCATCAGATCGAAGTCCCCTTCGTTATCGAGTAAAAAGGTGCCGACGCCGATGACTGTTCTTGCCAGATAGCCGGTCCCGGCAATACTTTTTTCAATCTCATCGGCTCGTTTGTGTATCAGATTTCTCATCAAGTCCAGGTCTACGTGCATAAGTTGTACTCCAGCATGGATAATCTATGCTTCTCGCGCCGGGGGTGCGTTCCGGAAAGGGTATTAAACTACAAATATGCACCGTCAAAACCGTAACATCCACCATCAAATAGACAGACAGCGGATCGTATCGACCGTGGTTACACCGGAATTTTCAGTTACCATTTTCCCGGTGACGGCGTAAAATGTACGCATGGTACACCATTTCAATCAAAAAGGAGAGCTTGTCATGGCAAATCCGTTTGTGCATGTAGAGTTGATGGCCACTAACGCGGGCAAAGCCAAAGCGTTTTATACCGGTCTCTTCGATTGGAAACTGGAAGATGTACCGGGGATGGACTACACTGTTATTAACGTGGGCGAAGGTACCGGCGTCGGCTGGTTCAGCGTCATCGCCGATCTGACCGGGCAACCGCCCGTTATCGAGAAAATCGACGTTCTGGCCGCCAAGCTCCCGTAGCAAGAGAACTTACAGGAGGTGAGAAACATGCCACAGGATGAAAAATCCGTGAATCGATGGAATACGTCTCTGTTAATGCCCGGACTGGCAATGGGGGTTGCCTGTGCATCCGCCCTGCTGTTGATACTGGCCGGAGTCGGAAGTCGTTTTAATTGGTGGCATTTCCGCGTTGGGTTCACACTGCTCGGATATGGGGCGTATGGTGGCATTGGCGCTGCACTGCTGGGTATCTGGGGGGCAATTCAGGCCAGCCGTAAACGGCAGGTGGCCGGGATTCTCCTTGCTGTACTGGCGGTATTCAGCGGAATGGTGGTGGCGGCAGTGCCGGCCTCATGGCGCTTGAATGCACGACAGCTTCCGGTTATCCATGATATCACCACCGATACCGTGCATCCGCCGCAATTCGTGGCGATCCTGCCGTTACGCAAGGATGCGCCAAATCCGGCGGTTTACGGTGGCCCTGCGGTGGCTGAACAGCAGAAACAGGTCTATTCCGACCTCCGTACCGAGGTGTTGGACCTCTCTGCAGGCCGGGCCTTTGATCTAGCCCTGGCAACGGCACGGGCAGCGGGTTGGCGGATTGTCGCCGCCGAACCTGTGGAGGGACGGATCGAGGCCACTGACACCACATTCTGGTTCGGCTTCACCGATGACATCGTCATCCGCATCACTGCGGCCGGTGAGCGGGCACTGCTGGACATCCGTTCCGTGTCGCGGGTGGGGAAAAGTGATGTGGGTGCCAATGCCCGACGGATACGGTCGTACCTGAAGCGGCTGCGATCGTATCAGTGAAGGGCGGAGGTCAAAGGTGGTAAAGCGGATTTACGCTGTCACCGAAATCACCCCGGAAAAGAAGTAAAAGGAAGCCGCTTGGCAGTCCTTTGAAGCCCGTAGGGAATACACGGAATTTCACCGATATGGTATAATTCATCATAACGAAGGGAGATGAGATCATGGCAACAAGCGATACGGAACGGAAACCTTGCATGCAGGCCGAACCGCAGGGAGAACACCGATGGCTGCAGAATCTGGTCGGCGAGTGGGCCTATGAGACCGAAGCGCAGATGGAGCCGGGCAAGCCCCTTGAGAAGTTCACGGGGACCGAAATAGTGCGTTCGCTCGGCGGCCTCTGGATTCTAGCCGAGGGACAGGGCGAGATGCCCGGCGGCGGCGCTGCAACGATGATGCTGACGCTCGGCTATGACCCGCAGAGGAAGCGGTATGTGGGGACATGGGTTGGTTCGATGATGACCCACCTGTGGGTATACGATGGCGTAATGGACGCTGACGGGAAAACGCTGACGCTCGACACCGAAGGTCCCGACATGTTTGTCGAGGGGAAGATGGCGAAGTACAGGGACGTATACGAGTTCAAGAGCGACGACCACCGGATTTTGACTTCGCACGTGTTGGGCGCTGACGGGAACTGGCTCAAATTCATGACGGCCAACTACCGACGGAAAACATAATCGGGTGAAGTAGGATCTCAACAAATATACTGCCCGGGTTCAATAAACTGTAAAGGCGGCCATTCGGTCGCCTTTTGAATTAAGTATGCTGTCCCCGAAATTCTCACTAAATTAAGTATGCTGTCCCCGAAATTCTCCCGAAATACTCCGAAATTCCCTATTTGTTTTTGATCTCTTCCAGGGTTTGAAAGAAATTATCAATGAGCGGGCCGCCAAGGTCCACGGCTCGTTGTGCCGCAACCAGTGCCTCATTTCGCTTGCCCTGGATGTTCAGAACATGGGCAAGGTTGTTGAAAGGTATGCCGTTTTCCGGCTGAAGCAGAGTTGCTCGACGAAAGGCCTCGGCGCTACCGGCAAGATCGTGCAGGCTGTAACGACTGTTGCCGAGTCCCATCCAGGCGGCAAAACTCTTCGGCCAGCGCTTCAGGGCCGCACTATACCCAGCTTCCGCCCCCTGCCACTGGTCGGCCCTTTCCAGGCCGGCAACGGCTTCAAGCCAATCCCCCTCTCCAACTCTAGCCGGCAGCCGGTCTGGCGGCAGGACCAGGAGCCCCCAGTACTCGCCGCGCTGCCAGATATTCATGAAAACCCGGGAACTGAGATGCTCGTTGGCGATGAGTCCTGAGTGGAGGATAATCTCTTCACGCTCCTGATCAAAACCGATGACCACGGCATAGTGCCATTTCGGGTACCAAGACAGGCCGAGATTGACCAGCACGATGACCGGATTACCGGCTGAGACCTCAGCCAGCAGGGCTTCACTGCCGGTGATGGCATAGGCGACCCTGCTATGCCTGCGGGTTGCTCCAATCAGGGCGCTTTGCAGGCTGCCCTTGAGGTCGGGGGTGAAAACTTCGGGGGTAAGATCGGAGGGTTGGACGTCGATTCCGCTCCAGTTAAGCGCCATGGCCAGGGCTGCCGGCCCGCACTGCAATTCTTCCTGGGCAAAAAATGGCACTTTGTCAACCATGGCCTTGGCAGGCCCGCCCGGCGTCTGGAGCAGGGGTCTCGTCGACAGGAGGCCGCAGCCGGATAAAACAAGGGACAGCACTAAAAACAACAGGCCGATAAGCACTTGACTTTCGGCCTGAAGGAAACGCGATTGTGCCCGGCTCTTAGCGCTTGTGGCTAACAAAGGGAAAAACGTGGGTGAGACCGACGAGATCGGTGATCAGCAACACCAAAAAGATGAAAACCACAGCGCCAACGACCGCCCCGAGCCCACCATCGCCACCGGCTGGCAACTTCTCCATGGCCTGGGAAATTTTTGTCAGCTCAGAATCGGAAAGGCTGGCCACCCTTTTTTGTGCCTCGGCAGCATCGACGCCGCGCTGCACCATGGCCTGCTGCACATCTTCACGACCGAGAAAGGCAGTAACCCGCTCACGGTTCGCTTCCTGCTTCTGTGCCGCGATCACGGTATTGGTGCCGATCATCTGTGCTTTTGCCGTCTGCACGGAAAAATCGAGGAGAAAAAGGGAGAAAACCAAAAAGAAACTCATGGGTTTGATCATTATCTGAAGCATGGATACCCTCCTTTGTATTGACAATCTGATAGTCAGTATACCACAAAAAACAAACTGTTCGTTATGCTGAAGTTATAATCGATGCCACGGTCTTCTATGGCCTTATCTCAACGATCGTGCCATTTGGCGCTAACTTGTCAATTTCCTCTATTTCTTCGTCGGTAACGGCAATACACCCTTTCGTCCAGTCCACCTCTGTGTGAAGATCTCCAGCCCACGAGAATCCATCCTTGATACCGTGGATCATGATGTCTCCGCCCGGAGAAACACCGAGTTGTTTTGCTCGTTTTTTGTCTTTCTCGTTTGGATAGGAAATATGAAGGGACAGGTGATAACGGCTGTTCCTATTTCTTGAATCGACAACGTAGCTTCCCTCCGGAGTTTTGTTATCGCCTTGCCTTTCTTTTGGACCATTCGGGTTTCCCCCCAAGGCTATTTTGTAAGTCTTGAGCACCTTGCCCTTTGAAAACAACGTCAATCGTCGTTCGTTCTTTTCTATCAGAATCTTATCTGCCGGTCCCTTCGGGATTACATAAGCCTCTTTTTGCAGTTTAATAATCTCATTCTCTTTGCTCTTAACTTCTTGTTCAAGTGCATTAATCTTTTTTTGCAGTGTAATAATCTCATTCCCATTGCTTTTAATCTCTTGTTGGAGAGCCTCAATATGTGTTTGCTGCACAGCAATCGTCTCATCTTTGACAATGACATTGTTGATATTAAATATCATCATCTCACTGTCTTTCCTGTAACCACTCTCAAGATAATCCTTTATGAGCTTCTGGAAACATTCCAGAGACTTCTGATAATCTTTTTGCTCATTCCCGGGATGCGCATAAATAATACCCGTCTCAAAAAGAACCCTGTCTCCAACCGTTTGATATTTTTCGATAATCTGCTGATATTTGCTCAGAGAGGCCTCGTAGTTCCCCTGGCTGAAAAAAACATTCGCTTCGTTGAAGGTTGACTTGGCCTGATATCCCTCATTAAAGTGACTGCATCCGCATATGAGCAGTGGCGCTAGTATGATACAGACAAAGAATAAGTTTAGATTATTACCCATCCTGCTTTGCTTTTTACCCATATTCGTCTGGAAGATTCTCAACTCTCTCATCTCCTCATCCTTTGACGGAAGCATCAGGAACAAATTGGGCTGAGAGAGCCTGATGCCCTGTTTTTGGCCGATTAAATACTTGAATGGTCCTGACAGACTTGAACGGTGGAAACATAAAGGAAGTGGCAGAGTATAAAACCCTGCCACTTCCTTTCCGGAGCACTAAGATAACAGCTCCCCATAAAATTGACCTACTTCCTCATTGATTTGCGGAAAACTTCGTCAGCCTTCATTGCTTTTTCATCTGCAATTATCATCTTTTCATCTGCGATCTTCGCTTTTTCATCTGCGATCTTCGCTTTTTCATCTGCGATCTTCGCCCTTTCCTCTGCCATCTTCAGAGCATTTTCTGCCCGGGTTGCGGCAGCCTCTGCCTTTAACGTGGCCGCATCAGCTGCCGCCTTGGCAGCCTGCGCATCCTGCGCCGCCTGATCAGCTTTTGCACCAGTCGCCATTTGCTGCGACTGAACTTTCGCAAGGTCACCTGTTGTTGCACAACCCCCCAAAGTAATAGCAAAAACAAGCATCATTGTGATCACTAAAAGATTCTTCTTCATCGTTTTTCACCTCCTCTCTCTCGCTTGATAGGTTCAATCAATCTACCATCTATTTCCAAATCAATTTTCAAGCGTTTGATTGCGTCTTTGGCCTCTCTGATATCATTGAA
>JANNLB010000020.1:0-14816 GCA_031396605.1 Geobacter sp. | reverse complement strand
GATGCCGAAAAATTGCGCCTCCACCTGCTGGACAAGTACGGGGTGGGCGCCATTTCCATCACCAAGACCGACCTGCGTATCGCCTTCTCATGCATTGCCGAGGAGCATATCCAGGAATTGTTCGACATTATCTACCAGGGTGTCCAGGATCTGGCCTGATCCACAGTTTGACCTGATGATTCATTGAAACAAAAAAGGGCCCACATGACGAGGGCCCTTCGTGTTTTTTGATTTTGCCTCAAATAATATTCCCTCTCCCTGAGGGAGAGGGTTAGGGTGAGGGGGAAATGCTGATGTATATGGCACTGCTGCCCCCCTCATCCGGCCTACGGCCACCTTCTCCCTTATGGAGAAGGGAATAGTCATTTAATACAGAGCGCCCCGTTCTCCAGTTCCACCTTCAACGTTCCCCCTTCAGTAACATCCCCGGCAATTATTGCTCTGGCGACGCGGGTTTCCAGCTCGCGTTGCAGGTAGCGTTTGAGTGGCCGTGCGCCGTAGACCGGATCATACCCCGCCTTGGCAATAAAACTCAAGGCTTCTTCGCTTATTTCAAGTGTTATACGTTGATCTTTCAAGCGCTGCTTGAGCTGTTCAGCCAGCAGATCGGCTATTTTCTTCACCTCTTCGATATGCAGCGGCTTGAACAGTACAATGTCATCGACACGATTAAGAAACTCGGGGCGGAAACCGGCCTTGAGTTCGTTCATGACGCTCTTTCGGGCGTCTTCCCTGATTTCACCGGTTGCGGTAATTCCCTCCAGCAGGTACGCGGAGCCGATATTTGAGGTCATGATGATGACGGTATTCTTGAAGCTGACCGTACGGCCATGACTGTCGGTCACCCGGCCGTCATCCAGAATCTGCAGCAGGATATTGAATACGTCCGGGTGGGCTTTCTCTATTTCATCAAAAAGCAGTACGCTGTAAGGTTTTCGTCTGACCGCTTCGGTCAGTTGTCCACCCTCTTCATATCCGACGTAGCCGGGGGGGGCGCCGATCAGGCGTGATACGGCAAACTTCTCCATGTATTCCGACATATCGATCCGCACCATGTTTTCTTCGGAATCAAAGAGGGCTTCTGCCAGGGTGCGGGCCAGTTCGGTCTTGCCGACTCCGGTCGGGCCGAGAAATATGAAAGAACCGATCGGACGGCGGGGATCCTTGATGCCGGAGCGGGCACGAAGCACGGCATCAGACACCAGCCGCACCGCTTCATCCTGCCCTATCACCCGCTGGTGCAGAATATCTTCCAAACGGAGCAGTTTTTCACGTTCACCTTCCACAAGTCGCAGGACTGGTATGCCGGTCCAATGCGCGACTATTTCGGCTATTTCGTCCTCGGTGACCTCTTCCCGCAGCAGTTTCAGTCCCCCCTGTTTCCGGTTCAATGCCGCATCTTCGTTTTTCAGAGCCGTTTCAAGGCCGGGCAGTTCGGAGTATTTGAGCCGGGAAGCCTGCTCCAGATTACCGGCTCTTTCGGCCTGCTCAATTTCACGCCGGGTCTTCTCGATCTGCTCGCGCAGGCCCTGAACCCGCTGGATCGCGATCTTCTCTGAATCATACTGTGCCCGCATGGTGTTGGCTTTTTCACGATCATCAGCCAAATCCTTGCGTAGCGCTTCGAGGCGCTCAATGCTGGCTTTGTCCTTCTCTTTTTTGAGCGCAACTTCTTCAATCTCCAGCTGCATCACCCGTCGTGATATGGTATCCAGATCCGATGGCAATGAGTCTATTTCAGTCCTGATCATTGCACATGCTTCATCGACCAGATCAATGGCCTTGTCGGGCAGGAACCGCTCGGTGATATAACGGTTGGAAAGAGTGGCCGCCGCCACCAGTGCGTTATCCTGAATTCTGACTCCGTGATGTACCTCGAAGCGCTCTCGCAAGCCCCGAAGGATCGAAACAGTATCCTCTACCGTCGGCTGCTCCACCAGAACCGGCTGAAAGCGGCGCTCAAGCGCGGCATCTTTCTCGATATGCAGCCGGTATTCATCCAGGGTAGTTGCGCCGATACAGTGCAATTCGCCGCGAGCCAGCATCGGCTTCAGCATATTACCGGCATCCATCGAACCCTCGGCCTTACCCGCTCCGACGATGGTATGCAGTTCGTCGATAAAGAGAATAATCCGCCCTTCGGCCTCTTTTATCTCGTTCAGCACCGCTTTCAAGCGTTCCTCAAATTCGCCCCGATATTTGGCGCCGGCGATCAATGACCCCATATCCAGTGCAAAAACAGACTTGTCCTTCAACCCCTCCGGTACATCCCCCCGTACAATGCGTTGAGCAAGACCTTCGACAATGGCGGTCTTGCCGACTCCCGGCTCACCTATCAGGACCGGATTGTTCTTGGTTTTGCGGGACAATACCCGTATGACCCGGCGCACCTCTTCATCCCGCCCGATGACCGGATCAAGTTTGTCATTCCTGGCCATCTTGACCAGGTCCCGTCCATATTTCTCCAGCGCCTCATAGGTGGCTTCCGGGTTGGCGCTCTGCACCCGCTGGCTGCCGCGCACATCGTTAAGTGTTTTCAGGAAACGTTCGTGGTTTATTCCCGCCTGTTTGAGAATCCGGCCGGACGGAACCTTTTCACCCTCCGCCAGGAGTGCCATAAACAGATGTTCAACCGATACATATTCATCCTTGAGACGTTTGGCTTCATTTTCTGCCGACACCAAAATGCGGGACAGACGCTGGGAAACGTAAATCTTTCCGGCTTCGGCTCCGGGACCGGAAACCCTTGCTCTGCGGTCAAGTTCCGTCACAACCTCTTTTTTGACGGTCTCGGGAAGGATATCCATTCGCTGCAGCAGGCGGGGCACCAGACCGTCAGGCTGGTCAAGCAGCGCCCAGAGTAGATGTTCGCCGTCAACCTCTACATGCCCGAACGAAACGGCCTTGTTTTGAGCTTCGGTAAACGCTTCCTGAGATTTTTGCGTAAGTTTGTTGAACTCCATAATGTGCCTCTTTTGCACTGTTTTTACCGCGTCTGTTTATGAGTTAAGCATGGAGCGACCGGATGTCAAGCAACTGAGGGCATAATTAGATTCAGGAGAGTGGTTATTCGCGCTTGACCAATCATATTATTTGCGCTAGCTTCCCTTGGAATCTGAGCTTGAGGACTGTATTTATGCGGGTCATAGCGGGAACCAGTCGCGGGAAAAAGTTGTCTGCGCCTTCCGGAGTAACAACCAGGCCAACTGCGGATCGAGTCAAGGAAGCGCTTTTCAGCATTCTTACCAGCCGTATCGATTTTGCCGGCATTCGCGTTCTTGATATCTGTGCCGGAACCGGAAGTCTTGGAATTGAAGCTCTCAGTCGAGGTGCCGGATCATGTTGTTTTATTGAATGTAATACATCGATAAAAAAAATACTTATTAATAATCTGTTGGATACCAGCTTGCTGGATCGTTCTGAAATTCTGATTATGGATGCGGTACAGGCTTTACAGAGAATTGCAGGGTACGATCGACACTTTGATCTGGTTTTTTTTGATCCCCCCTACGATACAGAATTGTACCAGAGTGTATTTGAAGTGATCAATTCCAGCGGAATGTTGCATCCATGTTCCATTCTGGTGGCAGAGTGTTCGGTTCGAAAACCATTGCTGGAATCGTACGGTTGTTTGAAGAAGCTTGAGCGGCGTGTGTATGGTGAAACGGCTCTCGAGTTGTTTGCATTGGAGGAAAAATGAAGAAAATTGCTGTGTATCCCGGTTCATTTGACCCGATCACGTATGGCCACCTTGATATAATCAAGCGAAGTCTGACTATCTTCGATGAGATAATAGTTGCCGTAGCCAAAAACTCGCAAAAAAACGCGCTGTTCACCACTGATGAACGGGTTGAGTTGATCCAGGACGTTGTAAAGGGGGAGGGGCGAGTCACGGTAGACACTTTTAGCGGACTGCTGATAGATTATGTTTCTTCCCGCGGGGCCCATGTCATCATCCGCGGCCTCCGGGCAATTTCTGATTTTGAGTATGAATTCCAGATAGCTCAGATGAACAGCAGCATCGGTCGGCAGATAGAAACGCTTTTCATGATGACATCTCTGCAGTATGGCTATCTTTCTTCCTCAATCGTCAAGGAGGTCTGTTCTCTTAACGGCGATATCGACAAATTTGTTCCTCAGGAAGTGAAAGCGGCATTGCGGCAAAAATACGATCTCCCGTAGTCACCGCATATCATCCTTGAGAAATGTGACCAGAAATTCGGAACTAACATTCGTAAAAACCCCCGGGGAGGTGCATCATGATTACTAAGGAAATGATAATAGCCGATATTATTACACAGCATCCCGAGACGTTATCTGTTTTCAAGGAGTATAATCTTGATTGTTACGAATGTCAGATTGCCGACCTTGAACCGTTGGGGCATGGCGCAAGCGTTCACAAGGTTGATATTGACCGGCTGCTGGCTTCACTGAACGGTGTTCTTAAAAACCGGCCTGACCCGCTGTAATAACAGGGGACATGATTCGTCCGGAAAACAATCAATCCAGCAGCATCCCGCCGGCCCGACTGATAAATTCCGGCAGAGGCCTGCCCAAATAGATTCCGTTCATACCAGCACCGGCTGAAATACCCCGCAGATACAAATATATCACCCCTCCGAAATGTTTATCATAGCTGTAGCCAGGCAGCCGCAACCTCAAAAGTCGGTCCAGCGCCAGGGTATAGAGGTGATATTGCAGTATATAGGCACTGCGACACATCGATTCGTGCATCGCACTCTGATTGTAGTCGGTCGTCTTCATACCAAGATGGTTTGATTTCCAGTCGAGAATATAGAAGCGGCCTTTGTGGGTGAAAATCAGGTCGATGAAACCTTGCAGCATGCCGCGACTCTGCCGGAATGAAAGCCGGTTCAACGCCTCGAAAAAATCCTCAAAACGGTTCTCATCGAGAACACCCTCAAAAAGCGCCCGCAGGGTGGCCGGCGCAAGCTGGCTGACCGGAAGGTAAAACTCCATCTCAGCTTGCCAGTCACCCTTTTTCAGCCGGGACAGAGTGAAATCACGATCATCAGGAATAATCCGGGCTGAAGTAACTTCTGAAACCATCTCCCTGACTGCGGGCAGCCACTGCTCGTGGAAACCGTTGTTCGCAAGAGAAGAACGGGCCAGAGTGGTGATGGAGTCACTCTCCAACTCCCGGTAATCAAGCATTTCAAACATTTCATGGAGACAGGTTCCGGCCTTTGCGCCCCGCGGGAAGTCAAAAATACTCAATCCTCCGGGTGGCAGATCCTCCTCGGACTGAATTGCTGCTGTATCAACCGCCATTGTGTCGCGCATCGAATCGTGGTCATGAGGTTCAAAAATATGCCCTGCTCCCGAAGTTATTCCGCTGAAGCTGGCAACATGCCAATCTTCACGGATGGGGTGCCGGAGTGTCCGGCAGGTATTAGGAACATCATCTGATATGCTCCTTTGATTCCGGGAAACGGCCACACCTGATGGCATCAGTTCAGCGCAAATGCCTGTATCCCCTGCGTCAGAGAGTTCCTGCAGTTCTTCAAGGATTTCCCGATCGTTCAGTGCGGAAAAACCTTTGTCTCCTTTTGCCGCAGATCCGCCATGCATGAGTTGAAACAGAGGTGAATCGATCGCTCCGTTGATCCTCCCCCATATGGCATAGCAGCGGAACTCGGCACGGGTCAAAGCCACATACAAAAGCCGGGCGGCCTCAGCCTTCCGCTCTACAGCGGCACACTCGCTGTTTTCTTCCGTACCGGCAAGATCGAGCACCAGTTCTCCCGCGGCATTATGGAACAACGCTCTCTCAGCTTTGATTGCAGGGGCATCCCATGCAAAGGGAACGAACACAACCGGATACTGCAGTCCCTTGCTGGCGTGAATGGTTGAGATCATTACTGCATTTTCGTCGGTTTCAAGCCGGAGCAGCGCTTCATCATTCCTGTCAGGTGCACGTATCTTCCGCTCAAGCCAGGAAATCAATCCGGAAAGGCTTTTCCCCTGTTCGCGTTCGATCTGGTGAAGTAACTCGGAACAGTGCAGGATATTGGTCAGACAGCGTTCACCCCCAACCCTTGTCAAAACCCGTGTCCGTACACCGCAACTCCCCAGAAGGCGTGACACTAGCGCAACAATCCCGCCTGAAGCGGCGGCCGAGTGCAGATTCTGAAAACTGACCAGCCAGGATTCCCACTCGGGATGCTCCCCCGAACTTGCTACATAACTTGAAATCTGATTGGCGCTCAATCCCATGCAGGCCGTCAGCAGGGCTTCACGAAGGAGTTCTTCTCGATGAGGTTCAGCCGCTGCACGCATAATTCGCAGCAGGTCAAGAGCTTCCGATGTCGCAAAAATTGTGGAGCTTCCCTGCTGGACTGACGGAATACCGAGGACGGTAAGCGCCTCCTGCACCAGATCTGCTTGTCTGTGCGTTTTTACCAGCACGGCAATATCACCCGGTTTAAGTGTGCGTGTCTGCCCCGATTTTGAAATAGTAACGCTTCCCGGTTCAAGAAGGCGGGCTGTTTCTCCGGCAACAGCCAGAACAATGCTGCGGGTTGCCGCCGGTTTCGGCTCGTTTTTCGACTCATCACTGCGACGGTAAACCCAGAATTTGAGAGGTTGTTCATCCGGTACACCATCTAATAACAGCCGGTCATGTACGGAACGGCCCGATTTCACAGGATGGAAGGGGATATCCTGACAGATGAACGGGTCGGGACTTGCCGCAAACAGAGTATTAACCGCGCGAACCAAAGCATCGTCGGAACGAAAGTTGGTTCCCAGTGTATGCATATGTTCCGGGGTGACGTTCCTGCCGGCATCCAGATAGGCAAACACGTCGGCTCCGCGAAAACTGTAAATAGCCTGCTTCGGGTCTCCGATCAGGAACAGGGGGTAATCCGGTTCAGAACCAATACGTTTAAAAATGTTCCATTGCAGAGAATCCGTATCCTGAAATTCATCGATCATGGCAGCTTTGTAGCGCTGACGCAGTTTTTCAGCAAGAGCTGTCCCGGACCGTGATTCAAGAGCCAGATGAAGATCGATCAGTAAATCATCGAATGCGCGTTGATTTAATTTTTTCTTGCGTTGTCGTAATTCATGTTCAAGCCATTTTTTCAAGTCATGCCGGCAGGCAATAATCTTATTCCGGAAAGCCGATTCAATTGCATCAAGGGTGCCGGACAACTTTTGACACAAGGTGAATAAAGGATGGTCAGGGGTGTACGGCGAAGTTTTGGTTATTTTAGACGTGATTTTCTCAGTCGAAAAAAAATCAAGTTTTTTGTTCGGCAGAGCAGGATTATTACCCGCAGCCCAGCGGTCAAAATCGTTGGCGGCAATCTCAATCTGTGCGGGCTTATAACTCTGCTGGTTCAGGCGGGCGCCTTCTATCTGCCCGACAATTGCGCTGCGATCTTGTTTCCAGAGGGCACAAATGAGCAGGTAGAGTCTTTCACGCTCATGTATCAGTGGTGACAGCGGTACTTCATTAATCTGGGGAATAATTACCAGGTCAGGATTCTGGAAGTGTCCCTCAAACGGTCTGGCAAGTTTCCCGGGAGTATAGCCTCCTGCCACGAGGCGCTCAATAAAATCATCCGGCTGCGATAAAATTCGTGTTCGCCAGAAGTCATCACAGACCTGCTTGACGATCATACTCTGGTCACTGATCATGTCACCGCCGAATAGAGAGCCGCTTTCAAACGTATTCTCCAGAAGCGCCCGTTGGCAGAAGCCGTGAATGGTGAAGATTGCTGCGTCATCAAAAGAATACAGTGCCCGAAGCAGGAGTTGCCTGGCTCGCAGACTGTTCTGGGGGCGAACAGTCACAAGGAGCTGCTCAAGATCGTCACCGGTCGGCTCCCGTCCGCTGGTGTACAGATCAAGAGTTGTTGCGATCCGGTTTCTGATTCGTTCACGCAGTTCGGCTGTGGCTGCCTTTGTGTAGGTCACCACAAGAATCTGCTCGGGCCGCAACTCCTTCTCAAGCAGCAGGAGAATGTAGAGTGCGGCGATCGTCCAGGTCTTGCCGGTGCCGGCGCTCGCTTCGATCAGGTTGAGACCGGAGATATTGATTGATGCAAGATTGAGGGGTTTCATGATGTTTTCATGGCAAAGAGGTTTAAGGGGAGGGGACTAAACCTTACCACCCCCAGCCCCTCCTAAGAAGTAGGCGCTTCTAGGCGAAACAGGAGGGGAGCTTGAAAGCTCCCCCTCCTTCCCTTAAGGAGGGGGTTGGGGGGTGGTTGCTTTTCAACTATTTTTGATCAATTTTGGTCAGTTTCCAGGGGTTATTGCCGACCGGACGGGTAAAGGTCCAATACTCCTCAAACTTGACCGGATCGCTCTTGCTGCCGGACAATACGGAACCGGTTTCATCCGTCGTATAGTCAAGCAGGTTCGCGTAAATAAGGGTATTGATGTAATCCTGACCCGATTCCTGCCATGCTTCAACAATTTCAACGTTTCGAACTGCGATGTTTTCGAGCCGGTTGATCTGTTTATCCCCGATCAATTTGTCGATATCCGCCTGAAAAACGCGCCGCATTTCATCAGTCAGGATACCCTGCACCGGTGTCAAGTCACGATTCATCCAGGCTCCCTGGATCTTGAAAAAGTTATCCATAACCAGATCATTATAACGGTTCTCGTCAAAGTATGAGTCGAACTGACGGATATGTGCCAGACCGGTTTCAACGTTCTCTACTTCTGGTAAGGCGTTCTGATACCCCTGGGAAACAGGGGTTACATTTCCCCCACGGTATGGCTCAGACTCGAAAGAGTTCACGGAACTTTCTTCCCTTTTCTTCTTGATATAGCGATAAATCAGGTAACCGATACCGGCGAGCAATATAATTTCAAACAGACCGATACCTCCGCCACCCGTGCCGCCCCCCATGCCGCTGAATCCGAGGCTCCTGAACAGCATCCCGCCAATCAAACCGCCAGCTATGCCGCCGGCCATACTTCTCATGAACCCGCCGGATGCCGGTTGTTGAAAACCAGGCGCCGGGGCGGCCTGCTGCGGACGTGAGGGCGCCGGCTGAGACGAAGGACTGGCAGGGCGTGAATAGCTGCGCGAGCCGCTACTCCCCGAGGAACGGCTTCCCCCGCCCGCTCTGGCATGAGCTTCAAATTCCAGAACGGTGGCGGAAAGAAATAACATGGCAGCCAGCAATGTAAAAACCTTAAGAGCGTGTTTCTTCATTTTTTGCTACTCCTTGAATTTTAATATAAGTGTTATTTTGTATTAAACAACATGACCGTTGAAATACATGTACAGAGTACACGAAAATCAAGATAACCTGAATAAAAAAAGCAGAAAACAGCCGGGCAGGCAAACCTCTGCTTTTCAGACTCTCACGCGCCGATATGCCTGATTTCCTTGTTGGCAAGTTTTGCCCGGATCGCCTCGACTACATGATACGCATCATTGATTGCGGTATAAATGAGGTTGGGATGTTTCTCTTCTGCAATCGATCCTTCGTTGATCTTCATGTAAGAAGGGGAGATGGCCCCGCCGATAACATACACCCCTTTTCGTGTGGATTCGAAATCCGAGGAGAGAAGTACCAGGCGATCCCCCTCTTTGGCGATCTTGCAGACGCCGGCGGTGCAGGCAATGCTCTGGATATTCAGTTTATCGAAGATCGGCACCGGTCCCTGTGATCCGATGCAGGCGATGACATTCTTCATCGGAAAGCTCAGGGCATGGTAGAGATCGATGCCATCAGCTTGCTCGAATACGTTAATACGTATGACCAGGCGGTCTACCCCTTCCGCATCGACCTCGCCGATGCGTGGCATCGCTCCAGGTAATAGCCTGATATTTCCCCCCAGGAGTATCTCTTCACCAAGCCGTTGAGCCGTCTCTTTGTTGACGTCAAACGTTTCGGCCATGTGCGCCCAGTAGACCGGGTGGGTATCTCCGGCCTCACGCTTGGTCTTCAGTATATTGATGATCACGTCAGCCGCCGTATTGCCGCCGCCGATCACCAGCGTTTTAATGCCGACATATTTACTTGGATCATCAACGTTCTTGGCGACCATTTTGGCATCGCCATACACGGATAGTTCGCGCGGAATATTGCTGCCGAAGGAAAGCACAACTTTCCTGCCTTTAAAGTTACCTTTGGATGTAATGACCGTCAGGCCATCCCGTTCATCCTTGATGTCTTCAAAGTCCACTTCCGTTTGAACAAGAAGATTTTCATGCTGAACAAAATGCTGAACATATTGCAAATAACTTTCCACCGTTACCGGTTTGTCCGGGGGACGCAACTCATCCACCATAAAAGGCTCCGGGGCATCCTTGGGTTTTGATGCGTACACCAGCTTTCCTTCGGGATAGGTATTTGCGATACCCTGAAAAATTGCTTTTCCGGATTCGAGAACAAGATAGGAAAGGCCATGCTTGTGGCAGAGGTAGGCCGTCGAAAGGCCGGCCGGACCGCCACCGATTATCAGAACATCATAGTTGCTGTTTTTCATCTGGATGTCCTTGTGTTTTAGTGATTTACTGACGCTGCAACTATATCATGATTTTTGCATAAAGATAAAGTCGTAAGGGGCTTGCCATATACTCCAAATGAGCTATTATAAAACCATTACATACAAACAGGAGGTCATTTATGGAAGACAGGGATAGAAAAATCGCTGCCGCAGCTTTGATGGTATTTGCAGGCGGGGTCATCGGGGCTGGTCTGGCTCTGCTGTTTGCCCCTCAATCTGGAACCAGAACAAGAAAAGACATTATTAGATACTCAAAAAAAGCCCGTAACCGAACCGATGAGGCAGTGGATGATCTTGCTGCCAATGTGTCGGATCTGGTTGAAACAATTGGTGAAAAGACCGATGATCTGTTGGAGAAGGGGAAGGATGTTGCGGACGGCGCCCGTAAAGACCTGATCAGGTTGATAGAGGAGGGCGCCTCGAAGCTTGAAAAGTTCAGGACATTGCTGAGCAGAAAGTAAAAGAAAAATATTTTCCATAATTTGTAAAAGCTGGCGACCGGTACTGGTGGGGGTATCAGCCGCCGGTTTTTATTTCGGGATCGTTATGCAGCAGCTCCCTTTTTCCGGGATAAGACTGTTGAAGTACTCAATCGTGGGAAAATGATCCGATTGGCGCGGTTCAACCTTTGAACTGTAGCGACTGATATAGACAAGATAGCGAATCGAAAAACTTTCAGCTGTTGCCAGGTTGACCTCGCTGTCTTCACCCAGTAGGGTCCGTTCCGGATCATAGCTGATAAAATCCTGCAATTTTCCCCAAAAACGTCCATCTTCCTTTGGCAGTCCAACCTGATGGGCGGAAATAATGCCGTCAAAATAAGGACCTATACGGGTATTCTTCATCTTTAGGTCGAGTGTTTTCGAGTGAGCGTTGGTGACCAGCCAGACCGTTTTGCCGGTGTTTTTCAGATACAGCAGGAACTCGATCACATGGGGATGAACGGCGATCAGGTGCTCAATTTCTCTCTTGAGAACCGGAATATCAAGTTTGAGGCGATCCGACCAGTAATCGAGGTCGGTCCAGTTGAGGCTGTTTTCCTGGCTGCGGAACAGGCTGTACAGGTGATCCTTGGCATATTCAAGAGTAGTGTGATTTTTCTGTGACCAGCGCTTGGGCACATGCTCCAGCCAGAAGTGGTCGTCAAAATGGCGATCAAGGATCGTGCCATCCATATCCAGAAGTACGGTGTCTATGTCGTTCCAGTCTATAATCATTTGCAGTTCACTTCCGGTATCAGAATCAAATCCGGTCCCGACAATACGTTTCGGATGTGTAATTTGTCAAGTTGCCTAAGTAAAAGTACCTCTGCCTTAGAAACCCATATCCACCGGCAGCCTGTCACCTCAATCAAATCCAGGTAGTTTCTCCATTATTGATTCCAAAGTGCAATTAGTTTATATTTACCGACGCTTCAACCACGTAAATCTCAAAATAAATGATTTACCCCGCTCACGATCCCGGAGTGTACATGATTCAACCAACCACGCGCCCGCACAACGAGAAGCTCAATAAACATAATCTTCAGACCGTTCCCTCAAAATTCCGCCTGGTGATAGAAGCAAGCCGCTATGGCAACGGCATTGACGGCCGGATCAAACGGGGAAACGATGTTGT
Source organism: Geobacter sp. (assembly GCA_031396605.1). Taxonomy (GTDB): domain Bacteria; phylum Desulfobacterota; class Desulfuromonadia; order Geobacterales; family Pseudopelobacteraceae; genus JACRCG01. The sequence continues at coordinate 2,696 of JANNLB010000020.1, read as the reverse complement.
GCACGGCTGGGGCACGAGCGGCGTTCCGACTGATCTTTCCCGGTTTCTGGCAACACAATATTACTATGAGTCAACATCCCGCTACTTCGAGATGTTCCTCAAACTGACCAATGGCGCGTACCCCATTGTCTTTCAGGATTCCGAAGGACATGAAACTCCGCTTGTATATTGCAGCGATGAAAGCCGCAGGGCCGGTATTACGTTTGACATTCGTGGCGAGGAGATTCACATCTCGCGTTCCCTTGACAACGGCAGCCCGATCCCTGCCGGCGCTCTGCTGCACGGACAACTGTTATTCAATCCCGAAGCCGGGGTGATTCATGCCATTTCCAATCGCAGCGCCTGGAAAATCTGGGAGGAGGTGATTGAGGATCTGGATGCGGTGAATGATTTTAATGAATTCGGCCGGTTTGAGAGTGAGGACGATGATTACGAAGATTATGATGATTTTGATGAAGAAGACAAAGACAGAGACGAGCCTGCCGTCACCTCTCCGGAACTTCGCCGTCTGCCTCACGCCGTTGTAACGTCCATTTCCGTCTTCAATTCCGCGTCCATCCGCCTTAGTCCCGAAATGATTAATGATGCCGATGGAAATTGTTATTTTCTGCGGGCCGGCCTCGATATGGGAACTCCAAGCATTGGCACTCCCTCGTATCTTCTGGATATCCCGCACGGCATGACCGCCCTCAAGGTTCTCCTGACGCCGGTCGGTCTGTATGACAATCAGACGTTCGCCTTTTCCAATGCCGCTTTCTGGCTGCTAAACCCGTACCGGCGATTGAACCTCTCCGCACCGATGAAGACAAAAAAACGGGTACGGGCGATTCTGGAAACCGCTTTTGCGCTTCTGGAGGTGACAAAGGCGACAGCCCGCAATGCCATCATCCGGTCGCTCACCAATTCGCCGGATTTCTTGAAACGGGTGGTCAAACGGGAGGCAAAACAACTTCTGAGTCATCTATCCGAGGAGTGGAGCCGGAACATGTCTCTCCTCATGGTTGGTTCTGACGGCTGGCATTGTGTGGAGGATGACCGCCTGAGTCAGGCTCGTCTCGTACGGATTTTGTTTGAGATGTTCGGTGTGGACGCTTTTGGTGAAGATTTACCACCAGGTGGACTTGAAGTGCCGTCAGCACAACTGCTCAAGGAATTGCCGCGACTCGTGGCACGCCTGCAGCAAGAGGGATTTTTGCTGCGGATCGGAAGCGAACCTCTGGCAGAGGCGTCGTGGGAATTTATCCTTGATGCCACCAGAAGCGGCATGGACTGGTTCGAGCTCAAGCCGGAGATCCGTTGCAACGGGGTGATCCTGAGCGACGAGGAGATGAACGGACTCTTTAACGGAGCCGGCGACCTCGTCGGCACCGGGTGGGTCCTGGAGGAACTCGCCGGAACCACGTTCGTGGATACCGTCCCCACGATCACCTTCGGCGGCGATGGCACCGTGACCGGCTCTGCCGGCTGTAACACGTTCAGTGGCACGTACGCAGTCGACGGGACGAGCCTTGACTTCGGGCCGCTCGCGACCACCAAGATGGCCTGCGCCGACCCGACGATGTTCGTCGAATCGGCATTCCTGGCTGCCCTCCGCGGCGTCACCGGCTGGTCCGTGCGGCCGGACGGTCGCCTCGTCCTGGAAGGCCGGCATCCGCTGACCTTCGGGCCAGCCTGAGGGGAATGTCGGGATGTCCACCAACGCCCTCCTCCGGATCGAACCGATGACCCCGGCCCACTGGCACGCTGTCCACCAGATCTACGTGCAGGGCATCGCGACCGGCGACGCCACCCTGGAGCGTGAGGCGCCGGACTGGGATCACTTCGATCGGTCCCATCGCCAGGACTGCCGCTTCGTTGCCTGTGCCCGATCCGATGGGGCCGTCCTGGGCTGGGTCGCCCTGTCGGCGATCTCGGCTCGACGGGTCTACCGGGGCGTTGCCTGGGAAAGTGTCTACGTTGCCGAGTCCGCCCGTGGTCGCAGAGTCGGTCGGGCTCTGTTGGGGGCCCTTGTCGCGGCATCGGAAGCTGCTGGATTCTGGACGCTTCAGGCCGGCGTGCTGGCGGACAACGTGGCCAGCCTGGCCCTCCACGAGCGGGTCGGGTTTCGGCAGGTTGGCGTCCAGCGGCGCCTTGGCCAGGACAAGACCGGCCGGTGGCGGGACGTGGTCCTGCTGGAGCGTCGGAGCACGACGGTGGGACTGGACGAAGACCCGGTCTGAGGCGACCTTCGGGGCACAATGGTGCGTGCCGACACCTGACCACGGTCACGGTCAGGCGGGACCTACGGGCCCCTGCGCTGGAGGCGCCGAACGCCCACGCTCTGTGCATGCCGACGTCCCTGCTCCGCCGTCCTGTCCATCTGCTGCCGACCGCCATGGCCGGCTTGTTGCTGGCTGGGACGGTCATGGTCGGGTCGGCGTCGGCAGCCACTTCTGATCCCGATCGTGACGGCCTTCCCAGTGCCTTCGAGCGGGACTGGACCCGCACCGATCCCGCGCGCAAGGACACGGACCGCGATGGCATCGCGGACGGGACGGAGGACCCGGACCTGGACCGTCTCACGAATCGTCAGGAATACGTGACGGGCACGCGGCCTCGACGGGTCGATAGCGACCGCGACGGCCTCCGCGATGACCGTGAGAATGCGGACGGCGACGCTCTCTGGAACTGGTCCGAGTTCCGGGCCGGGACCCACC
>JANNLB010000062.1:0-2189 GCA_031396605.1 Geobacter sp. | reverse complement strand
CCGCGCAGCGTCAGGAATGAATCCTGCGGGCCGAGTCCGGTTCCGAATGCATTCTGGATATAGCGAATGCGCTGCCCCAGCTCTTTGTCTCTGACGACGGCAAAACCGCAGAGGACATCGCTGTGACCATTGATGAATTTGGTGCCGCTGTGCAGGACGATATCGCAGTCCAGCTCAAGCGGCCGCTGCAGGTAGGGGGTCATGAAGGTGTTGTCCACCAGTGTGATGATTCCATGACGGCGGGCAATGCCGGCCGCACCGCGCAGGTCGGTGACCTTCAGGAGCGGGTTCGATGGTGTTTCGAGGTAGATTCCTTTGGTCTCGGGACGCACAGCGGCTTCAATAGCGTCCAGATCGGTGGCATCGACGAAAGTGGAAGTTATCCCCATCCGGCTGAATATGGTCGAGAGCACACGATAGGCGCCGCCGTACACATCGTCGCAAACGACCAGATGGTCGCCGTGGGAGAAAATCATCAAGGTTGTGGATATGGCTGCCATGCCGGAGGCAAAAGCCAGGCAGCGTGTGCCCCCCTCAAGCACGGCAATGGTCTCCTCCAGTGCTTCACGGGTCGGATTGTCACCTCTGGCATAGTCATATTTACTGAAATGGTCGACCGAGGTCTGGCGATAGGTTGATATCTGGTAGATCGGTACTCCGAGCGCTCCGGTCTGCTGGTCGACGGTCGGGCCGCCGTGGATCAGTTTTGTTGCAAATTTCATAATTTAACCCCCCAGAGCTTGTCTCAGATCCTCGATCAGATCGTCGCAATCTTCGATGCCGACCGACAGGCGCAGCAGTACGTTGTTAATCCCCAATCGCGCTCGCAGTTCAGGCGGAATGTCGGCGTGGGTCTGAACCTCGGGAAAGGTAATCAGGCTTTCAACTCCTCCGAGACTTTCGGCAAACGAGATCAGGCTCGTCTTCAGCAGAATCTGCTCGACCAACTCATGCTTGTCAACCTCAAAAGAGATCATGGCGCCAAAGCCGCGGGAATCGCGACCCATCAGGGCATGGTCATGGTGATCTGTCAGGCCGGGGTAGTATACTCTGGTTATGCGGGGGTGCGCTGCCAGCCACCCGGCAATCCGCGCGGCATTTTCCTGCTGGCGGTCCAACCGGATTGCCAATGTTTTAATACCTCTGGTCGTCAGCCAGGAATCCTGTGGTCCCAGAACGGCACCCACGGAATTCTGATGAAAGTACACCTGCTCTGCGAGAGTCGGGTCCTTGACCGTAGCCAGTCCGGCCACGGTGTCATTGTGTCCTGCCAGGTATTTGCTGGCGCTGTAGACCGCAATGTCGGCGCCCAAGTCAAGCGGACGAAGCAGATAAGGGGTCAGAAAGGTGTTGTCGGCAATCAGCAGCAGTCCGCTCTCTTTGCATAGTGTCGATATAGCCGGCAGATCCGCAAATTTGAGCAGCGGATTCGTGAGCGTTTCAACAAAAACCGCTTTTGTGGAAGGAAGGATCGCTGAACGTACCGCCTGGGTGTCACTGGTGTCTACATAGCTGAAGGAGAGGCCATACTGGCTGAAAATCTTGTCAAACAGGCGGCAGGTGCCTCCGTAGAGGTCTTCGGTTACGATCAGGTGGTCGCCAGATCTGAAAAGCAGCAGCAGGTTTGTGATGGCCGCCATGCCGGACGAATAGGCAAAGCCGCGCGCTGCGCCGTCCAGTCGTGCGATACCATCTTCAAGTGCCTGACGGGTCGGATTGCCCGAGCGGCTGTAGTCGTAGCCGGTGCTTTGACCGAGTCCCGGATGCCTGAAGGTGGCGGTTTGATAGATCGGCACCGTGATCGCTCCGGTGCGGGTATCACATTCAAGTCCGATCTGTACCGCCTGCGTTGAGATGTTCATACTGTCCCCCTGAACTAGGCCCCGAAAGTCGGGATAAGTGCGTTAACGAACTTATTTCCTGCATAAATCCGCAGAAAATTATTTCTAACTTACTAAAAATCCCCTTCCGGGGTGCGGAAGAGGATCTTTTGGATGGCACTCTTCCTTATCTCCCGAAACCGCATGCGGTCCCGCTGGAATTGGCACCTTGCCGGGCCCTGATAAACAGGATAAGTGCGTTAACGAAGTTATTTTCTGCCAAAAAGATCAGAAAATAACTTCTAACTTACTAAAGGCTGGTTGCCGCGACATCACAGGGCCAGTCCCTCAGTCGCTCTCGATAAGAAT
>JANNLB010000005.1:0-20939 GCA_031396605.1 Geobacter sp. | reverse complement strand
CAATTCATTGTCAGATATGTTTGCCCGCTCATTCTTTTCAAACCCGAATACAAACACCCACCTATCGTTTCTGTTTGTCGCCAACAGAGTTCTGGTACTGCCGCGCTTGCCATGTCCAGGCAAGGCAATTCTTTTCTTAATGATACCACCGCCAAGATCGGCAACCACCAAACCCTGGCGGATTTCCACGACAGCCCGGCACAAGGCTTGATCAGGCAAGTCTGCCTTTCGCGACCAACGATTAAAATGTCGGGTTTTATAGATCATGTGCATTTACCATATCACCTAGTGATATATAATTCAAGTTCCATTACGGGATTTTATTCAGGTTTCAGATGTGGTTGATTCGATTGAGTGATGAGTTAAGTATGGTGTCCCCAGAATTCTGTGCTGTCCCCAGAATTCTGATCCCCAGAATTCTGATTGATTCGATTGAGTGATGAGTTAAGTATGCTGTCCCCAGAATTCTTCCCCAGAATTCTGAATTCTGTCCCCTCTTATCTTAAGAGGGGGTCGGGGGGAGTTAGATTTAGATGTTACTGGGTACTCGCCCGCCTTATGGGAATTAAACATCACATTTTTCTCAGCAGGCAGGCGTGGGCCGAGAGACCAGCTCCATAAGCGACCATAACGCACCACTCTCCGGCAGAGATGCCGTTGCGCAGGAGCTCCTCCAGGACAAACCAGACCGTTGGCGACGACATGTTCCCGTATTGCGCCAGGATCGTGCGTGTGGCCCGGAGCTGCTCCTCGGGGACCCCGATTTCGTCCCGCACGGCGTTGATTATCTTCTCGCCGCCGGTGTGGAATGCCCAATGCCTGATGTCACCGGTTTGCAACCCCTGCGACGAAAGCAGGTCGGCCACCACCCCTGCCGCAGCTATCTTGACCAGGTCGGGAAGTTTCGTGGAAAGTTGATTATGGAGCTGTCCCTCCTTGTGAACGAACCGGATGGCGTCGCGCTGCTCCGGCACATAGCGAACAGCCGAGGCGACCAGCTCGAAGCCCGCCGGCCTGTTCATAAGCACTGCTGCTGCCGCTCCGTCACCGAAAAGTGCATTCGAGAGGATGAGACCCAAATCATTGCCCATCTGGAAAACCGAGCTGCAGATTTCAACGGCTACGCTCACTACGACGCCGCCATTCGTCTTGAGCAGGGACTCTGCCAACTGGAGATTGGGAATCGCTCCTCCGCAGCCGCTCCCCACCAGGTCGTACACCCTGGTGTTGCGGGGGAGGCCCAGCCGTTCCATGAGATAGGTCGATATGCCGGGGCAGATGTAACCTGTACAGGTATTCACGACGAGACCAGTCACGTCCCGGACGCTCACACCCGCCTGGTCCAGCGCCTTGGTAACGGCCTGGCTGGAGAGTTCGATAGCTTTCTCGGTGAACCGCGCTATCTTCTGGTCTGGTGATTCGTCCATAATGTGCGCCGGGTCATCCACGGCGAAATGCCTTTTCCGGATGCCCGGATGGGAAAAGGTTGCCCTGATCAACCCCAGACTCCGGGCGTTCAGTATCGGAGCATAGTGTTTCTTTACAAGCTCCGCGGAAGATGCCTGATCCGCGCTGAAGGGTGGCACAACACAGGCGAAGGAGGCGATGTAAGCGCTGCCGTTTGACCCGTTCAACGATTCATGTTTGCTTGTCTTTTTCATATATTCCCTGTCCCTTGTTAAACGTCCATTCCCGCCAGCCTGAGTCCGCGCCTGATGATCCCGGTGTGTCTCCAGAGCGGCGGCCGCAGACCAATTTTATGGCTGATCCGATGAATAGTCGGCAGCAGGGAGTGACCCATGGAAGCCATATTGATAAAGTTCATCTGACTATTCATGGACTTTTTCAGTTCCTGATCCAGCCACTCCGCATCCACCTCCGGCGAAACATAGAACACGGGATCAAGCATCTCTTCAGCTGGACGCGAGAGTACACCCTGCGTTCGCGCAACAGATTCCAGCTCCGTTCCGGGGTAGATGCGTATGCCGGTATTAAAGAACGCCACGTCCATGGGGCGGATATATTTTCTGGCAAATTGCAGCGTTTCCCGTACCGTATCCCGCGTCTCTCCCGGCCCACCCAGCATGAATATCCAGGCGCAGGGAATCCGGTGACGACGCACCACCTCGGCGGCATGATGCACTTCGCGGCTCGTGAAACCTTTGCGCAGACCCTGCAGCACCGGATCGGAAGCGCTCTCAAGGGTAATACCCATGCCCACAAAGCCCGCCTGTTCCATAGCCGTCACCAGCGCATCGTCAAAATCACGAGGATTCAGTTCCAGACACTGGAGTCGTGCTTTATGTTTGACTCGCGTCAAGGCTGCGCATACCTCCATGGCATGCTCCAGCGGCGCATTAAACACACTGTCCACGAACTCGATATACCGCAACCCCGATGCAGCGAGCCGCACCACTGCGTCGGCTATGCTGCCGGGCTCCTTCAAGCGGCAGTTGCTCCCCTCGATCTTCGGATAAGTGCAGTAGACGCATTGGAACTGGCAGCCGGTCTTGGTCTGAATCGGAACCGTTGCCATCTGAGAGAGATAGGCCGGGGTATTCAGCCAGCGATGATAGTCGGGCGCCGAACAGGTTGTCGAAAACCCCGCAACTGTAGAGCTGTTCCGGTGAAAGGCACCATTTTCGATATAGGCGACACCGGGCAAGTCACTGAAAGGTTCATCGCGCGAGATGCGATCAAGGAGCTGTGGAAAGACCATCTCCCCATCCCCGACGACGGCGCAGGTAGCGGACGCCAGGCGGAGTATCTGCTCGGGCATGACGCCGAGCGCCGCCCCTCCCAAAATTATCGGAGCGCAGGTCCTGCTACGGATGGTATTCACGATACTCTGCAGGTCATCCAGGAAAAACACCGTACCCCGCATGTCATTATTGTCGATGTTGCGCACCGAGAGTGCGACTACATCGGGTTTCCAGCGAGACTGGGCTGATTCGATCTCGGCCAGGGGATTCTTAGTGAACATCAGATCCAGGAAGTAAACGGTGTGGCCGGCACGTTCCGCAGCGTGCGCAACTATGCAGCCACCTATGGGCATCACGGGCATGGGAAGGGTGTTTCGGTTCGTGCTGATGAGAAGAATTTTCATTGTTTTAGAAATTTCATATGCTTTCCTTAGTTAACTGATGTCATTTTCATTCATTGTTGCAGGTTCATATACTAAGACAACCCTGGCCGGGAAAGTCTCTACAACTTGAACCGCTCTGTTCGGGAAATTGCTGCGTACGAAATCCCGGAGTTCTTCGGGCAGAAACCCTCTTCTGATGGACAAACGGCCATCGTTAAAATGGAAACTTCGGCGGGTCAGGAGCCCGCTGAAAATCGTAAAGCCCAGGTATGCCAAATTCGACCTTTTGAGGTCATTCATCACAAATGCGATCCTCGTCTTGGCAATGATACTATCCAGAAATATCTTGATATCATCCCAGGCCAAATGATGCAGCAGGTGGTTTGAATACACGAAATCAAAGCTATCCAATCGGCTCAGCTCCAGTGCATTACCCTCAACGATGCGGATCTCGGGGTAGCCTCGGATAGCTTGGTACGCGATGGGGAGGATGCGCGTGTCATTGTCCAGCGCCGTAATGTGCAGCTTTAAACCCCGTCGCCGCGCTTCGCGGGCGGTTCGGATCGCGATATCGCAACCACCGGCACCGACGTCCAGGAGTGTGTAAACCCGATCCGGCTCCTGCTCCATTATGTTGAAAAAATGCTCGCGCATCAACCTGCTGCTCGCGCTGAACAGATAGTTAATCAGCTTGAATTGCCGGATGGTTCGCCGTAATAGATTCAAATCCACATCCGCGAGTTCCAGTTTTTCCTTATCTGATGTATTCCTCAGGCGCATATCCGGAAAGAAATAATCCAGCATCAAAAAGCCTCCAGTAATTCCAATTCCAAATCAAGGCGCTATCTTCGTTGGCTCGTCTTCGGCTTCTCAACGTACTATTTGCACGCCTTCGTCGCCTCAATCCTCGCCGCCTTGATTTCATCCTTGATTTGAAATTGGAAGGGATTGTCAGAGAACAGAGTTTTTTTCATAACTTCAGTTCCTTTTCGAAACTTTTCCGGTAATTTTTGAGATTGCGGCATGGGATGGATTGCATGCTGAATAACTGAATCAGATACCGCCGCAATGGAGTATGGAGAAAAAATAAAAATGCCAGGTTCCGGATGGCTGACCAGGCATGCCCTCCGGATGTGCCCGCCAGCATCATCCATTTAGATCGACGAAGAGCCGCGCCGACAGCTTGTTTACGCACTCTGTTGTACAGCCTGCAGACAGGGCGATACTCTGCTCGTTTTTCGAGCAGAATTCTTGTAAGCCATGCGGCCAGTTCAGCGTCTGCAAATCCCGTATTCATGTTCTGGCCGCCAACCGGAGACATCAGGTGGGCAGCGTCTCCACACAGAAAAACCCGCCCTTTGCAGAAGCTGCTTGCCATAAAACGTTGCACGCCAAAACCGCTTTCCCAAAACTGGCGAACACCATCGACATTAATGCCGGCGCGACTTAAGAGCTCCTTGCCGAGATAGCCGGTTGTGTTTTCCTTGATGAAACAAGGGGTCCGTACTACATAGCGCCTTTTTCCTTCGGGCAGAGGAAAAGACTCGACTGAACCGTGTGCGGTAAAGAAAAAACGAGCTTTTTTTCCCCACCCCGTTTTATCCTCGTAATCACCCATAAGATAGGTGTACCGCTCCGGCGCACCCTCGAAAGGGATGCCCAGACTCTCTCTAACAATGCTCTTCCCACCGTCGCAAGCTAAAACATACCGTCCGGTGTAGTGAAATAATCCGGCATCTGCGCAATTTCCGCTAACTATGACATGATCTTCTTTTTCAGAGCAAAAGGTTACCTGATGATCGCGAAGAAAACGAACCGATGAATGTGCGATAACAGCTTCTTCCAGAAGCTGTTCGGTCCTGTCTTGCGGAATTGAAAGTATAAACGGAAAACCACCCTTCAGCCCGGCAAAATCAAGCGTGCCCAACCGCGAGCTACGGCCGTATGCTTCGGAAACCCGGATCGTTACGCCATGTTCTATGAAGACCTCGGCAAGTCCCAACCGGCTCAGTATTTCGAGCGATGACGGCGTTATCCCGTTAGCGCGTGACTGGATGTGCCGTTTTGCGGATTGTTCGAGCAGCAGGACGCCCGATCCCTGTTGCGCCGAAAGAAGAGCCGCGAGCATTCCCACCGGTCCTGCGCCGACCACTATGATATCAGCATCTGCCACAGATTACCCCCCGAATGCATTCAAGCAGTGACAGTATAGCTACCGCGCCGGCAATTGGAAAGAAAGGGTTTTACGTATGCTGTTGATCTCAGCGCTACCAACAGCAGCCACCAATCGTCTCGACTGCCGGAGTAAATACGGTGCGGAACGCCTCTCACTCATCACTCAAGCACCACCCGAATTCAATATAACTGTTTCTAAAAACAGCATAACGTGTCTGAATAGCCAGCTTATGCTTTTAGTTTCAACGAGCTTTGAAGGGGCTGACAACAAAGTGTGCCAATTGTTGCACATATGTATTTTTTCGTGTAGACTCCGGACACTAAACTCTTCAACAACTGAGAATCATGGAACCAATCGTCACTTATAAAGAGCGCTGCCGTCGTTGCTATTCCTGCGTCAGGAGCTGTCCGGTCAAGGCCATAAAGGTTGACGGGGGCTTTGCGCAAATCATGTATGACCGCTGTATCGGCTGCGGCAATTGTCTGAGCTGCCCGCAAAACGCCAAGGTGGTTGTGGACCGTATGGTAAGAACGCAGGAGATGCTGGCGACCGGTTCCCCTGTCGTTGCGGTGCTCGGCTGTTCGTTTCCTGCATTTTTTCACGCTCTGCTTCCCGGCCAGCTGGTAACAGCCTTAAAAAGCCTCGGTTTCAGTGAAGTACACGAGGGGGCCTACGGGGCTCGCATGATAGCAGGCAGTTACCGCGACACGCTCAACTCTTCGGATCGGCCGCTTATTTCTTCGCATTGTCCGGCGGTGGTTGATTTAGTAGAGCGCCATTACCCGTTGCTGGTCCCCAACATAATGCCGATCGTTTCACCAATGATTGCAATGGGGCGCTTCATCAAGGGAGTACTTGGCGAAGATACCAGAGTGGTCTATGTCAGCACATGTATTGCGGCTAAATTCGAGATTCAGGGCGAAACATCCGGCGCCATCGATGTTGTTCTGACCTATCAGGAGCTTGACAAGCTTCTTAAAAACAGGGGCATAGCCCCTGACCGCCTTGCTGAAATGCCGTTTGACGGACTCGATCCGGGAGCAGCACGGTTATTCACGCTTACGGGAGGGCCACTGAAGGTTTTTGATATCCATACCGATTTCCAGGATACAGGGACGATCAGTGCCGAAGGCGAAACGCATTCGATCGGGATTATTCGTGACCTCGCTGCGGGCAGAATTTCACCGAAGTTCGTCGATCTCCGTTTCTGTGACGGCGGCTGTGTTGATGGTCCGGCCCGCGACAAGGAACTCAATCATTTCTTCAAGCGTAAATTGATTCTGGGCCACAACAATGCAATTCCTAACTATGACACTGCAGCTCACTATCGTTCAACTGCGCTTCTGCCGGATCTTGCCCGTACCTATGCAAACAAATTGCAGAAACTTGCTACACCCGGCAAGGACGATGTCAAGCGCATCCTCCATTCCACCAATAAATTCACGCAGGGAGACGAACTCAACTGTCGCGCCTGCGGTTATAATACCTGTCGTGAACATGCCGTAGCGGTATTTCAGGGACTTGCCGATATTGAAATGTGCCTTCCCCACAATATGCAGTTGATCGAGGAAGAGCGCGGGCATCTGATGCAGAAGTACGAACTGGTGCAGCGAGAGCTGGATCGGCAGGCGGGAGATGACCTTATTGTCGGCAGCGACACCGGAATCAGAGAGGTAATGGAATTGATTCACAAGGTGGCTCCCACTCCTATAACCGTGCTTATCAGGGGCGAGACCGGCACCGGCAAGGAACTGACTGCACGCGCTATCCACCGCCTCAGCCAGCGAAACGATAAACCGCTTATGACGGTGAACTGCACTACACTGACTGACTCGCTGCTGGAAAGCGAACTGTTCGGTCATAAAAGAGGTGCGTTTACCGGAGCGATAGCGGACAAAAAAGGACTGTTCGAGGCGGCCGATGGCGGAACCATATTTCTTGATGAAATCGGCGATATCACACCGAAACTGCAGGCGGAACTCCTGAGAATGCTGGATCTGGGAGAGGTGCGCCCCGTAGGAGGGGTGACGGTTAAAAAGGTCGATGTCCGCCTGATCGCAGCCACAAACAAGGATCTTGAACAGGGTGTGCGGGACGGGTGGTTTCGGGAAGATCTGTATTACCGCCTGAATGTTTTCTTCATCGAACTTCCGCCGCTCAGGGAAAGAGCGGTGTCAGTCCCGGAGCTGGCCCGGCATTTTCTCGACAAGGCCAGAAAAAAACTCAACAAGAGCATCGTCGGCATCGAAGACAGGGCTGTCAAGGCCATGCAGCACTATTCCTGGCCCGGAAATATCCGGGAGATGCAGAACGTCATCGAACGGAGCGCCGTGCTCGTCAAAGACGGCGTCATCCGTCTCGAAAATCTTCCCACTATTTTTACCGATACCTTCGAATCCTGTCCCGATATCGATGTTAATCGTCGCCGGGTTTCATTCAGGGCGGAGCGAGAACTTCAGGTCGTGCGAACCGAAAAGAACATTATCGTCCGCTATCTCGAAGAATCCGACGGCAACGTCGCAAAAGCCGCACGACTGGCTAATCTCCCCCGCCGGACTTTTTATCGTCTGCTCGAAAAGCATGGCATCGAAGTTATCCGCCGTTCAAAATCGGTTTCCCGGTAACTCCCCGCAATACTGCAGATCACCTTGCCGGCACACGCATGTGGGCTGTTTCAAAATAGTGTATACTTTTGGCCACATATGTGCCATATTTGGCGCATAATATGGCAAGGCAGCTGGCAGGACACGGAGAATATATTTTCAACTAACTGCAATTATTAATATGTTTTTTACTATTTCTGTTTGGCATGGAATTAGCTAACGTATACAGCATATTCGTTTATTCGAACTCGAATCAAACCATAATAAAACAGGAAGGAGTACGGCCATGGGAAGAATGAGAGAAAATCCGCGCTATAATGTCATTTCAATGAGGGTGAGCGATGATGAGCGCGATCACTTGGAAAACCTGATGAAATCCACTCACAAAAGCGTATCGGATATCATGCGTGAGGCAATGGAGTATTTCTCTGCTCACTATGAGCAGGACGGTCTGAACAGTAAAGCTGCATAGCTATAAGCTGCACATATCTTGAAACGCACTGAGACGGGGACTTTTGTCCTCGCCTCGGTGAGATGATTACAACACGCAGATACCCGTTCAGTTAATAGTAATTTCGAACTGTTCCTGATGAAAGCCCGGTTTGGCCCGCACCGTAATCCTTTTCTTGAATTTCTTTTCCAGCTCTTCAAGTCCGCGACGTTCTTCATCATAGAGGAGGTCGGCTACCTGTGGATGAACGGTCACCGTCGCTTTGGTTCCGCGAATATCAAGCATTTCCCGCCGCAATTCACGGAATATTTCATGACAAACCGTTATTTTTGACTTGATGTAGCCGCGCCCTTCACAGTAGCTACAAGGCTCACACATCATCCGGCTGATATTTTCGCGCACCCGTTTTCTGGTCATCTCAACCAGTCCGAGCTCGGAAATTTTCAGAATATTGGTCTTCGACTTATCCGCTTTCAGAGCTTCTTCAAGTGCCCCATAGACCTTTTCGCGATTGACCTCTTTTTCCATGTCGATAAAGTCAATAATGATGATCCCGCCGATGTTGCGCAAACGAAGCTGGTAGGCGATCTCCTTGACCGCCTCCAGATTGGTCTTCAGAATGGTGTCTTCCAGGTTATGCTTGCCGACAAATCGGCCGGTATTGACATCTACCGCGCTCAAGGCTTCGGTCTGCTCGATGATGATATATCCGCCCGACTTCAGCCAGACTTTCCTTCCCAAAGCGCGACTGATTTCCACTTCCAGCCCGTAGTGGTCAAAGATCGGTTCTTCATCATCATACAGCTCGATCGAATATTTCATCTTCGATGCAAAGTTCGATATAAAGTGCACAATCCGGTCGTAATCAACCTGAGAGTCAACAACGATTTTATCGACCTGCTCGGTAACAATGTCCCGCACCACTTTCTGGACAACATCCAGATCGGAATGCAGCAACGACGGCACCGCCGCTTTTGCCTGCCGCTTGGATATCTCCTCCCACAGGTTGGTCAAGTACTGCATATCGGCGATCAGGTCCTCTTCGCTCTTTCCTTCCGAAACGGTCCTGACTATGTAGCCTGAACCACTCTTTTTGAGGCGCTCAACGATCTCCCGCAGCCGCTCGCGTTCTTCCTCATCCTCTATCCGCCGGGATATTCCGATATGGTCGACCGTCGGCATATAGACCAGATGACGCCCCGGCAGGGAAATGTGCGAGGTGATGCGGGCCCCCTTGGTGCCGAGCGGCTCCTTGGAAATCTGAACCATCAGCTCCTGCCCCTCCTGCAGCAGCTCCTCAATCGGATGGAGCGGACGGAACTCGGGACGGTCATTGCCGTTCTGTTCTTCAGTCGGCTCGTCATCCTTTTTGCTGTCGGCATCCAGCAGCGATTCATACTCCTCAATTGCGTCGAATACATCGGCGACATACAGAAAAGCAGCCTTCTCCAGACCGATATCCACAAAGGCGGCCTGCATTCCCGGCAGGACACGAATGACCCGCCCTTTGTAAATATTGCCCACAATTCCCTTTTCGCGGCTCCGTTCGATATACAGTTCGGCAATGGTGCCGTTCTCTATCAGCGCGATGCGGGTTTCGTGGGAAGCGGCATTAATAACTAACTCAGCTCCCATGGTGATGTTCTCCGTTTACCTGAAATATATAATTTTAAAATCGTTAACGCACTTATTCCGTTTTATCGGGGCAGAGTAAAGATAACTTCCAGTTTTTCAACCTGAATATCATCTCCCTGAAGCGTCTCATCACCGGTTATGGCCCGGGCAAACTCGACCGGCTTGCCTCTTCGGGCGACCAGTTCAACAGACTGACCATCCGCAAAAAGTGTGACGGTTTCTCCCCGCAGGTCTACTGTCTGGGTCAACCCTTTTTTTGTCCGCTGAATGACAAATGAGTCTTGTGCCATAAATTGCACACATTGTTTCAGCAACTCTTCCGGCGTCGCATTGTCAACCGCTATCCGATAGCGGGTAGCATCAATCAGGGTTGAGATGGATGGTGATTTGGCGTCAATCTCCTCAGACGCCAGAATACGCAATCCTTCCGGCAGCACCGCGTTAAGTCGTTCCTGCACCTCAATGGATGTAATACCGGAAGCAACAAACATATCCATGTACTCTGCCCGTGACTCCACACCCACGGAAGTTGCCGTTCCAAAGGAGAAGCGGGGATGCGGGTGAAATCCGAGAGAGAACAGTATCGGCACCCCTCCCCGGCTGACGGCGCGGGTAAAAACGGTAATCAGCTCGAGATGACTCAGATAGCGCATGACCCCGGTTTTGGAAAATCTGAGGCGCATCCGTGCAGCGGCCGGCTCTTCGAACAGCACGTCCGGTCGCGGCGGCAGGTTCGCTTTCCCGGAAATCCGGTTTGCAACAACAGAAAAATCGCAGACCCCGCAGGCGCTGCAGCTGCCGTCACGACAATCATTCGTTGCTGCTTCCGTCAGAGCATTCTCGCGTTCAGACAGCAGAAATTCACGAGTGACCCCACAATCGAGGTGATCCCACGGCAGAATCTCATCCAGCTCCCGACGGCGCAGATACCATTCCGGCTCGACAGCGCAATCGGCAAACGCCTGCAGCCAGCGTTCCAGAGAAAAATGCTCCCGCCAGCCGTCAAAGCGGCAGCCAAGCTCAACGGCACGGATCAGCACCGGCGCCAGCCGACGGTCGCCGCGGGCAAAGACCCCTTCCATGAACGAAAGCGGCGCGTCTTGCCATTTGAATTTAAGCTTGCGCTTTTTCAGATCGCAGTGGAGCTGATATTGGAGATCAGTGGTTTCCTGTAGCGAGATCTGAGGTTCCCACTGGAATGGCGTATGAGCCTTGGGGACGAATGTGCTGACGGCAACATTGACATCACCTGAAACGCCGCTTCCCTTGGCCTGATCCTTGACCTGTCGCGCCAATGTCGCGATCTGGGCGACGTCTTCAGCCGTTTCACCCGGCAGCCCTATCATGAAGTACAGTTTGATCAGGCGCCACCCGGCCCCGTAGATCGCTGCGGCACCGGCAATCAGATCAGCCTCGGTGATGCCCTTGTTGATGACTCGCCGCATCCGGTCGCTGCCGGCCTCCGGCGCCAGGGTAAAACCGGTCTTGCGAACCTTCTTAATCTCCTCAATCAGCTCATCCGACAAGCTCCCGACCCGCAGCGAAGGGAGCGACACAGCCACTCGGTCCTCGGCATAGCGCGCCATCAACTCGGTCACTAATGGAGTAACGCATGAATAATCACCGGTTGAGAGAGACAGTAGCGATATTTCATCATAACCGGTGGCTTTAAGTGATTTTTCTATGATGCTCAGGATCGTTTCCGGAGAGCGTTCGCGCAGCGGACGATAAATATAGCCCGCCTGACAGAAGCGGCAGCCCCGGGTGCAGCCACGGGCTATTTCCACCGCCACCCGGTCATGGATTGTCTTCATAAACGGAACGACAGGAGAATCCGGATAGGAAGCAGCGTCGAGATCGGCCAGGAAGCGCCGGCGGACCGACGTATAGCCGGGCTTGAGGGGGGTGATTGCGGACAGGGTACCGCCTTGAGCATACTGCGGCTCAAAAAACGCAGGTATATAGACTCCGACTATACCAGAGAGGCGCTCAAGCAGACGAGTTTTTTCCTCGTCCAACTTTTTTGCTTCTCGTACGGTTTGGGCGATTTCCAGAACAGCCTCTTCGCCATCCCCCAGCAGTACAGCATCAAAGAAAGGCGCCAGCGGTTCCGGATTATATGCACAGGGACCGCCGGCAATAATCAGGGGGAATGATTCATCCCGGTCACACGCCAGGAGCGGAATACCGCTCAGATGAAGCATGTTCAGTATATTGGTATAGGATAGTTCGTACTGCAGGGTGAATCCGATTATATCGCAGGCGGCCAAGGGGGTGGCCGTTTCAAGTGTTGCCAGTGGGACATTGGCGGCCAGCATCTGCGCTTCCATGTCGGGCCAGGGAGCAAAGACGCGCTCCGCAGCAATCCCTTCAACCTCATTCAGCATGTGATACAAAATCTTCAGCCCCAGGTGGCTCATGCCGACTTCATACACATCCGGAAACGCCAGGGCAAAGCGCAGATCGGCCTCATCCTTGCGGATGGAGCCCATTTCGCCCCCCATATACCGGGCAGGTTTTTCGACAGCCAGAAGATTCATTAATTAAATTCAGTTCTTATGCGAGATTTAGACGGTCTGGAACTATAGCAATTAGACCAGTCCTATGCAAGTGAAATAGCTGTTTTCAAGACTATATCGCGGGAGATATCGCCACACTTGCGCTTTTAATCAATGGTGACTATTATTGAATTATCCGGCAAGATCGGTATATTGATCAACTTACGAGGTCACTATGAACACACTAAAAACTGCATTTCTGATGGCTCTTCTTACGGTGCTGCTGGTGCTGATCGGCGGCGCGATCGGCGGCAAGGGGGGCATGGCCATGGCCTTTCTGCTGGCTGGCGGGATGAACTTTTTCTCCTACTGGTTCTCTGACAAGATTGTGCTCCGGATGTATGGAGCACAGCCGATAGAAGAACAGGATAATCCTCGCTTCTACGGCATTGTCAGACAGCTGTCAGAGCGGGCCGCTCTGCCGATGCCGAAAGTGTATGTCATTCATGACGACAGCCCGAATGCCTTTGCCACCGGGCGCGACCCGGAGCACGCCGCTGTCGCTGCCACCACCGGCATTTTGCGACTCCTGACTGATGAGGAACTGGCGGGCGTCATGGCGCATGAACTGGGGCACGTCAAGAATCGCGACATCCTGATCTCCACTGTAGCCGCCACCTTTGCCGGTGCAATCACCTATCTTGCCCACATGGCGCAGTGGGGGGCCATGTTCGGCGGACGGGGTGATGACGATGAGGGGGGCGGCGGCATGTTCGGCATGATCCTGATGGCGATTCTGGCGCCGATCGCCGCCATGCTGGTTCAAATGGCCATCTCCCGATCGCGGGAATTCGGCGCTGACGCCGCCGGAGCCCATATCAGCGGCAATCCTCTTTCTCTTGCCCGGGCTCTGCAGAAGCTGGAGCTGGGGAGCCAGCAGATCCCGATGAACGCCAATGCCGCCACCGCTCATATGTTCATTGTCAACCCGCTGACCGGCGGCGGGATGATGGCACTCTTCTCCACTCACCCCCCCATTCCGGAACGTGTCCACCGACTTGAAGACATATCGAGGACACATGATTATTAGACGCGTCGTAAAAGGCGCCTCCTCTGCAAATCCCCGTCAAGCAGCTTGCGAAACCCTCCTCCGCATCAGGAAAGAAGGGGGGTTTGCCGACCGCCTGATCGACATCGAACTTTCCAACGGCGTATTGAGCGGGCCTGATCGCGGTCTGTACGCCGAATTGGTATTCGGCGTACTACGTCGTCAGGGGACACTGGATCATATCCTTCAGCAACTGCTTGAAAAACCGATGATCGAGCTTGATCCGCTGGCGCTGGTCATCCTGCGGATCGGCCTGTACCAGCTGACCTGCCTGGACCGCATTCCCGAATCGGCTGCCGTCAATGAATCGGTCAACCTGGCAAAGCTGATCACACCGGGCACCAGCGGCCTTATTAATGCCGTCCTGAGAAACTACCTGCGGCGCCGTGATTCGATCAGCTTCCCTGACATAACTACTAATCCGGCAGCGGCGATAGCGGCCAGGCATTCTCAGCCGGAGTGGCTGGTTGAACAGTGGATCGCGCAACTTGGTGTTGCCGAGGCTCAGCAGCTGGCAGAGGCTTCTTCACAGCAGCCACCGCTGACGCTGCGAGTCAATACACTCCGTTCCGGTCGCGATCAGCTGATGCAGGAGTTTGAAAAACAGGGGATTGAAGTCGCCCCCTGCAGCTTCTCGCCTGATGGAATTGCGGTTGCGGGACGACACACCATCAATACCCTGCCTGGTTTTGATGCCGGACTGTTCGCCGTACAGGATGAAGCATCGCAGCTGGCGGGTCGGCTGCTGGGCGCCGAACCGGGAGAACGGATCTGGGACGCCTGCTGCGCCCCCGGCGGCAAAAGTTGTCACATCGCTCAACAGATGGATGATCGTGGCGAACTGATTGCAACTGATATCTCCCGTTCAAAATTGACGCTCGTGCAGGAGAGCACCCGGCGTCTCGGCATCAACTCAGTTTCAACGGCAGTTGCCGATCTTCATCAACCCGACACATTTCCGGACGGCTATTTTGACCGGATTCTGCTCGACGCCCCCTGCTCCGGCCTGGGAGTAATCCGCCGTAATCCTGAAGCGAAATGGCGTCTCTTTTCCGGCGACATCACCCGCCTGGCTGCGGTTCAGAAAACTCTCCTGAAGAATTCCGCCGTCAGATTGAGACCTGGCGGTGTTCTGCTCTATTCAACCTGCTCAACTTCAGAGGCGGAAAATGAGCTTGTTGTGGAGGATTTTCTTTTGCACCATCCCGGGTTCGTGCTGGAAAATCTGAACGATCTCTTTCCTGCGTGGAGTGAGTTGATTGCGTTTTACGGAATGTTCAGAGTCTGGCCCCACCGGCACGGCATGGACGGCTTCTTCGCTGCACGAATCAGACGAATAAAATAGAGAATCAGGGAGTTCAAGCATGAAAAAAATTGCCCCATCAATCCTGTCTGCCGACTTTTCGCGCCTTGGAGATGAAATCAGGGCCGTCGAGGCTGCAGGCGCCGACTACATTCACATCGACGTCATGGATGGTCATTTCGTCCCCAATATCACGATCGGGCCGCTGATTGTCGAGGCTGCCCGCAAAGTTACATCGCTGCCGCTGGATGTGCATCTGATGATCGAGAATCCTGATCGCTATATTCCGGAGTTCGCGGCCGCCGGCGCAGATATTATCGTCGTACATGCCGAGGCGACCAACCATTTGCATCGCAGCATTCAGCTGATCAAATCCTTCGGAAAAAAAGCCGGCGTTTCACTCAATCCGGCCACCCCACTGAATGTTCTCGACTACATTATCGATGACCTCGATCTGGTGCTGCTGATGACCGTAAACCCCGGGTTTGGCGGCCAGAGCTTCATTGATGCCTGTCTGCCGAAAATCCACTCATTGCGGGCTCTGCTCGATCAACTCGGCTCTGAAGCCGAACTGGAGATCGATGGCGGCGTCAAGCAGGCCAATATTGCCCGGATTTCCCATGCGGGCGCCGATGTTTTTGTCGCCGGCAGCGCCGTGTTCGGATCGTCTGATTATGCGGCCACCATTTCTGAGATGAAGCGCCTGGCACATGAACCGCTGCTCTGATTTTAAAACGTAATCCCTCGGAGAATACCGTTTTATTAATTGAGTTTCGATATGAGTTGAGCTACACTCCCGCGCTATGTCCACCACTGTTTTAATCATAGATGATTCGGTTACCGTCCGGGAACAGATCATCCGAACTCTCGAATCGTTCAATCTCTTTACCCGCTATTTTGAAGCGGAGGATGGCCTTGAGGGGTTCAAAAAGCTGCTCTCGACTCCCGTGGATATCATCCTGTGCGACCTGGAGATGCCGCGCATTGATGGCTTTAAATTTCTGAGCATGCTTAAAGGGAGGCCGGATTTTCAAGATGTCCCTGTCATCATTTTGACCGGAGTGAATGATCGGGAGCGAAAGATCAAGGGACTTGAACAGGGCGCAAGCGATTACATCACCAAACCTTTTGACCATGAAGAATTGGTTGCACGGGTTAAAGTGCACCTCAAAATCAAAAAACTACAGGATGAACTGAAGCGCTCCAACGAACTTCTGCTTGAACTTTCCAACACCGATCACCTGACCGGCCTCTTTAACCGCCGCTACATGATGGAAGCGCTTGACAAAGAGGTGCAGCGCAGCATCCGCAAGGGTGGCACTCTGTCACTGATCTTGCTTGACATCGACCATTTCAAGTTGGTTAATGATGATTATGGCCACCAGCAGGGGGATGCCGTACTGCAGAACGTGGCTTTGCTTTTGCGGAAAGAATTGCGTAACTATGACTGTGCCGCGCGATACGGCGGCGAGGAATTTGTAGCTATTCTGCCGGACTCAACACTGAAGGAATCTGTTTTTGTGGCCGACCGGATCCGTCAGGCGGTGCAGGGCACCAGGTTTGATGCTCCGCTTGACAAACTCCGCCTTACCGTCAGTCTGGGGGTTGCCTGTTTTTCTAAAGAGTACGCCCCAACCGTCGACGGGTTTATCAAAATGGCTGACGACGCCCTGTATCGGGCAAAAGCCAATGGCAGAAACCGGGTCGAGTTCCACAATCCGGAGTGAGCAATCCCCTCAACCGATTCCGGCGCAGACGGCCTGACTGCGGCTTCCATATACACACGTAAAAGGGATTATAGATGACCAGATATTTCATCTGTTTCACCGCATGCATACTCGTTCTCTGCAGTACCCTTCCCGCCCTCGCTGCTCCATTCGACCGAATTGATGCCCCGCCGCTCTCTGAACGCTGGTTCGGCATTTATGTAAACAATGAGCGAGTAGGATTTTACAGGCAGCGGATTGACAGGTCGGAGGACGGCTACCGGATGGAGGGAAACGGAAGTGTCCGGATGAAAGTAATGAGTTTCTCCAAAGAAGCTTCAATGCGTGAAACCTACCACGTTTCAAAAAATCTGGCTCTCCGTTCATTCGATGTCGAGCAGACCGTGAATGGTTCATCGTCACACGTCAGCGGCAAGGTCAGCGGCAGTGCCATCCATATAAAAAGCGACGCTAACGGCAAAATAACCGACAAAATGCTTAAATTCAAAGGGGAAGTATACCCGGGCCCCGCCCTCAATTTATATCCGCTGATGCGTACTATCGTTACGGGTACGTCGTATAAAGTTCAGGCGTTCGATCCTGAGGAGTTGAAGATCAAGGATATTCAGATCATTGTGATGGGCGAGGAAAAAACGACCGATGGGCTCCTCGCTCTCAAGCTTCGTAACAATCTTTATCCCTTTGTAAATAATGACATCTGGGTCGACCGGCAGGGGAACACGCTTGAGGAATCGGTCCGGGAAGGTCTGGTAACAACAAAGGCGGAACTACCCAAAGCTCTTGGCGCTTTCATCAGTGATTGGGCGCTTGCCAAGAAGGATCTGATTTATGACTTCAGTCTGGTGCGTGTAGAGCCGCCGATCAAGGAGCCAAAGAAGTTGACCGGTCTGGCGGTCGAAATCAGCGAATGGAATGATGCTCTGCCGATTCTGCAGGAGGGGGGGCAGCGGGTGGAGAAGCTGGGCAACGGGCGGGTTACCTTCAAAACCGGCTCGCTTGTTCAGACCTCCCCGGAATCGACATCAGAGAGACCGACAGACGCGCAGTTGAAACCGGCGGTCAAGATTGAATCCGATGCACCCGAAATCAAGGCTCAGGCCAAAGCTCTTGCTTCGGGGGTCAAAAGTCAGGAAGAGCTGTCCAAAGTTCTGGTTTCCTGGACGGCAAATTGGCTGAAAGACACTATTGATGATGGCGGAAGTGCTGTTGAGAGCTTCAAGTCGAAGATCGGTAACTGTCAGACGCACGCACGTCTCTACACCGCACTGGCAAGGGCTGCCGGCATTCCGACCCGTTTTGTTTCCGGTCTGGTTTATCTGGAAGGGACCGGTTTTCTCTATCACAGTTGGGCCGAAAGTTTCATTGAAGATCGCTGGGTTTCGGTTGATCCGACCTACAATCAGCTTCCGGCCGACCCCACCCATCTCAAGCTGCTTGCAGGGCATCTTCCGGAAGATATTGCGCCGATCATTGCCATCATCGGCCGGATCAAGATGACCGTTCTGGAAGCGGCGTATTAACGAGTAAACCGCTTTTCATAGTTGCACACCAGTTCCTTCAGCTGTTTCTTCATGCCGCGCTTCCACGGTCCTACCGCTACCAGGCGCAGATTTTCCGGGGCCAACAGGGCACGGGCGGTTTCCTGAAGACCGGCAGCAGTGATCCGGCGTGCTTCGTTCTGATCTTCCTCTATGCTCCGCACAACCCCCATCAACTCGCCCCAGCCATATCGTCCACCCATTTCGTAGGCCGAATCGCGGCTGAACTCGAGATCAAAAATATAGGAATTGCGAATCCGCTCCAGTTCGTCTTCAGGAACCGGAGTAACGGATATGCGGATCAGTTCCTCAAACGCTGCTTCAATAGCGTGTATCAAAGTATCCGGAGCCGTTGAGAGATCAAAGGCCAGACAGCCGGTTTCGTCATAGGCGCCGATTGCGCCGTCCACGGAATAAATGATGCCGAGCTCCTCCCGCAAGCGTAAATGGAGGCGGGAGCTGCCGCCACCGGCAAGAATTCGTCGTAAAAAGCGCAGTGCCATAAACCGGCGATCATCGCGGGCAAAGCCGAGGAACGCCAGCTGCAGATTCATCTGGCTGTCAGAATCCTGGACACAGCGGATCTGCGGTGAAAAGTGCCGAAGCGTCACCAGGGATGCTGACGGACGGCGCTCATCAGGCCACTGTCCAAAGCACTCACGCGCAGCGGCCCGGACGTCTTTGCTTTTGACCGGCCCGGACACAACCAGAACCGCATTTGCAGGGACATAATAGTTTTTCAGATGTTTTTCGAGGTCGCCCCGTTCGATTGCGGCGATGCTTGCGAGTGTGCCGATGGTCGGCATTCCCAACGGGTGTCGCGGCCAGAGCATCCGGCTGACGATGGTGTCCGGATTGACCTCCGCCCCCTGCTCGTTAAGATCCTCCCTCGCTTCCTCGGCGATAATCCGTTTTTCTATTTCTAGCCCGCTCAGAAGCGGCTTCGTCAACATTGAAGCAAATATTTCCATGCCGCGTTTGACACTGTCCGGATGTATCCGTGAATAATAGTAGGTCGATTCTGCATCTGTGGCAGCGTTCGGGGCGCCGCCGATAATCTCGAAAGCCGACTCGATTGCCAATGACGAGGGGAATTCGGCAGTTCCCCGAAACAGGACATGCTCCAGAAAATGGGAAAGCCCTTCCCGTCCGGGCGGATCGTTGCGACCGCCGACTTTGAGGTAGATCGCAAGTTCGGCGGCGTGAAGATGCGGCATTTCGACACAGACGACCCGCAGACCGTTGTTAAGCGTATGGAGAAAAGGGCGGATCATATCAGGGTACTCCGGATAGTTTCTATACGCTGCCGGTATTCATCAGGCGGCAGCAACAGTTCTTCATGAGGCTCGGCCCAGATCGGGCGCGGCCAAAGTAGTTCAGACGAAAAACGCGGCACGATGTGCCAGTGGATATGCGGCACCATGTTCCCTAACAGTTCATAATTGATCTTGGCAGGTTTATATACGGAGAAAAGCGCCTCTGCCACGAGAGACACCTCCTCCATCAATGCGCTGCGAAGGTCACGATCAAGATGGAACAGTTCGGTAACATGATTTTTGGTAAACAACAACGTATAGCCGGGGAAAAACTGGTCCCGGCTGAGTATTACGTAGGAGTGCGGCAGTTCGATGATCCGTAGGTCTGCGTCCGCATCCCAGCGGCGGCACATCGGGCAGTCAGTATTATTCATCAGGGTGTGGGGTCATTTATTTGATCTGCTTTCACGCTTACATCAATCTGGTTGATAATGGACGAATAGCTTAAAGATACCCTGCCATCCTTTGTTTCCTTGAAAGCTTCAACAGACCGTTTGTAGAAATATTTCTTGTTGTCGATAATTATGGAATAGATAAAGCCGCGTTTAATACGCGGATGCTTACTGAATGCCTGTTTGGTTATGCCGAGTCGTTCAGCTGCCTGGTTCAGGGATATGAAATCACAAGCTGGCAGGTTATTGATAATTTCCTGCTCTTTGATTCTTATGAATTCAGTAACCTTATCCGCTTCATCCAGCGATATTACCGTATTGCCACACTTGGAGCATTTATGCTGCTCAATTTCAGGAACAGTAACAGCCCCAAGGGCTTTGCTCTTGAATGGCAATATACCTTTTACCTTCGTAACGGAGCCATCACAGTATTCACATTTAGTCTTCCGGGACATTGTATAATTCCTTGAAACTATTTATTATTACAGTCGTTTTGTGTTCTCTGATGTAAAAGTGGGTATATACACTTTCGCCATCCAACAGATTATGTGCTCTGTAATAATCTATGTATGTGTTTTCAGCCGGGTAGCTTTCATGTGGTTTGGCGTCGTAGTAGTGATTCTTTAGTTTGTTGTCGTAATAATTTTTGTCGTTTAGCTTCAGAAGGGCTTGTTTTATTTCCACACCAGACCAATTGAAATCATTCTGCGCATCTTGCAGTGCATCAGGCTGAATCAGCACATCGTTTGCGTTTACCCTGGCTCGCACCGTCTTGAGCGGAATTAACCACCCCGCCGCAAGCGGACGGGGTATCTGCAACCTTATCTGATGCTTAAATCGCCCCAAGGGGCGGGGAATTTACCCACAGAGATTGAACTATGCCGTGTTGATGGAGTTCCGGCACGACCCTCCCCTTATTGGGGAAATTGTACAGGGTCGAGGCACGCTCTCGAATCCGGGTAAAAACAGCCAGCGCCGCATCAACACTGTCATCGGCTATGAAATCAACAATGCCATCCAGGTCATCCTCTGCAGTTCTCGTCCAGACAACCCTGAAAGAGCGTTTTGTCGTCATGCAACCTGTTCCCTTCGCGCCGCCAGCCGCGC